>CAJCJH010000018.1 GCA_903970615.1 Rhodospirillales bacterium
GAGCCGTAGCTCATCAAACGCTGATAGCGCTCGCTGAGCAGCCGCGTCATCGGAATCTGCACCAGCCGTTCGAGGTTACTCACCAACCGTTCCTTCACGGCGGCGAGCATGGCGGCGGGATCGCGGTGGGCGCCGCCGAGGGGTTCGGGAATGATCTCGTCGATCAGCTTGAATTCGAGCACGTCCTGCGCGGTGATGCGCATGGCCTCGGCGGCATCCTTGGCGCGCTCGGCTTTCTTGAACAGGATCGATGCGCAGCCTTCGGGCGAGATCACCGAATAAATACTGTATTGCAACATCATCACATGATCGCCGACGCCGATGGCGAGCGCACCGCCGGAGCCGCCCTCACCGGTCACCGTCACCAGCACCGGCGTGCGCAGGCGCGAGAGCTCGAACAGGTTGCGCGCGATGGCTTCGGACTGATTGCGCTCTTCGGCGCTGATGCCGGCGTAAGCGCCGGCGGTATCGATCAGCGTGATGATCGGCAGGTTGAATTTCTCGGCCAGCTTCATGACGCGCAGCGCCTTGCGGTAGGCCTCCGGCCGCGGCGAACCGAAGTTGCGATAGATGCGTTCCTTGGTGTCGCGGCCTTTCTGATGGCCGATCACCGCACACGCGCGGCCTTCGAGCCGGGCGATGCCGCAGACGATGGCGGGATCGTCGCCGAAATGCCGGTCGCCATGCAGCTCTTCCCATTCGGTGAAGATGCCATTGAGATAGTCCAGCGCATACGGCCGCTGCGGATGCCGCGCGATCTGCGCCACCTGCCACGGATTGAGATTGGCGAAGATCTGCCGCGTGGCTTCGCCGATCTTCGCTTCGAGCCGCGCGATTTCGTCGGTGAGATTCAGCTCGCTGCCGCCGGTCATGAAGCGCAGCTCGTCGATCTTCTTCTGCAGCTCGGCAATCGGCTGCTCGAAATCCAGATAGGTTGTCGATGGGTTGGGATTATTCGCCATAGGATCGGTTCCGTTGGGTCGCCGGCGGGACAAAGCGCCGGTAGCTCACCTGCACGCTATTGTGACCCAATAAGCGCTGCAGTTCAGCCAGTGTCGCCTCCTGCAGTTTGATGCGCCAGTCCGCGCCGAATTCCAGCGTTGCGCGGGCGCGGCCGTTGAGGTAGTCCAGCGTCACCTGCGCGCCGCCTTCAAAGGTGCGTAAATCCGCCAGACGCTTTTGCAGCAGCGGCACTTCAGCCACCGGCCGGCGCCAGGTGAGCAGCAGTTTGTCGGCGTAGTGGCGGATCACGCCATCGAGATCGAAAAACTGCGTGGCGTAAAGCCGGTGCTCCAGATCGCGGCCTTCGCGCTGTACTGCGCGGATATCGCCGGTGGCGAACACCAGCGAATCGCGCCGCAGTACAGTCTGGAATTTCTGCCAGGCGTCGAGATCGAGCCAGCTGATGATCTGGCTACTGCGATCATCCAGCATCACGATCTTGCCGGGACGTTCGCCGCCGATGTTGCGTACCTCGCCGAGCCAGCCGGCGAGCATTACGGTTTTACGAAACGGCCGGCGACGGCGCGAACTGCCTTCGTCTTCATCGCCGCCATCGAAGGCATCCATCGGCGGCGCGGTTTCATCGATCAGCTGCTTGATGCTGCCGGAACAGATTTGATCGATCAGGCGGCGATACGCCGTGATCGGATGGCCGGACAGATACAAACCGAGCACTTCCTTCTCGCGTGCGAGTCGTTCGTTGTCCGGCCAGTCCGCTTCGATTCGCGCCGCCACTTTCTCGCCCGCCGCAGGGCTGGTACCACCCAAGCCGAACAGATCTTCCTGGCCAGCGTGAACACCCGCTGCAGTCTGCTCCGCCAGTTGCAGCGCGCTCGGCAAAGTCGCCAGCAAACTCGGGCGATTGAGGCCGAAGCCATCCAGCGCGCCGGCGCCGATCAGCGCTTCCATCACGCGCTTGTTGGCACGACGCAAATCGATGCGGCGGCAGAAATCGAACAGGTCGCTGAACGCACCATTGGCACTGCGCTCGGCGAGGATGCCTTCGAGCGCGCCTTCGCCAACGCCTTTGATCGCGCCAAGTCCGTAAAGGATTTCGCCGGCCGCATCGACGGTGAAACGATATTGCGAACGGTTGATGTCCGGCGACGCCACTTTCAACTTCATGCGTTCGCATTCGGCCAGCATCACCACCACGGTTTCGGTGTGATTCATTTCCGCCGACATCACCGCGGCCATGAATTCCGCCGGGTAATGCGCCTTCAGCCACGCGGTTTGATACGACACCAGCGCATACGCCGCGGCGTGACTTTTGTTGAAGCCGTAATTGGCGAACTTCTCCATCAGATCGAACACTGCACTCGCGGTTTTGGCTTCGATGCCCTTGGCCTGTGCGCCGTCCTGGAACACGCTGCGCTGCTTCGCCATTTCCGACGCGATCTTCTTGCCCATCGCACGCCGCAGCAAATCCGCACCGCCGAGCGTGTAGCCGGCGAGCTGCTGCGACATCTGCATCACCTGTTCCTGATAAACGAAGATGCCGTACGTCGGCTGCAGCACGGTTTCCATATCCGGGTGCAGATACTCGATCGGCGACTCGCCGCGCTTGCGTTTGCAGTATTCCGGAATCAGCTCCATCGGGCCGGGCCGATACAGCGAAACCAGCGCGATGATGTCCTCGAAATTATCCGGCTTCAAATCCCTGGAAGCCTTCTGCATGCCGGGCGATTCCATCTGGAACACCGCGGTAGTTTCACCTTTCGCATACAGGCCATACGCGCGCTTGTCGTCGAGCGGCAATTGCAGGATGTCGAGCTTGCGCTCGGGCGTGCGCATGTTGATCTGATCGACCGCGGCCTGAATGATGGTGAGTGTGCGCAGACCGAGGAAATCGAACTTCACCAGCCCGACCGCTTCGAGATCCTTCATGTCGAACTGCGTGCGCAAACCCGCGCCGCCGGCTTCGCAAAACAGCGGCGTGTACTCGATCAAAGGCTTCGGCGCGATCACCACACCGCCGGCGTGAATGCCGACGCCGCGCGTTAAATCTTCGAGCGTCAGACCCAGATCGATGATCGCGCGGACTTCCTCGTCCTCGTCGTAGAGTTTTTTCAGCTCGCTATTATTTTTATCGTGAAGCACCGCATATTCGAGCACCGAACAATCGGCTTTCTCGGCTTCGGTCTTGTAAGCGGGAATGCCGGGAATGAGTTTGGCGATGCGATCGCCCATGCCATAAGGATGCCCCAGCACGCGGGTGACATCGCGCACCACGTTGCGCGCCGCCATGCTGCCGTAGGTGATGATCTGGCAAACGCGATCGCGGCCATAACGCTGCGCGACATAATCGATCACGCGATCGCGGCCTTCGATACAGAAATCCACATCGAAATCCGGCAGCGAGACGCGCTCTGGATTGAGGAAACGCTCGAACAACAGGTTGTACGGCAGCGGATCGAGATCGGTAATGCCGATCGCATACGCCACCAGCGAACCTGCGCCGGAGCCACGCCCCGGACCGACCGGCACACCATTGTTCTTGGCCCAGGCGATGAAATCCGCAACGACCAGAAAGTAGCCGGCAAAGCCCATCTTCTCGATCACCGCCAGCTCGTATTCGAGCCGCTGCCGATATTCCTCGATCGGCTTCGCGGGCGCATGCGTGGTCAAGCGATGCGCGAGCCCGGCACGCGATTGCTCGGCCAGCAATTGCGATTCGGTAACGTCGTCGGCAGTCGGAAAATTCGGCAGATGATTCACGCCGAACTTCAAGCTCAGCGAGCAGCGGCGCGCGATCTCCAGCGAATTCTCGATCGCTTCCGGCAGATCGGTGAACAGCGCGCACATTTCGTCGGCGGATTTCAGATATTGCTCCGCCGAATATTCGCGCGGACGCCGCGCGTCGTTGATGACGCGGCCCTGTGCGATGCAGGTGCGTGCTTCATGCGCATCAAAATCGCCGCGTTCGAGAAAGCGCACGTCGTTGGTCGCCACCACCGGCAACCCATCGCGCCGCGCCAGTGCCACCGCTGCGCGCAGATGATCTTCATCGCCGCCGCGGCCGCAGCGGGTGATCTCCAGATAAAGCCGATCCGGAAATAGCTCGCGCCAGAACGCGGCCGCTGCACGCGCGCGCGGCAGATTGCCCGCCAGCAAGGCGCGGCCGATTTCGCCATTGCGGCCGGACAGCACGATCAATCCTTCAGACGATGCACTGAGCCATTCGCGCCGCAGCCGCGGTCCACCACGCTGCTGACCTTCCTGATATGCGCGCGACAGCAGTTGCGTGAGATTGCGATAGCCGCGATCGTTCTGCACCAGCAGCGTCACGCGCTCGGGTGGATCGTTATCGGCGCCGAGTTCGACGGCAACATCCGCACCCACGATCGGCTTGATACCGGCGCTCTCGGCGTACTTAAGGAACTTCACCATGCCGAACAGGTTGTGCTGATCGGTGATCGCCACCGCCGGCAGCTTTAGCGCTTTAGCTTGCAGCGTCAGCGTCGACACATTCGCGCCCGCACTCTTGCGCGCCGGCGCTTCCACGCGGATCAAGCCATCCGATAGCGAGAATTCCGTATGCAGATGAAGATGTACGAAGCTCACGTCGAAATATCGGCTGGATTGCTGTAAATACTGGCATTCAGATCGATTGCACGCCGATCTTCTTTTACGGAAACGGGCGATGCCGGTTCATCGACGAGCACTTTTTGCAACGAGAGATAACTTTGCGCACACGGCGCGAAGCTGCGGCGGTGAATCGCACAAGGGCCATGCTGACGCAACGCGCGCAAGTGATCCGGTGTGCCGTAACCCTTGTGCCGCGAAAATCCATAGTGGGGATATTCCGCGCAGAGCCGCCGCATCTCGGCATCGCGCGCAACCTTGGCGATGATCGACGCCGCCATGATGCAGGCATGCAGCCCATCGCCACCGATCACCATTTCTGTAGCCACGCCCAGTTGCGGATTCTGATTGCCATCCACCCGGCAAAGATCCGGCGCGATCTTGAGTGCCGCCAGCGCACGGCGCATCGCCAGGAATGTCGCCTGCAAGATATTGATCTCGTCGATCTCGGCCGGCGTGGCGACGCCGATGGCCCAGGCCAGCGCCGCCTGCTCGATCTGCGGCACCAGTTTTTCCCGCGCCGATGCACTCAGCGCCTTGGAATCGCGCAGGCCGAGTAACTGGGGCTGCAATGGCAGAATTACCGCGGCGGCATAGACCGGCCCGGCCAGACAGCCGCGGCCCACTTCGTCGATGCCTGCAATCAATTCCGCCATCCGTGTTCTGTCTGCGCCTGAATTGTTCGACTGCCCAATGAGTTGAAATCGGGAACGCTGCGGTACCGCGTGAACCGGGTCAAGCCTTGGCACCCTGCTCTATTATCGCTTCGTGGATACAGGCGTGCAGCGGCAAATTTCGAGGTTCATCTGTACCTCAAAGTTGACAGGCCTTTTTCGAGTTTCAGGCCGCAATCAAACGCGCAATCGCATCCGCAGCGCGCGCCGCCGCGTCCTGTTTGAGCGCAGCGCCTGCGGCGGAAAATTGAATCAACTGCGCCGCGCAAGCTTCGGCATCGGTCAACAGTCGCTCGATCGCCGGGCCGAAATTTTCAGCCTGTGCGTCTTCCTGCAGAAATTCGGGCACGACCGCTTGCGCGCACAACAGATTCGGCAGACTCACGCGCGCAACCTTGAGCAGCCGAAAACTACGCAGCAGCCAAGCCGTGAACGCAGAAACGCGATAGCCCACCACCATCGGCCGCTCCAGCAGCAGGCATTCGAGTGTGGCCGTGCCGGAAGCCAGCAACACCACGTCGGCGGCACGCATCGCGGTGCGCGATTCGCCATCGAGCAGATGCCAGCGCAACGCAGGCGCATGCTGTTCGATGGCGGCTTCGAGCGCAGCGCGCAGGCCCGGTTTGGCCAGCGGCGCGACGAAGCTCAGCTCGGGATTGCGCTGCGCCAGCCATTGCGCAGTTTTCACGAACGGCTCGGCCAGATATTTCAATTCGCCGGCGCGACTGCCCGGCAGAATGGCGACGATCGGCGACTGTATCGGCAAATTCAATTGCTGCCGCGCGGCATCGCGCGCGATCGGCAGCTTCAGTTCCTCCGCCAGCGGATGCCCGATGAATTCCGTCTTCAAGCGTGCGCCATGATCCGCATAAAACTTCGGCTCGAACGGAAACAGGCAGAGCAGCAGATCTATCGAACGCGCGATCGATTTCACGCGGCCGGCGCGCCAGGCCCAGACGGTCGGGCTGACGATGTGCGCGGTTTTCAGCCCGGCCTCGTGCAGGCGGCGTTCGAGCGGCAGATTGAAATCGGGCGCATCGACGCCGATCACGCAATCGGGCCGATCCTGCAGAAAACGTCGCGCCAGCGCGCGGCGCAGCTTCACGATCGCTGGAATTTTCGGCAGTACTTCGGCGAGGCCCATCACCGAGAGCGCATCGATATTGGCCACACTTTCGCAGCCGGCTTCGCGCATGCGCGGTCCGGTGACGCCATAGAATTCCGCTTCAGGAAACCGGCTGCGCAGCGCATGAATGATGGCAGCGCCGAGCAGATCGCCGGACGTTTCGCCTGCCAGCACTGCGAAGCGCATGCGCTATTTCTGGATCAGGCGTTTCGAGCTTTCGACGAATTCGCTGATGCGCCGAACCTGCATCGAAGTTTTGGCAAGCTCTGCAAGTTCGATGCGCGCTTCCGCGGCCGGCACATCGGACAGGAACAGAATGCGATAAGCGTGCTTGATATCGGTCAGGTCTTCCGCGCTGAAACCGCGCCGGCGAATGCCTTCGATGTTGATCCCGCGCGGGCCGGCAGGATTGCCCTGCACGATGAAGAACGGCGGCACATCGCGGGTGACGCCCGCGCCGCCGGCGGTGAAACAATGCGCGCCGAGACGGATGTGCTGCGCGATCAGGGTGCCGCCGCCGAGCACGACGTGATCCTCGATCGTCACATGCCCGGCGAGGGTCGATTGATTGGCGAAAACGCCATGACTGCCGATCACGCAATCGTGCGCGATGTGGACGTAGTTCATGATCCAGTTATCGTCGCCGATGCGGGTGACGCCGGTGTCTTTCAAGGTGCCGCGCTGGATCGTGACGAACTCGCGGATGGTATTGCCGTCGCCGATTTCGACCGAGGTCGCGTCATCAGACCTGGCGGTCTTGTCCTGCGAAACTTCACCGACGGCCGTGAACGAATAAATACGATTGTGCTTGCCGATGCGCATCGGGCCTTTCAGCACCGCATGCGCGCCGATCACCGTGCCTTCGCCGATCTGCACGTTCGCACCGATGACGCTGTAAGCGCCGACTTCTACGCTTGGATGCAACTGCGCGCTGGCGTCGACGATTGCGGTTGGGTGAATCGGCCCTGCGATCGCGCTCATGCGTTTTGCACGGGCGTTTCGATTGCGGCTTGCGCGGCCGACGGCGATTTTTCCGGATATTTGAAGACGCAGATCAAGGTAGCTTCGCAGGCGAGTTCGCCATCGACGCTGGCCTTGGCCTTGAATTTCCAGAGATGCCGCTTGACCTTGTCGATCGCCACTTCGAGCGTCAGCGTATCGCCCGGAACGACGATGCGTTTGAAGCGCGCGTCGTCGATGCCGGCGAAGTAGAAAATCACGCCCGAATCGGCCTTGATGCCGGTATCGATGGAGGTCAGCAAACCGCAGGTCTGCGCCATCGATTCCAGAATCAGCACGCCCGGCATCGTCGGCACCTGCGGGAAATGGCCGGGGAAAAACGGTTCGTTGAAGGTGACGTTCTTGATCGCGGTCAGCGACTTGCCTTTGTCGTAAGCGATGACCTTGTCGACCAGCAGGAACGGCGAGCGATGCGCCAGCATGCCCATGATGTCGCGGATGTCGAACAGCGTATTAGAAATCGTCTTGCTCAACTTCGGAATCTCCCTGAGACGGCTTGATTTTGAGTGCCTGTTCGATTGCCTGCATGCGCTGCGCGGTGCGCGGCAAACGCCGCACGCGCCCTACCAGTTTGCGCCATTCCCGTGCCGGCATTACCGGTAAACCCGAGCCGTAAACGCCCGGCGCGGACAGCGATTTTGTCACCATTGCCAAGCCGAGAATGACAATATCGTCGCCAATTTCCAGATGACCGCCAATGCCGGCCGCGCCGCCGATCAGACAACGCGCGCCGATTCGGGTGCTGCCGGCGATGCCGACGCAGGCGGCGATTGCGGTGTCTGCACCGATGCGGCAGTTGTGCGCGATCTGGATCTGGTTGTCGAGCTTCACGCCATTTTCGATGACGGTGTCGTCGAGCGCACCGCGGTCGATGGTGGTATTGGCGCCAATTTCGACATCGTCGCCAACAATCACTGCGCCCAGCTGCGGCACCTCGATCCAGCCGCTTTTGGCGCGCGCCAAACCGAAACCGCGACTGCCAATCACCGCGCCCGGCTGCACTTGCGCGCGCGCACCGAGCCGGCAGCGCGAGGCAATCCAGACATTGGCTTCGAGCCGGCTGCCTTCGCCGATCACCGCATCGCGGCCGATCACGCAGTTCGGGCCGATGAAGCTGTTGGCGCCGATCACCGCGTTCGATTCGATCACGGCACCGGCGCCGATCCAGCAATCCGCACCGATTTTGGCATCGTCCGCAATGCTGGCGGAGGAATGCCAGCCGGCGATGAAATTCGCGCGGTCGTCGAACTGTTTGGCGATCCGCGCGAAGGCGACGGCCGGGTCGGCAGCGATCAGCGCATTACCGCCGAATGTTTTCGCATCACGCGGCGCCAGCACAAGCGCGCCGGCCTGCGTCTGCCCGATAGCCGAGCGCAAGCGCGCGTCCGCGCAGAAACTCAAATGCCTGGGCTTGCCCGGCAACAACGAGCAGACACCGATGATTTCAATATCGGCGTCGCCCGCGATTTGCAGATTGAAGGTCTGCGCCAGATCAGCAAGCCGCATGGCCGGCACGACGGAATGCATCAGGCGATGGCGGCTTCGGGAAAACTCCCGAAGTCCATCACGCGCGGCCTGGACTTACTTGCCAGCGTCGGGCGCTGCGGCGAGACGCTTCAGCACTTCATCGGAAATATCGATGCTGGCAGCGGCGTAAACCGGATCGGTGACGACGAGATCGAAGCCTTTTTCCTTCGCAACCTGCGTAATCACGGCGCGAATCTGCGTAACGATCTGCTGGGTCAGGTCACGATTACGGGTGGTGAAATCGTCCTGGAATTTCTTCTGCGCATATTGCAAATCGATCTGCCGCTGCTGCAAATCCTTTTCGGTTTTCGCACGCGCGTCGGCGCTCAGCACGTCATGATCTTTTTGATACTTCTGCGCGTCATCCTGCAACTGCTTGCCCTGACTTTCGATATCGGCCTTGCGTTTGCCGAATTCGGTCGACACTTTCGTGTCGGCGGCTTTATATTGCGGCGACTTTTGCACGACTTCTTCAAAATTGATCGCGCCGATCTTGGTATCTGCAAACGCCGGCAAAGCGAAGCCGAGGGAAATTGCGGCGACAACGCCAACGGCCGCAAAAATACGCTGGTAAATCATGATGGTCTCTCTTTAGGTTTTACGTTGAAGCAAGTGGATGAAGTGCCGGAAGTTGGCCGGCCAAAGACGAAATCGTTGGCGGCCTAAAAACCCTGGCCGAACGAAATCTGGAAGTGCGCGGTCTCGTCGCCGGGCTTTGGGTTCAGCGGGAAAGCGTAACTCAAATCGAGCAGGCCGAGAATCGGCGTGAAGAAACTGAAGGCCAATCCGTAAGCCATGCGCAATTGATCGGCACGAAAATCGCTCGGTTTTGCGAAGACGTCGCCGATATCATAAAACACGCCCAGTCGCGTGATTTTGTTATCGCTGACCAGCGGCAGCGGCAGCACCAGCTCGGACTGCGAAGTGGTGCGCAATCGACCGCCGAAAGGATTGTTGTTCGGCGTATCGCGCGGGCCCAGCTCGCCATCGCGGTAGCCGCGCACCGTGGTCGGGCCACCGGCGAAATAGTTTTCGTAGGGCGGCACATCGTGGGTCGAACCGTAAGTCCCGAGCATGCCGGCCGACGCATTGAACTGCACGAAGAACTTGTACGGCAGCGTCAGATAAAGCTGCTGCTCGAAACCCAGATTGTAGTATTCGATATCGCTGCCGGGGATCGTGATGTCCGCCGTCAGCCGGGTCAGGGAGCCGCGATTAGCGAAGAAAGTCTTGTTGCGCGTGTCGCGGCCGATACCGGTCTTCAGCTGGTAATTGTTGAACACCACGCCATTGTTGATGACGAAATCCAGCACCTGATCCGAAGTCGCGCCCGGGAACGTCTGGATCGCGGTTTGCGAGATGCCGCCACCAAGCCGCAGCGACATGAATTCGGATAGCGGAATACCATAGGTCAGGTCCGCGCCGATAGTGTCGTAATCCAGACCGGAGCTGTAACGGATCAAACCCTTGGTGCGCCGATAGGACGTCGAAATCGTCTGGCTGATGCCGTCTTCGGTGAAATAAGGATCGGTCCAGCTGAGGTTGACGACGCGCGTCAGCACGCTGTTTTCCGCCGTGATCGCCACCCGATCGCCGGTGCCGAGGAAGTTGTTATTGACCACGCTGGCGTTGATCAAAAAACCTTGCGCGCCCGAGTAACCGACGCCGAACTGCACCGCGCCCGGCGCACGTTCCTTGACCTTGAATTCGATATCCACCAGATCGTCGGAGCCGGCCACCGGCTTGGTATCGACCTCGGCGGATTCGATGTAAGGCAGTCGCGCCAGACGTTGACGCGAACGCTCGACCGAACTCTTGGAGAAGGGTGCGGCTTCCAGCTGACGCATTTCGCGCCGCAGCGTTTCGTCGTTGGTACCGGCATTGCCGACGAAATTGATGTGCCGTATGTAGGCGCGTTTGCCGGGTTCCATGAAATAGTTGATGCCGACGGTACGCGCTTTTTCGTCGACTTCCGGCAGCGGCGTGACTTTCGCAAACGCATAGCCGATATCGGACAGCGCATTTTCGATGCGATTGGAACTTTCGGTAGCTTCCTTGCGCGAGAATTGATCGCCGTCGTGCGTGCTGATCAGGCGTTCGAGGAAAACTTCGTTGAGCACCGTCTCGCCGGAAAAACGATGCGACTTGACCTTGTACTTCTCGCCCTCCTCGACATTCAGCGTGATGTAAATGTCTTTCTTGTCGGGCGACAGCGACACCTGCACCGAAGTGATGTTGAACTGCAGGTAGCCGCGATCCTGATAATACGAACTCAGCGATTCGAGATCGCCGCCGAGCTGCTGCTTCGAGTACTTGTCCTTGGCGATGAAGGGAATCCAGTAGGATGGCTGCAGCTTGAACTGCTTCAGCAGTTCGTCCTTCGGGAAAACCTTGTTGCCGATGATGTTGATCTCCTTGATGTGGGAGACCGGACCTTCGACCACCTTGATGTGGATGTCGACGCGGTTGTTCGGCAGATCAGTAACCTGCGTATCGACGCTGACATCGTAAAAACCATTCGCCAGATATTGCCGCTGCAATTCCTGTTCGACACCATCGAGCAGGCTGCGCTTGAACAATTCGCCTTCGACCAGGCCGAGATCCTTCAACGACTTTTTCAGATCGTCGCCACCGATCTTTTCATTGCCCTCGATCTTGAACGACGCGATCGATGGTCGTTCCTTGACCTTGATGACCAGCGCATCGCCATCGCGCAGCAGCTGCACGTCCTGGAACAGGCCGGACTGATACAGCGACGTGATCGCCTGCGTCGAAGTGGTGCCATTGAGCTGATCGCCCACCGACAGCGGCAGGTAGGTAAGCACCGTGCCGATTTCGATGCGCTTGAGACCCTCCGCACGAATTTCGCGGATGGTGAAAGCATCAAAAGCCCAAGCCGAACCCTGGAAAGCGATGCCTGCGGCCAGCGTTGCGGCAACCCGGCGGATGCGGTTGCGTCTAAAGTTCTGGCCCATTCAGGGTCGGCTCGGAGTTGCGGAAAACGGGTACGAAAGCGGATCGATACGATCAGCCGAATTGGCGCGCGATGTCATTAAAAATTGCGAATCCCATAATCAAAACCAAAAGCGCCAGCCCTAGCTGCTGTACCAGCACCTGCGCCCGCTCCGACAACGGCTTGCCCTTGACCACCTCGATCAGGCAGCTGACGATCTGACCGCCATCCAGCACCGGAATGGGGATCAGATTGACGATGCCCAGATTGAGGCTGACAAAAGCGATGAACCCGAGGAATACCGAAACACCCGCTTTGGCGGCACTGCCTGCCGCCTGCGCCGTGCTGATCGGCCCACTCAGGTTCTTCACCGAAATATCGCCTGTCAGCATCCGGCCAAACAGCTGCGCAACCATGCGCGTCATTTCCCAGGTTTGCTGTAACGCAGCGGGAACGGCCGCAAACGGACCCAAGCGCAACTCGGCACCCAAATCGTGCCACATCTTGTCTTCGTTGACCATGCGTGCCGACGCCGCACCCAGATATCCGCGGGTCTCGCCGCCACGGCTGAGGCTGCCGATCAGCACGGTTCGCGCAATCGTTTCGTCACCGCGCTGCAAGCTGAAGTGCAGCGATTCGCCCGGATGCGCCGCGACGATTTTCTGCAATTGCTGGAAAGTGGAGAGCGGCTCGCCATTGATCGCCAGCACCACATCGCCGGATTTCAGGCCGCCGGTTTCCGCAGCGCCGCCTGCAATCAAATCGCCAAATTTCGGTGGCAGCGGCGGCTGATAACGCTCCAGGCCGAGATCGTCGAACAGATACTGCGGGTCGACACGCACCTTGCTGAAATCCAGTTGCACCGCGCGCTCGACGCCGGACTTGTCGGCCACCACCATCGAAGCCGGCTGATGATTCAAAACGGCCTCGATCAACTCCGTGCGCAGCACGCTCCAGGTCTTGATTTCCTGGCCGTTGAGACTGACCACGCGATCGCCTTCGTGAAGATCGGCAGCCGCTCCCACCGAGCCGGGCGTCGGTGCGGCGAGCAGAGGCTTGAAATCCGGAATGCCGACGACGAACACGGCCCAGTAAAACACGATCGCAAGCACGAAATTGAATGCAGGACCGGCAGCAAAAATCGCAATGCGCGACCACGCCGGCTGACGATTGAACGCGCGATGAACCTCCGCGGCAGGCACTTCGCCTTCGCGCTCGTCGAGCATTTTCACGTAGCCGCCGAGCGGGATCATCGCCAGCACGTATTCGACGCCATCCTTGGCGGTGTGCTTCCACAAGGGTTTGCCGAAGCCGACCGAAAACCGCAGCACTTTTACGCCCAGCCGACGCGCCACCCAGAAATGGCCGAACTCGTGAAACGCCACCAGAATGCCGATGGCCACGATGAACCAGACCGTGTTGTGTACGCCGTTATTGAGCATTTCGAACATCAGGCAACTCCCGGCAAACTCGAAGCTAAAATCAAAACCGGCGCGGCGCGGGAAACCCGAACCGCACAAGCGTTAATTATGAGCGTTTGCGGCGAACAATTCCTGCGTTCAATGGAATACGCGTGTAAAGACATCAAAGTGCCAGCCAATAGAGGCCAAGCGCCAGCGCCGGCGCGCCGGCCAGCAGGCTATCCACACGATCGAGAATGCCGCCGTGACCCGGCAGCAGCTTGCCGCTGTCCTTGATGCCGGAAAGCCGCTTGAACATGCTGATGCCGAGATCGCCGACGATCGACAGTACAGCCACCGCGAGACTCAACGCCACGATCCGCAGCAACTGCATCGCATCGTTTGGCATGAACACATAAGCGCCGGCGGCGATCGACCACAACACGCACACCAGCAAGCCGCCGGCCGCGCCTTCGCGCGTTTTGCCGGGCGAGACTTTTGGCGCCAGTTTATGCCGGCCGAAATTGCGCCCGGCGATATACGCGCCGACATCCGCGGCCCAGATCAGCACCAGCAGATAAATCAGCCGCTCCGCGCCTTGCGGCATCGCGCGCAGCATCACCATCGATAACACCGCCGGCGTCCACAGCAAAGGTCCAAGCAGACCGAGCATCCAGGCTGCTGGTCGATGACGCTGCAAATTCTCCGGAAAGCCGAACATCAGATACAGCGCGAACACCCACCACAAAACTTCCACCGCCGCCAGCCATTGCCAATCTGCCTGCCGCCACCACGCCAGCGTCAGCAGCGCTGCGCTGAACGCGACGTACACCCACCGCGCTGGCCGCGAGATCAAGCCCAGCAATGCCGACCATTCATGCGCAGCGATGAGTGCGACCACCGAGAACGCCAGATAAAGCCAGTCCAGCGGCGCGAACCAGGCGATCGCCAATACCAGCGGCAACAGCACCAGTGCGGTCAGCACACGTTGGAGGAGCACGCTCAGTAATATCCGCGATCGAGATGGAAAACATCGCCTGCCGCACTGCCCGATGTTGAACTCATACGCCTTCCGGCACGCGCCCGAAGCGCCGCTGACGTCCGCCATACCAATGCAGCGCCTGCGCGAATTCAGCCTCGCCGAAATCCGGCCACAGCGTATCGACGAACAACAGTTCGGTATACGCCAGCTGCCACATCAGGAAATTGCTGAGCCGCTTTTCGCCGCCGGTGCGGATCAGCAAATCCGGATGCGGCAATTCGGGCAGGATCAAGCGCGATTCGATGTTCTCTGGCGTGATCGGCAAACCCTCTGCGCACAAGCTGCTCGCGGCGCGCGCGATGTCCCACTGGCCGCCATAACCAGCGGCAACCACCAGAGTGAGATCGGTGTTGCCGAACGTGGTGGCTTCGGCATTGGCCATCAACTGCCTCAGCGAGGCCGGGAAATCACGATGATCGCCGATGAAGCGGATGCGCACGCCGTTGTTGTGCAGGTTCGCCACTTCGCGTGTCAGCGTGCGGATAAACAACTGCATCAGCAGGCTCACTTCCGTCGGCGGACGCTGCCAGTTTTCCTGACTGAACGCGAACAGCGTCAGTACTTCCACACCGTGCTGATGGCAAGCCCGCACGATGCGCCGCGCGGAACCCACACCGGCGCGATGGCCGAACGCGCGCGGACGATTGCGTTGTTTGGCCCAGCGTCCATTGCCATCCATGATGACCGCAACATGCCGCGGCACGGCTGGTTGCGGGATCGAAGGTGGATCGCGGGTCATGGCATCAAGGCGCTGGCGTAATTTCTTCAGGCCGTCAGCGCATCAGACCGCGAGCAATTCTTTTTCTTTCGCGGCCATCACTTCTTCGGCTTTGGCGATGAACTGGTCGGTCAATTTCTGCGTTTCGGTTTCCGCCTTTTTTTCGTCATCACTCGTGATGATTTTTTCCTTGGCGAGTTCCTTGATGTCCTGATTCGCATCGCGCCGCACGTTGCGAATGGCGATGCGCGCATGCTCGGTTTCGGACTTCACCACCTTGATCAAATCGCGGCGGCGCTCTTCGGTCAGCGGCGGCAGATTGATGCGGATAGTGGTGCCAGCAGTATTCGGCGTGAGGCCCAGATCGGACGCGAAAATCGCTTTCTCGATAACGCCGACCATGCTCTTTTCATACGGCGAAATCGAAATCGTGCGGGCATCCTCCACTACCACGCTGGCGACCTGCGTCAGCGGCGTTTCGTTGCCGTAATAATCGACACGGATGTGTTCCAGAATCGCCGTATTGGCGCGGCCGGTACGCAGCTTGACCAGCGATTGTTTCAGCGCATCCAGGCATTTCTGCATGCGCACCGTTGCATCTTTCTTGATGTCTTCAATCATGAATGATCCTTGTTCCATTGCCACTTTGCCGCTGCCATCGCATGCAATTTCCGCCTCTGGCGATATCTTTCCCGCGCAGCACCATACCGTTGAATTCTTTACTGCACCTGAACCAGCGTGCCAATGCTGCTATCGCCCTTGACAATGCTGAGCAGCGCGCCGGGCCGTTCCATGTCGTACACGCGCAGGCGAATCTTGTTGTCGCGGCACAGCACCAGCGCGGTTTGATCCATCACGCCGAGCCGCTGATCCAGCGCCTGATCGTAGGTCAGCGTGTCGTAGCGCTTGGCGGACGAATCCTTCTTCGGATCGGCCGTGTAGATGCCATCGACCTTGGTCGCCTTCAATAACAAGTCGGCATTGATTTCGATTGCGCGCAGCGCGGCTGCGGAATCCGTCGTGAAGAAAGGATTGCCGGTGCCGGCAGCGAAAATCACCACGCGGCCTTTTTCCAGGTGACGCACCGCACGCCGGCGGATGAAATCCTCGCAGACCTCGTTGATGCGGATCGCCGACTGCACACGCGCACCCAGGCCAACACGCTCCACCGCATCCTGCAAGGCCAGCGCATTGATGCAGGTTGCGAGCATTCCCATCTGATCGCCGGTGACGCGATCCATGCCGGCGCGCGCCAGACCTTCGCCGCGAAAAATATTGCCGCCGCCGACGACCAGGGCAACCTGCACGCCGAGATCGATCACCGCCTTGATCTCATTCGCCAGAAACGACATCACGTCCGGTGAAATACCGAATTGCAGCGGGCCCATCAGGGCTTCGCCGGAAAGCTTCAGCAGAATTCGCTTGTACGGCAAAGGATCGTTTGTCATCCCGCAATCCCTGCGTGGCAGATGCGGCGACCATCGCGGATGCAGAATGTCGTCAAAGGATCAGAAAGGCTGTCGTTCACTGTGGAATTCTTCGGCAACATCGGTACGGGCCCGTTCGTAAGTGTTCGTTTAGAAAGAGGCCCCGTTGCCGGGGCCGATTTCGTATTTTAGAGCTTTTCCCGACGCCGACCTATCGCGTCAGACTTTCGACGCCGCCGCCACTTCTGCCGCAAAGTCGGTCTGCTTTTTCTCGATGCCTTCGCCGACCGCGAGCCGCGCGAAGCTCGCCACCGATGCGCCTTTCGATTTCAGCAGTTTCTCGACCGTCTGATCCGGGTCCTTGACGAACGGCTGACCCAGCAGCGTGATTTCGCCGACGAACTTGCGCAGCTTGCCATCGACCATCTTCGCCAGGATTTCGGCAGGTTTGGCCTTGTATTCCTTGCCTGCTTCTTTCGCGGCAGCCTCGGCTTCTTCCTGCTCCTGCGCGACCTGCGCATCGATCACCTTTTTTTCTGCGGCGATGATATCGGCCGGCACGGAAGCGGCGTCGAGATAGCGCGGCTGGCTGGCAGCGACATGCATCGCCAGGTCTTTCGCCAGCAGTTCGTCGCCAGCGGTCAGGGCCACTACCACACCGATGCGCGAGCCATGCAGATAAGTGGCGATTGCGCCGCCGGCTTTCTGCACCACTTCAAAACGCCGCACCGTCATGTTTTCACCGATCTTCGCTACCAGCGCCTTGCGCTTTTCTTCCAGCGACTGGCCATCCACTTTCAAGGCCAGCAGCGCTTCGAGGCTCGCCGGACGATGTTCCAGCGCCAGCTTGGCGGCGGTGTTGGCGAGATCCTGGAAATCCGCGCCTTTGGTGACGAAATCGGTTTCGCAATTGACTTCGGCCAGCGCAATCGCGTCGGCGCCAACCGCGATGCCGATCATGCCTTCGGCAGCGGTGCGCCCGCCTTTCTTATCGGCCTTGGCCATGCCTTCAATGCGCAGCTTTTCGGCAGCGCTGTCGATATCGCCGCCGGTGGCTTCGAGCGCTTTCTTGCAGTCGATCATGCCCGCGCCGGTGCGGTCGCGCAGTTCTTTCACCTGCGCTGCGGTAATGGGTGTGCTCATTGGATTTCTCTTATTGGGGTCGGTGCTTTCACATCGGAATCTGTGAAAGCCATGCAAATTGAAGATCAAATAACAAAATCGCCCGCGGCAGGCGAGGTTCGCTTGCCGCGGGCGCGTGTTGCGGATCAGCCCTCGGTCTTTTCGGCTTCGACGGCGATAGCGTCGCCGACCACTTCGGCCGGCTTGTCGCCTTTGGGTACTGCCTTGCGCGGACGGCGCGTGCTCTTGTTGGCGCGCTCCTCGGCAGCCGTGCTGCTATCGGCGGCGAATTCATCCGGGCGGCCATTGGTATTGCTGCCGCGGCCTTCGATGATCGCGTCGGCGATGCACTGCGCGTAAACCTTGATCGCACGCGTCGCGTCGTCGTTGCCGGGAATGACGTAGTCGATCTTGTCCGGATCGTTATTCGTATCGACCACCGCGACCACCGGAATGCCGAGCTTCTTGGCTTCGGAAACGGCGATGTTTTCGTAGCCGGTGTCGATCACGAACAGGCAGTCCGGCAGACTCGGCATATCCTTGATGCCACCGAGCGAGCGGTTCAGCTTTTCGCGCTCGCGCGAGAACACGAGTTGTTCCTTCTTGGTCAGGCGATTGACGGTGCCGTCCTCAATCTGCTTTTCCATTTCCTGCAAGCGCTTGATCGAAGCCTTGATCGTCTTGAAGTTGGTCAGCGTGCCGCCGAGCCAGCGCTGGCTCACGAACGGCTGGCCGCAGCGCGCTGCTTCGACTTCCACCGCTTCGCGCGCCGCACGCTTGGTGCCGACGAACAGGATGCGGCCGCCATTCGCGGCGAGCTTGCCGACAAAGCTGCAGGCATCTTTCAGCAGCGGCAGCGAATATTCAAGGTTGATGATGTGAATACGGTTACGGCTGCCGAAAATGTAAGCGTCCATTTTCGGATTCCAGTACCGCGTGCGATGGCCGAAGTGAACGCCGGCCTCCAGCAATTGACGCATGGTGATGCTCGACATAGTCCAATCTCCTTGGGTTCATTCAAACCGTGCCTCAGTCACCTGTCTTCAGCTTTGAGCTGGACAGGCACCCAGGGACGAAGCACGGATGGGATTTGCGCCGATTGCGGTTATCGAAACTGCTTGCAGATTTTTGCAAGCCTGCAATCTTTCGATGGACTAAAGTCGGTCGCTTCATTGCCTTACGGCGGCGCGCTTTATACCATAGCGGGCTGCGCGGAACAACGCTCGAAGTGCGCGTTTCCGCCGTCCGATCGCTTCCCGCCTTCGCCTTGCCCACCTTGAATTTGTCGTCCATGTCATCGTCAATGCGGCCTCAAATTTCGTACTATCGCCCTGCCCTGAATGTCGATCACCCTCAAAAACGCTGAAGAGCAGCAGCTCATGCGCACCGCCGGCCGCGCGGCTGCAAGCGTGCTCGAAATGATCGCCCCGCACGTGAAAGCCGGCGTCACCACCGATACGCTGGACAAGCTGTGCCATGACTATATCGTCAACGAATTGAAGGCGATCCCCGCCCCGCTTGGTTATGGCGGCACGCGCGAGCGTCCGCCGTTTCCGAAGTCGGTTTGCACTTCGGTGAATCATGTGGTCTGCCACGGCATTCCGGGCGATAAACAGCTCAAGCGCGGCGATATCGTCAATATCGATGTGACGGTGATCGTCGATGGTTTCCACGGCGATACCAGCCAGACATTCTTCATCGGCGAACCGTCGGTGATGGCGAAACGGCTGGTGGAAGTCACTCGCGAAGCGATGTTCGCAGGCATTCGCCGCGTGCGTCCCGGTGCGCGGCTGGGCGATATCGGCCATGCCGTGCAGCAGCTGGCTGAGGCGAACCAGTTTTCGATCGTGCGCGAATATTGCGGCCACGGCATCGGCCGCGTGTTCCATGAAGATCCACAGATTCTGCATTACGGCCGCCCCGGTTCGGGCATGGAATTGAAACCGGGCATGACGTTCACCGTCGAGCCGATGCTCAATGCCGGCCGCGCCGAAGTGCGCCTGCTGCCGGATGGCTGGACCGTCGTCACCAAGGATCACTCGCTGTCCGCGCAGTGGGAACATACTGTGCTTGTCACAGAAACGGGCGTGGAAATACTGACCTTGCGCACAGGCGAGCAGACGCATTGATCGTGGTATCGAACAGCGGTAAAGCGAGCGAATGAGCGTAGAAACCGAGGCGGCCGACGACGAGGCAGCGGCAGTATTCTCGCCACGGCGCGTGCGCGCGCGCCTGCGTATCGAGGGCGATAACAAGCCGGTCGCGGTTTTCCGCGCGACGCTCGACTGGGGCAAGAAGCGTCTCTTCGGCATGTTTCACGAAGGTGCGCCGACCGATTCACTGGTGCGCGCGCGGGCGCATCTGGTGGATGAAGTGCTGCATCAGGCCTGGCTGCGATACCTGCCGGAAAAGGCGCCCGGCCTGGCTTTGATCGCCGTCGGTGGCTATGGCCGCAGCGAACTGCTGCCGCACTCGGATATCGACCTGCTGGTATTGCACGCTGGCGAAACCCTCGGCGATCAGCAGAATGCGCTGGAAAACTTTTTCGCCTTTCTGTGGGATATCGGGCTGGAAGTCGGCAGCAGCGTGCGCACGCCCGAGCAATGCGCCGGGCTTGCCGCGCAGGACATCACCGTCATCACCAACCTGATGGAATCGCGCCATCTGGTCGGCGATACGCATCTTTATGCGGACTTGCAATCGCGCATCACGCCGGATCGTCAGTGGCCGGTGGATCGATTCTTCAGCGCCAAACTCGAAGAGCAGCGCAAGCGCTATGCGAAATACGACGACTCCGGCTACAAGCTCGAACCGAATGTGAAGGAAGGCCCTGGCGGCCTGCGCGATATCCAGACCATCGCCTGGGTTACCAAGCGGCATTTCGGCCAGAGTTCACTGACCGAACTGCGCGATCGCGGCTTTCTCACCAAACCCGAATGCGACGAACTGTTCGCCGGTCAGGATTTTCTCTGGCGCGTGCGTTTTGCGCTGCACATGATTACTGGCCGCCACGAAGATCGCCTGCTGTTCGACAACCAGATCAAGCTGGCGGAACTGTTCGGCTATGTGGATGAGGATCACAACAAGGCGGTCGAGCTGTTCATGCAGCTTTATTACCGCACGATTAAATCGCTGTCGTGCCTGAACGATATGCTGATGCAGTTGTTCGAGGAAGCGATACTCGGCAAGGGCCACGACGAGCAACCGAAAATACTGAGTCCGCGCTTCCAGATTCGCGGACGCTATATCGAAGCGACGTCCGACGATGTGTTCGCACGCCAGCCGACCGCGCTGATCGAAATCTTCGCGCTATTGCAGCGTCATCCGGAACTCGAAGGCATTCGTGCTTCGACCATCCGCATGATCCGCCGCGACTGCCGTTTGATCGACGCGCAGCGCAACGACATCCGCGCCCGCGCGTTGTTCATCGGCCTGTTCCAGGAAGGCGATGGCCTCACCGGCGCCTTGCGGCAGATGAATCGCTACGGCGTGCTCGGCCGTTACCTGCCCGCCTTCGGCCGTATCATCGGCCACATGCAATACGACCTGTTTCATACGCTCACGGTCGATGAACATTCGCTGCGCCTGGTGCGCAATCTGCGCCGGCTGGCGATGGAGCAGTTCAAGGACGAGCTGCCGTATTTCAGCCAGATCATGCAGACGATTCCGCGGCCGGAACTGCTCTATATCGCCGGACTCTTCCACGACCTGGCGAAGGGCCGCGGCGGCGATCATTCCGAACTGGGCGCAATCGATGCTGCGCAATTCTGCCTCGATCATGGCCTCTCGCACGCAGATGCCGATCTGGTCGCCTGGCTGGTTCGCTCGCACTTGATGATGTCGCTCACCGCGCAACGGCAGGACATCAGCAACCCGGAAATCGTCACCGCATTCGCCCAGCGCGTGAGCACGCGCAGCCAGCTCGATCATTTGCTGCTGCTGACCGTTTCAGACATCCGCGCGACCAATCCGGCACTGTGGAATTCCTGGCGCGACAGCTTGCTGCGCGATCTCTACCACAGCGCTGCACGGGCGCTCGAACGCGGCCTTGACAATCCGCTCAGCGAAGAAGAACGCATTGCGGAATTGAAACGCGCCGCACTCAAATTGCTGCGCGAGCAAGGCGTCGAACCGCAGTCGGCCGACGCGATCTGGACCCGTTTCGACAACGATTATTTCCTGCGTCACTCGCCGGCCGAACTGGCGTGGCATCTGCCCGCGATCGCCGCCGCGAACGACGAGCAATTGCCGCTGGTGCTGGTGGATGTGATCGACGGCTTCGGCACCACCGTTTTCGTCTACACGCGCGACCGCGATCATCTGTTCGGCTTGACCACCGGTGTGCTGGCCAAGCTTGGGCTCAACATTCTCGATGCACGCATCAATACGTCCGCCGACGGCTACGCACTCGATTCCTTCGTAGTGATGGAGAGCGACGGCGGCGCAGTAGACCCGAAAGTGCGCAAGCAGGAAATCCGCGAACGCCTGCGCGCCGTGATCGGCGATCCGGCCATTTCAGTGGTCGATGTCAATCGTCGCCGCGCCAATCGGCTCAAGCATTTCGACACGCCAACCACCGTGCATTTCCGCCAGGATTCCGCGCGCAGCCGCACGGTGCTGGAACTGGTGGCGGCCGATCAGCCCGGTTTGCTGTCGATGGTCGGCCGCATTTTCCACAAACGCGGCGTGCTGCTCGAAGCCGCCAAGATCGCCACTATCGGCGAGCGCGCGGAAGACGTTTTTTTCATCACCGACCGGCAGCACAAACCGATCACCGATGAGAAGATACTTGAAGAATTGCGCCAGGTGATGAAGCGTACCTTCGACAATAGCGACCCCATCAAATAGCTGGTAAAAAGCTGGCAAAGCCGGCGAAAGTGCCGGCCACTCAACTCAAAAATTTATCGAAGTCATGAGCCACTCTGAATTGCGCAGCCTGATCGAAAGCGCTTGGGATCGTCGCGACACGCTCAACGCCGGGGATGCGGACCTGGCCGCGGCGGTCGAAACTGCGATCGGCTTGTTGGACAGCGGCACCGCGCGCGTGGCCGAACCTTCGCCATCTGGCTGGATCGTCAACGAATGGCTGAAGAAAGCCGTGCTGCTGTACTTTCGCCTGCACGACAATGCGACTATCGAAATGGGCCAGCTCAGCGGCTACGACAAAGTGCCGCTGAAGTTTGAAGGCTGGACGGCGGATCGATTCAAGCAGGCCGGCGCGCGCATCGTGCCGCCGGCGACCGTGCGCCGCGGCTGCTACATCGCACCCGGTGCGATCCTGATGCCGAGTTTCGTCAACATCGGCGGCTATGTCGGCAAAGGCACGATGGTCGATACCTGGGCGACGGTTGGCTCCTGCGCGCAGATCGGCGCCGGCGTTCACTTAAGCGGCGGCGTCGGCATCGGCGGCGTGCTGGAACCGCTGCAAGCCTCGCCGACCATCATCGAGGACGACTGCTTCATCGGCGCGCGCAGCGAGATCGTCGAGGGCGTGATCGTCGAACGCGGCGCGGTAATCTCGATGGGCGTTTTCATCGGACAGAGCACGCCGATCTACGACCGCGAAACGGGCGCGATCAGCTATGGCCGCGTGCCTCCCGGCGCCGTCGTCGTCGCCGGCTCGCTGCCGCGCGATGATGGCCGTTACAGCCTGAACTGCGCCGTGATCGTCAAGCGCGTCGACGCCCAAACTCGCTCGAAAGTCGGCATCAACGCGCTGTTGCGCGATCTTTGAATCGAGAGAGAGGCGACCGATTCCAAACTCCGCATTCGCCAGCGGCGCAGCCAGTGGTTAAACTGATCGCGTAAGCATCAATATTCGGGGCGTAGCTCAGCCTGGTAGAGCGCCTGCTTTGGGAGCAGGAAGTCGCAAGTTCGAATCCTGTCGCCCCGACCACTAAATACCTGAATTAGATAGTATTTTTTTACTTCTGGTTCCAATACCGATGCGTTATCTTGGCGATCTGCACTCTATCTGCACTGGAGTAGGTCATGGCTTCGATAAGCAAGCGGGAACATCTCGGGACTGGCGGCAAAACCGTGGTCAAATACGACGCGACAATTACGCGTCGCGGAGTACGCCGCCAAACGAAAACGTTTTCGACGAAGGCTGCGGCTGAAATGTGGGCTCGTAGAGTTGAAGGCGACATCGAATCTGGTACCTGGACTGATCTTTCTGCCGCCAAGCAAATGACCGTCGGACAGGCTTTGGATGTGTACGTGGTTGAAGTGGTGCCGCGCTTAAAATCCGCAGCTTGCGAACCGTTCAAAGCAAAAAATTTAAAAAGCCGCTTAGGCAAGCTGCCACTTTCTGCAATTTCATCAAGCGATCTTGCCCGTTATCGAGATGCGAGACTTTCGGACCGCGTAAGGCGTCCGGTTGGAACCAAGGGCGGCGGAACGATCGAGATTGATCGAAAGGTCTCGCCGCAGACAGTTAAACATGAACTGGGAATGCTCAATAGAGCCTTGGCCCATGTCGAGCATGAGCATGGAATTGCTTTCCCTCGGGGTCGACCACGTCTCGACCATCGACGTAGTAATGCCCTTTCTCTGCCTCCGGGGCGCGATCGCATTCTGACTACTGCGGAGACAGACCGCCTGCAGTCCGCCTGTACCTTTGGTGAAGGGAAAAGTGACGGCCCTTATGCGAGCATGAAGGCATCAAGGTCGCCTTGGTTGTGGCCGATCGTTGAGTTTGCGATGGAGACTGCGGCCCGTCGCGGCGAAATTCTTGCCCTGCGGTGGCGTGACGTCGACTTTATTGAGGGTACCGTTACGCTCAAGAACAAGAAAACTCAGCGCAGCAAAACACCGGAAAACAGAACTATTCCAATGTCGCCGCGTGTTAGAGAAATTCTGCGTGGACTCCCTAATTCATCAGACCCTTCCAGTAATGTCTGCGGTCGGATCACTGCAAGTGCGCTTGCACAGCAGTTCAAACGGGCATTGAGGCGAGCGGAAATTTCAAATTTTCATTTTCAGGATCTTCGTCATGTTGGCGCCACCCGACTGGCTTCAATCCTGAATGGTGATCTATTGATGATTGCTGATATGACGGGACATCAGGACATTAGGATGCTTCGTCGCTATGTAGCGCCTCGTCGCGCGGAAATCGCTCGGCTACTCGATCAAGCTCCCGCAGCGATTAACCCGAAGCTTCACGTGTCTCGGCGGAAGTAAAAAGTCACGCCGACGAATTTGATAGCAAACATCTCTGTTACCACGGAGTAATACTCAGAGCCAATCGGACGTCGATAAACTTCATAGCGCTAACTGCGTCGAAAAATTCGCTCGATTTTTACGAGTTCGTGTTGTTCTCGCTTCTCCATCCAGCGCATGACTGTTTCAACACGCCAGCGCAATGGACGCTGCCAATACGCCGGTGGCAATTTTTCTGGGGCGCGGCTGCGCAACGTCAGGATCGTTGCTTTCGGAATTTGGGCAAGACTTGAGAAACCTTGTATGTCTAGGACAGCCGATTCATTTGAGATTATTTGCAAGGCGTTCACAGATGGCCTGATTCGTTCCTTCATATCGCTCAATGCCTTTGGTGTCCGCCGCACCAAATTTCAGCGGCAACACATTTCAACACTGGACGTGAGTGGCGTCACTAGCATTTATGCTAGTCGTCAAAAATAAAATCTGGCTTGGAAGTAAGCGTACGCTGACCACCGCTTAGAGTTAGCGGTTAAGAGTGTGGAAGATGCGTGCTCCTCCGTGGGCATATCAAGTGCCCATCTAAATTAGGTGGGCACGATGTCCCAGGATTTGTCGGGCCGGATCATGCTAGTAGCTTAGCCGTATCGGCCGTTGCTGTTGATCCGATGCTTCGGGCATCAATGGAGAGCTGTCGCCGATCGGCATAGCGAAAATCACCAGCGCGAACGGTCCTGCTGTCGCTCGAGTTCACGCACTCCCCGATGCCGGATCAATTCCGGTAACGGTTGGTCACGTAGCAGATGACCGCGGATGTAGTCTTTCGTGATCCGCTCGAATTTCAGGCGATACGCCGCATCCTTGATGAACTTCGCAGCGAAACGCAGGATCGGCAGGTTTAGCAGTGACTTCTGCCGACCCCACACCGAACTGGTCGATCATGAAGACCGCATGCAGCGATCTCATTTTGTCTTCGTCCAATTCATCAGCTGGAATTTCGATACGCGAAAAATCCAGGTCTAAATCGTCAAGGTCATCCTTCATGGTTTCAGCATTGCTCTCGTCTGTCATCGATCGGCGATCCGCCGACAAGGGAACCGTATATAAATCCGGCTGGTCTGCACCCGGATTCAGAAAGTCATCATTACGATCCAGGTTGAGTAGCGCTGCGAGTGAGCTCTCCGACACCGATACCGCAAACGAATTGGTTGTTTCGGAAACACTCGGTCGAGCGGTTCTTGTTGATACGGCTGGCTCGACATGCACTAGCTCTAGCTGTGTGCGGATTTCAAGTAAGGGAACTGCCGGCGCCCTCATCAGACGTTCTTTGAAGATTTTTTCCCGGTAGTAATAAATCTTCTTGCACTGAATCGGCGGCGTACCTTCCGTCAGTAAAAGACTATTAGTCGGCCCGATATCCCGAACTTCCTGCGGCAGCAACAAAGCCCGCGGCAGCTCGAAGCTCGATTGCGATGCCATTTTCTTGACGAAGAATCCCTTGCCCTTCGACTCCGATCGACCCTTGATCGTGTCGTAGCCCAGGCTATCGCTGATCTCCTTGCACACCGCAAACTCCCGCGGCGCGAATACGATCTGCAGAGCATGGTTGACGATGAAGGTGTCGGCGCCATCCTTGCCGTAGACCTCCCGAATCTGTGCGGGTGATTGGATGATCGGCAGCATGCGCAGGTTGTAGCCGGCGATATAGCCGATCCCCTTGGCCAGCACATTGATCTTGCCGATCGCCGTGAACTCATCCATCAGCATCAAACAGGAATATTTCAGGGCCGGATTCTGCTGCGGTAGTTGCTGCGTATTGGCATCGAGCGCAATCTGGAACAGCAGGTTGACGATCGGCTGCAAACGATCGAGGTTGTCGGGTGTAATGCCGATGTAGACCGACATCCGGCGCGTGCGCAGTTCCCGAAGATCGAAGTCGTTGGCGGAAGTCGCCGCGTCGACGACCGGGTTCAGCCACAGCTCCAGCCGCGAGGTGAACGTTTTCTTGATCGAACTGCGGGTGTTCTCGGACGTGACGCCGATGTAATCGTTGAGCGCGGTCTGACACTCAAGGGACAATGGATGACTAGTCTTCGCGCGAGCATCAATTATGTTGGTGAAATGCTTTGCCGTTTCGATCCGAGTCAGCGTGCAACGAAGCACCTGGCCCAGCGTGCGCGGTAGCGAGGGTGTCTCGATCAGGTACAGCACGATGCCGACAAACAGCGAACGGCAGGATGCATTCCAGATCGGATCGACATTCGGCAGATCGGGATACAGCATGTTGGCGATCTTCTGAACGCTGTTGATCCGGAACGCCGGATCATCGCTGACATAGCCGAGCGGATTGAAGCGATGCGTGCGCCGATCGGCGGCGGCAGGGTTGAACAGAAAACAGGGCTGGCCGTGCGTGGCGCGATAGCCGGCCGTCAGATCCCAGTTCTCCTGCTTGATGTCGAGCACCACCACCGAGTCGGGCCAGTTGAGGAGATTCGGAATAACGATACCCACACCCTTTCCCGAACGGGTCGGGGCCGCCATCAATACATGCTGCTGTCCGCCGAACACCAGAAAGCGCGAGCCACGCTTGCCGACGATGATGCCGGTATCGGACATCAGGCCGGCCTTGCGAATCTGACGCTCGTTAGCGAACCGGGCAACGCCATAGGTCGAGCGCGGCCGCTTATGTAATAGCAATAGGACAGGCAGGATCAACACACCCGCACTAAGAAACCCGGACACGGCGAGAGGTCCGTCACGCAGCTGCGGGTAGTCTCCGAAATACCTCAGCCAAATGCCGAGCCGGTAATAGCGCATCGGCACATGGATTAGCTTCAGCAGGATCGCACCGGATAGAAAAAGCCATGTCGGCAGACCCAGCGCAACGGCGGCGATTGCGATGCCCAACTTTGCCGACTTGGGGAAACCGATCAACTCAATGCCTCGCCAAACCCTGTAACGCCTGCCGCTTGCGTAAAGGGTTGTAGTAAATCTCGGTTGCGGTTTTGTGCTTCATGTGCAGCACCACATCGATGACCGTGTGCATATTGGCGTAAAGGTCTTCGGTGGACAGCGTCTGCCCGGTCTGCGAACTCTTGGTCAGTTTCAGCAACTCGGCGAAGGCTTCATCCGCGGAGTTGGCGTGGATGGTCGTGATCGATCCGGAATGTCCAGAGCCCAAGCCGCGCAGATAATCCCAGGCTTCGTCGCCACGAACCTCCGACAAAAGAATGCGGCTCGGCAGTAGACGCATGCAGGCGCTCATCAGCAACTTCGGCGTGGATTTCGACACCCCCTGCCCGTTCTTTGAATAAAACAGATGCACATGATTCGGATGTTCCGGCAGCGGCAGTTCCGGGGTGTCCTCGATCGTGACGATCCGATCGGTCGCAGGGATTGCCTTGATCAGTGTCCGCGTGAGGAAGGTTTTGCCGGAGCCGGTGGCACCGGCAATGACGATATTCTTCTCGGCAAGCACCGCGGTGCTCAGGAATTCTCCCCAGTTGCGTGATTTCAGATGGCGTAGCAATTCCATTTCTTCAGGCGAAGTCGACACATCGGCGATCAGGCGCTCGATCTCCTCGGGCGCGATCGCATTCGGTGAAGGCACACAACGAGAAAAGCGGCCGGCATCGCTGAGAGCGTCCAATGTCGATGAAGCGGTCGAGTGCTTCCTGAAGCTCAGGCACACCGTACCGGTCTGGCACGAGGGCGGAATCACGATCTGGCAGCGCTCGCCAATCAGCGGCACTCCGGCCGCGGCGAGCACCGCGACATCGGCATGAGCGGTTTCCAGGGGTAGCGAGGCCGACAGCAGATTGAACTGCTCGTCGAGTCGTTGATGCGTGTAGGTCGCAATCAGTCGTGCCAGCGCCATGCAGTAATCGAAACTCAGCACCGGTTCCTCATGGCAGGTCCAGACATCATTCGCCAGCACAAAGACTTCGCCAGGCCGGTTGATCGAGACTTCTTCTACACGTTCCCGATCCAGATAGCGGCGTACAGGTCTTAGCCAATAACGCAGCGCGGCACTGGCGGCCTCGTCGGTCGGACTAGCCGCCGCTGGCATGGGTGAGCCGAAGACCATAGACGCCTGAGAAATCGAGATCGCGTGCGACGATCACGTTGATCTGGTCGCCCTGATTCTTGTAGAGCGTCGGCGGAATATTGATGCTGTTTTCCAGCGCGATGCTGGCCGAGTCCTTGACGGCACCCTGGGTATTCGAGGTGGATTGCACTCCTGCCCCTTGGCTCGATGCCAATACTGTAAAGGCATCGTTGACCACCGATACCAGCAGCGCGCCGCCGAAGCGCGCCCAGAAATGCGTATCCACGAATCCGCGCATACCGGCTGCACCGAGTCCATCGGTGCCCGGACTGCCCAGATTGATGATGACGCCATGTGGCGTTTCCGCGCGTGTCCACAGCGCAAAGATGCGCGCCTCGCCCTGCTTGATGCCGCCCGAATATTGGCCGATCAGCTGGGTCCCGCGCTCCAGCAGCACAACGCGGCCCGAGTCGGAATAAATATCTCGTGTCAGCAGACATTTCGTGAATCCGGGCACCGTCGTATCGAGTGCGGTTTCCAGCGTGCAATCGAGGAAGGCGCCTTCGGTCAACAGCAGATCACGATCGCCGAGTGTTGTCGCCGATACGGCAGAAAGCTTGGTCGGCGTCAGCCTGGACTCAAGCTCTTTCTGAGGCGCAGGCTGTACAGGATGCATCTGGCTGCCGATCGCGGCGATCGTCACCGCGGCTTGATCGGCGGTCATCGCACCCGTAGCCGTGCCGGCACGGGAAGGCGCGGTGGCGCTGCCCTCACGCTCTGACTGACCGCCGAATGCCAGCAAGGGCGAACGCTGACGGCGCTCGATCAGGTCGTCCGCGGCTTTCTTGTCGCGGTCGATCTGTGCCTGATCCGCTGCAGGGATAATCGGCGGTGGCAGTTGCTCGGTCCGGACCTGCTCAATGACCACAGGCTTTTTCGAATCGTGCTGCTGCATCAGCTTGGCGATGTCGAGCGCAGGGATATCGCTATCGATACGGCCCTTGTCGTTCTTGACTACGACGCCACTGCCATTGACCGGGGTGGAGTTGCTGCGGTGATGCGGCAGATACAGATACAGCATTCCGAAACCGACGAGCGCGGCAACCGTTATCAGAACGCTCTGCAACAACTTCCCGCCGCCGGTTTGCGGTCGATTGACACTCGGCACCGTGCGTTCGCCTTCCGCATACGTGGATGCTGGTGTCGGCGTCGGGCCTGGATCATGGTCATTCGATGGCAGTTTCATGGCGAGACTCCTGCGGGCGTAGAAAGCGTTGGCAGAGCAGGCACCACGATCGGATCATGTGAGGTCACTGGCACGGCACTCACGGTTGTTGTGAGCGGCGGATAGACGTTGATCGACTCGGCTTTAACCGTTGAATCAGGATCATGTGCCGGTAGCGACGCTGGTGGCGGCACGTCCTCACCCTTGACCGTGCGGGTCACTTGGCTGGTAATCGTGCCGGTGCCGGTGGTCTTGCCGACCGGGTCGTAATTCTGGTTAACCACTTCCGCCACTTCATTACCTTTGCGCAGAATGAAGTTCCCGGAAAGGCGTTGCGCAACGATCGTGTCGCCCTTCACCGTCGTATTCAGTAGGCTTTCGGTTTTCTTGTCCTTGACGATCGTTTCGAGAAACACCGCCGGCATCTCGCGGTTGCCGCGGAAGCGGAAGTAGGTAAAGGTTCCATCGTCGAAAGTCTCATCGGGCGTCACCGTCTGACTACCGCGTGACCAATAGTTGATGTTCTTGCGCGCCGGACTTTCTGAAGTTCGGAGTGCCTCGGCGACGTCACCTTCGTGTTGTGCCTGATGCGCCAGCGTAAGAGCTGCGGCATTCGCCGCCGCCACATCGTCGGGATAGTTGAACAGCACCTTGTAGTAAAGGGGTCTGCGCAGCGGCGATTTCGGTATCGCGCTCAGCTGGAATTCGTAGGCGCGCCGCGAGGTGAGGATGCTGAGATTGGTATCTGCGTGGGTCTCGGTCGGTTTCAGGAACAGATGGTTGTGGACTGGCGCTACTTGCCAGGCCAGCGTATCGCCGAGCGCCACTGATCTGATCTCTTCGTCGGCTTCAAAAACGATGTGCGTCGAAATGCCGTAAGTGCCGATGATCTGCACGATGTCATTGGCGTTATAGGTCACCGTCCGGACCCGGTCATCCGAGACCAGTGGATTCGGCACAGTGAGGGCGTAACTCTCGCCATTGATCACAATCAGTGAGGCGATGAGTAAATATCGGGCAATCGGTTTCATGGTGAGGCTCCTGGCGCCGGCACCGGTATGGTGCTGTCGTCGGATGGCGACTCGGCGTTTTGCAGTACGGTTTCCGGGTCGGTGCGATAGTCGCTAACCAGGAAGCCCAGTGGATTGATTTCGCGGGCCTGCTCGGCCTGCGGACTGTTGACGTAACGGAAGCTGACGGTCGCGATCCAGTCGCTTTGCGTGGTAGAGCTGCCGACGCGCTGAATGCGCCGGTAACGGATCGCCGCAGTGTTTTTTTTCAGGAACGAGATCGACTTGATCTTGGCCGCCACCTCGCCTTCGGTGTTGTAGATTTTGAGTGGCGATTTCGGATTCTTGACTGGATCGAAATACACCTCGTATTGCCGACGCTCGTTCGGATCGGACATCAGCGTGACTAGGTCATAATTAGATTCCGCCAGCGGGCGCGAATAACCTTCTCGCGCATGGATGTACTCGGCGAGAAAATATTTGGTGATCGCTTCGTTGTATTCGGTGCTGCCGGTCCGCAGTGATTTGACGATATCGACAATTCCGGTGGTGTTGTCGACCCTCACCACAAAGGCATCGACCTGCTTGAGCGGTGTCAGCAGCATCACCGCCGTCACCGACAAGGCGGCGATGACACTGGCACCACCTGCAATCCACCAAGCAACGGTCTGGCTACGTGCAGAAGTTCGCTGTCGATCGATCTCCCATGCGGTGGCTTCATCGAAGTAACGCTGTTCGTCCTGTTTGAGCACTAGTCGCTTGCGGCGCTGAAGCTTCGACGTAAGCGAATCATTCATCACTGCGCTGTCGATTACTGTCGTGGACATGAAATGACCTCCGGTTGGGTCGATGGCGGCGAAGCGGCATAACAGCCGCCTTGCGGCGAATTCATGCCGGTCTGCTGTTCGCCATTGATGGGGATCAGCCGGCCCTCGGGCTGCGGCGGCATGGGATGGGTCGCACAGCCCGATAAGCACAGCGCAGCAGTGATGCTCAAGATTGAAGCAGGAGATTTCATAGGGTGCCTTTGGGGGTGTGATCAGCCGCGGCCGATCGTGGTGCTGAAGCGGCCTGCGCGCTGGTTGCGCTGACGGGCTGCGTCCTGAATGCGTTGCATGCGCGCGAGCCGCAGTTCGGTCAGATGGCGGCCGATGGGTGTGGCTGCGAAGGCGGCGGAGCCAAGTCGGCTGCCGCCGCTGGTGAGCACCCGCCCTATGCTATTCGAGATGGCGAGCGCCACACCCGATGCCAGTGCCGCAGCGATCTGCGGCACATGCAGAATGATGACGAAGATGAAGGCAGCCGATAACAGCAGGTAGGCCATGTCCTCGGTCGAGGGTGTGGTCTTGGCGATGGCGTTATCCGCAAAGGCATCGAAGATCTGGATCAACAGCGTCAGTACGGCGATGACCAGTACTTCGACCAGCAGGTAATTCAGACACTGTGCGATCCAGGCATCGAAGAATCTCTTGGTGGCATCGAACATCGTGCAGACGATGAACAGCGGGCCGAGTGCCACCAGAATGGTCAGCACGATTTTTGAGAGCGCGATCATGATTCCTGCTATCGCAGTAGCGCCGAAGGTCGACAGCCAGATCAGCAGCGCAATGAACAGATCGCCGACATCGCTCAAGCCGCCTGCCTGCCATGCGGCCTGCCCGGCGTTGTAGCCCTTGGTCAAGGCGATATCGAGGACCTGGGTCTGCTGGTTCTCGGTCTGGGCATTGCTGCCATTAATCAGTGTCGTCGAGAGCTCATCCGCACCATGGGTGAGGAAGCTGGCGAGGTAGGTGTTGTAGTTGCCGGCATTCAGCGCAATGCCGGTAATGGTGACGATCTTGAGGATGCGCAGGATGCCGTCCCACACCGGCTCTTGGATCGAGCCGCGCATCATGCTGATCCCCCACAGGATGACGTAGATCGCCATCATCGCGGTGACTACCGGCGAGATGAAGGCGATGATCGAAACAACTCGGCTCGAAAGAAATTTCGAGAGATAGCCGTCCAGAAACTGGAAGTACCCGGTGTAGAAAGTGAGCTGCGGCATGATAGATACCTATCGATACAGAGCAATTCGATGCAGAGTAATGGGCTGCAAAAAATCCTCTCCGAACTGAAAACGGCGATCGCAGCTCATGGCACCAGCCCAGATAACAGCCCGGCCGCATCCGTATGCTGCGAAGCACTGCGCAAGTGCGCCTCGGTCGACTGGTTGCCATAGGTGTCGCGTGTTGCCTGCTGCAGCTGCATCGTTGCCAGCAGACGGATGACTTCGTTGGTCAGGAACAGCTGCTCCGCATTGATGCGGGTATCCAATTCCATGATCGACTTCACATCGGGTGCAGAATTGATGTTGTCGACGAAGGTTTGTAGCTGCGCGATGCGTGCGCCGGTTTCCTGAAAGCTCGCCTGCCCGGTGCTGTTGAACACGGCCGCCGCATCGGTCTGGCCATCGTGAATCGTCGTCACCGGGGCGCCGGCGGGGATACTCAGCTGCGAATCCGGAAATAAGCTGTTGGCGTTTTTCAAGGCTTGTGTTGCACCGGAGAGCGTTGCGTACTGCCCGCTCGATACGCCCTGCGAAAGGCCGAGCGTCTGTTGCCAGTTGAGCGGGATGTAGGCTCGATTCTGTTGCGACAACGGATCATTCAGCAGTGCCGAGAATCCGCGCACGCCGGTGAGACTGGCGTACTGCTGCTGTTGCTGCTCCAATTGTGAAACGCCATTGGAGAGCTGGTTCTGCATCGTCTCCAGTTGCTGTACCTCGTTGAGAATTTGCGTGATCTCGTTGACCAGCGATGCCACGTCGATCACCGGTATGCCCTGCCCTTCCGATGTCGTCGGCAGGATCGTGGTCGCAGCGAATAGGGCGCCGACTGCCATGACCAGGATTTTCTTCTTCATTGTGTTCATGCGGGGACTCTCCGTTCGTAGAACTTGGGTAACCACAGATTCGGTTCGTCGCTAACTTCGGCGATGATCCGGTTGACCAGCTCGACATTGGCGGTGGTGCCCGACAGCACGGCCAATTCCTGCGCGAATCCTTTCAGGTCGAGCTCGGCGACCACGCTGTTGTGGCCTTGCTTGATGAGGAACCGCCGGGATTTGTCTGGCAGCGTCCGGACGATGTCGAACTCGCGTTCGGTCAACTTGAATCCGTCGACATAATCTTCGTGGTCGGCGGCCGCGTTCGGCATGAAGATTTTCGTCGGCGATTGCTCGATGATGGTTTTCGCAATCGGGCTTTTGAGGGTGTCGCTCGGTGACTGCGTCCCGGTGACCAGAAAGCCGTTCTGCTTGCGGATGGTCTTGAGCTTGTTCTTGGCAAAATCCTGAAACGCTTCATCGCCCATCGCCTTCCAGAATTCATCGATGAAACAGACGAAGCGCTGGCCGGTGATCAGCTGTTCCATCCGCTGAAACAGGTACAGGATGATTGGCGTTCGGGTTTCGGGATTGTCGAGAAACTCGGTGATATCGAAGCCATAAAGACGATGCCGCTCGAAATCCAGATCGTCGGTTTCGTTATCGAACACCCAGGACAGTTGTCCGCCCAGACACCACTTCGCCAGCCGCGCACGCACGCCATCCGGATCGGTCGGGTCGAGGAACGACAGCACCTGCGAAAGTCGCCGTAGCGGCGGCGGCAGACCGTAGACATTGCGGATCGCCGCAGCCATGTTCTTCTCGTCGCGGACGCTGTAGGCCTTCACCGTATCGGCTGGCGACACTAGCGCTTTCATCAGCTTCTGCAGAATCTGCTCATATACTGGCGTCAACGCAATCTGGAATGGGTTGAATCCGGTTGGCCGGCCGGTCTGGAGCGGCATGTAGTAGCCGCCCTGCGCACGAATGAAGATTTCCGCGCCGCGGTCCTTGTCGAAGAACACCAGCCTGGGTTTGAATTTCTCCAGCTGCGCGACCAGGAAACCCTGCAGCACCGTCTTGCCGGTTCCGGAGGGGCCGATGATGGTGGTGTTACCCAGATCGTTGACGTGGAAGTTGAAGTAATACGGCCCGCCGGATGCAGTTTTGAGCAGGGCGACCGCGGGGCCCCAGTGATTCGGTTTAGGCGCGAGTCCAGGATTTCCAGTCGGATAGTTATGCAGAGAAACAAACCCGGCAAAGTTACGGCTGCTGATCGCCGCCGGTCTCGCGCGATAGGCAAAGTTGCAGGGCAACTGCGCCCAGAACGCCGCTTCGAGTGCCAGGTCTTCGCGCGCGATCACCATGCCGCAATCGGAGAGTGTGGCCCGTGCCGATGCGAGTGAATCGCTCAAACTCTTGATCGTGTCTGCGCGGACCAGCAGGCTCAAGTGATGATCGCCGAACACAAAGCGGTTCGAGGTAATGTCGTCGAGCGCGTCACCTAACTCTGCGATCTGGGTTTCCGCCAGATCGCCCGCACTGATCAGACGGTCGCGCTGTCGTCCGAGCCGGCCCGTGGCCGCCTGCTTGCTCAGGAATGCGAAGGACTGGCACAGGATGAACTCGTAGGGCGCTGACAACAGGCCATTCAGAAAACCGGGTGCGGTTTGCGACGGGTATTCCTTGATGCCGAGGATTGCGCAGACCACGCTGGTTTCCGGGCCGCGCAGTTCGATCGCCTCGGTCCCGAAAAACGGTCGGCTGGTGCCGATGACATCCGACAGTGGCGCACGCGGCACCGGCATTTTCTGGGCATGGCCGTTGACCAGATAGGCGAGGAATTCCAGCGGTTCGGAATACACATGGCCGTGTTGTTCGTAGGTCGTTAGCAGCGACGGCTCGTAGCGGCTCAGCGAGGCTTTGACCTGTTCGCAGAGATCGTCGAGCTTGGCAAGATCATCGCCCAGTTGGGCTCTGATGTCGGACTCGCTGCGCTGCTTGAAGCGATCGACCAGCTTCAAAGTATTCAATGGCTGCGGCCGATAGATGATGGTCACGTACAGCTCGTTGACCAGCATGCGCGTGCCCTGCAGCGAGCGCCGGTATTTGGCGTCGAAGTCGCGGGCGAAGCCGGCGTCGAATGTACCGCTGGGGTATGCGTTCTGAACCCGGCGGATTGTGTGGGTCCAGAGTGCGACATGGGTCGAGGCCAGATTGCGCAGCAGGATATTGAGCTGCTCGAGCCAGACATTCAGATCTTCGTCATCCGCACTTTCGTGGGCGACGCCAGCGATGCGGAAGACTCGGAAGAGGTCTTTCTGCTTCGTGCGCAGCGTCGTCGTATCGAGATGCACCGTATATGGAATGTGCATCGATAGCGGCTTCTCGCGGTTGATGATTTTGTGATTGGCAACGGCGCTCATCATGTGTTTGATCTCCGTAGGTGTCAGAGGCAGAGCAGCTGCCACACCCGCTCCTGGAGCGCATCTTTGCGGCGTGCTGCGAAGGGCTGATACGAACTGGCTTTCCAGTAGCGCCGGTTGAAGCACGCACCTTTGGTCTTCGCCCACAAGGCCACCAGACTAAGCATGCGTGGCTCGTTCTTGCACAAGCCCCAGGCAATGCCGTGCAGAGGCAGGACCATCAGCAGATACAGGGGATTGTTGGCGAACAGATAGGTCAACGCCGAAATCATCATGTTGGCGGTGAAGAAATTCATCGTCACCCCGAACATCATGGCTGGGCGTGTCGCGCCGATGAACAACGGTTCGTGATTGAGGGCCATCAGGTCGATGAACCGCCGCCATTGGTGGTCAGGAAATCGACGATGGTCGTTGCGCCATTGGCGACGATGATGCCGGCACCGACCTTGGCGACCAGACTCCATTCCATCTTGCCGAAGCCGGCGGCAAGGCCCATGACGATGATTGCGATCACGCTGAGCGGTCGAAGCACCGCATTGAATTCGGCCAGAAGGCTGGTGGCAGTCTTGGTCCAGACCTCGGTGGTTTGTGCGATTGCGGGATCGGTCAGTACGACTTGCATCGCGATCAAAGCAAGCACCGGTAAAGCGGGCTTCGCTGAGTTTGCAAGGCGTGATGCGTTCAATCTGATCTGGCTAAGCGCGGGTAGTAACAAGTAATTGGTCATAAATTTCTCAAGTAAAGGCAGCGTGATAACGAACGAAGTGCTCGTAATACTTAGGGGTTGTCAGATCGGTAGACGTTGGCTCCGCCATCCGTATCGAATACATCAATGGCGGTTGCGACAACGACGACAGGGATTGATCGAGTCGGCGTAGCGCGGCGTGCTCGCAGCACGGCATCGACATATCCGTTTCGGAATCCCAAGGTGGGATTGCCAGTGTTGTAGTAGGACAAGGCGGTCAGTACCGGCTGTTTTACGCCGGCATTTTGTGCCGTTATGAAGCCAGCACTCAGCAAAGCAGCTGAGGCGGAAAGGTTTTTGCAGTCGTCGAATGCGTCGGCAACGCTCAAGTGAAAATGCTTGAGATTACGAACATTGATCTGGCCCAGGCCAAGATCGAGGTCATATCCTTGGTCGATAAGCCACTGCGCGGTGCGAATGGCGTCTTCCCGGTTGCCGGGTTGATATGCGAGTTGCCGGGGGCCGTTGACTTGGATGGCGAAGACATTCCCGCCACTCTCGAAGTCGATGATGCGTGCCATTGTGCTGACCGTAATCGTGGGCGCACAGCGCGCGATGGTCTGCGGCAACGACTCGGCAGCGGCGGTGAGATTGGGAATACACAGCAATGCCAGTATCGGCATTACTGACTCAAAGTATTTCTTCATGGTCTTGCTGACCGGCAGGGTCTGTTGATGAGCCTTTGAAAGGGATTCCGAAAGCCATCTGCACGAATGCAATAGGGCGTTGTCGGAAGACTTCACGGACATGCAGCTTTTCCGCGAAGAAGATTTCAACAGCCGAGAGGAGCGCCGTCACTAGCATTAATGCTAGTCATCGCAAATAAACTTTCGGACATGCCATGGGTGTCATTTGGCACACATCGCATTTTTTTCGTCGGTCTGGCTCCACAACGCAGGAGCATCCGCATGGCAAACGAAAGCTTTATTCCAGCAGTGGATTTTCAGAACACCATCAGCGGTTTTGTCGAGGCATTCAACGTCAATGACCTCGATACAACGATGACGTACTTCGCGGACGAGGCGGTTTATTTACCCGGCGATGGCAAGCAATATCGAGGACGATCGGAAATACGTGCGGCATTCAAGCCTCAGTTTTCGTTGGCCTGGGGCCGGATGACGTTCGACGAACATGATCGAATCATCGACATCTCGGCACGCAAAGCGGTGATACGCTGGGTTTGCCGCCACGACTTGTCAGAAGCGACGTTCTATTCATGGTCGCATTGGCTGCAACGACTCGCTATCGGAATTTCTGTGGGCAAGCGTGCGGGCTGGGAAGGTGTGGATGTGTTTCATTTCGACGGCGCAGGCAAAATCGTCGGTAAGTTCACCTACGCCAACTACAACCGCCCACTGCTCAAGAAAGATCTGGGTTTGTCGACGGTGATCCGGAAGCAGCCTGTGCTGGTCCATGCGGCTTCAGGAACATGAGCCATGGACAATATTCTTCACACCACTGCCGATCTTTGCCTGCAACTAGATCAGCCGCAGCGGCTGTCTTCGGTCGAGGAAGTCTTGCGTAGGGCCACCCATTTGTTCGGGGTGACGTTCTTCATGTTCGGAATGCGGACCGGCAAGAATATTTCTCCACCGGAACAGATTGTTCTGTCGAGCTATCCGAAACGCTGGCAGGCTTATTACGACGGGCAACAGGCGCATCGATTCGATCCGATATTCAACTTCGGTATGGCAGCTACCGGACCTTTTCGCTGGGAGGGACGTCACGTCACGCCGGAGCAGCGAGCACTCCGGGAAATGTCCGTCAACTGCGGGATGGAGTTCGGCTTTTCATGCACCGATCGCGGTGCGGATGGCTCGATTGCGATGCTGTCCTTGTGTGGAGGACAGCCTATTGCGCAGGAGCCGATGCTCTGGAAGCACACATCTACGGCAGTGAGCATGCTGACGGGCGCTATTCATCGCGCGTTGATTCGTTTAACACTGGCTCGGATAGCACGAGCCGATCTTGCGAAAGAGCCGTTAAGTGAATCCGAACTTAAAGCGATAGCGATGACGGCAAGTTCGATGACTGCTAAAGAAGTTGCTAAGGTGCTCGGTGTTCAGCGCGGTACGGTTCATTACTATCTTGATCGGGCAGCGGTGAAGTTTGGCGTCGCAACGCACAAAGAGGCAATCACGAAAGCTTTGGCTGAGGGCATTGTCGATGTGCGGAATTTTCCGAAAGCGGGGTTTACAGGTAACGAGCGGGGTTTCGACAATTAAGAACGGCTACTTTTGGCTTTGACTTGCAACTGAAACAGTTCAGTGCGTATTGACATGACACCAAAATCATGTCGGAATAGTATGCTAACGCAGTAACTTATACGTGCGGACCCGCCGGGAGAAATCGGGTCGAAGTTAAGTGCCAAGGACGGCAGTAATTGTCTATCTTCGCTCGGGGGAGCAGACATGCGGTTCCTGGCCCAATATCTTTTAGCGCTGTTGATGTTATCGTCTTGGGAAGCCCATGCCGCGTGCGAGGTCAACAACCTCTCCGGCTCGGTGCTCGCCATCGCCGCACAACAGAAAAGTCCTGACGATACGGCCCAGATCGCCTACGGCGCATTAGCAAGCGCCTTGCCCAAAGAGATCGACGAAACCACTTTTGGACCCATCATCCGGAAATCGGTGCTGCCTCCCGCCATCGCCGCCGCGGCAGGTGATGCAAAAAAGTGTTGCTGCTCACTGAAAACTGACCAATAAACCGAGGTTCTGCTCACTGAAAATTGACCAGGGTGTTCTGACCTAGCCTGCGGGGTTTATCCCAGCAGGAAGACGAGGTGCACACCATGGCGATGTACGCAAAAGTACGTAGGATGCGGTTCCGTGACGGACTGTCGATCAGTGAGATCACACGCCGCACAAGTTTGTCGAGAAACACCGTGAAGACGTGGCTGCGGGAGCCGGTCCGCAGCGAGATGTTGTACGGGCGACCGGCCGGGCTGAAGAAGATTGACGCTTATGTCGAGTGGTTGCGGCAGGCCCTGGAAACGGATGTCCACCGACCGAAAGCTGAGCGACGCACGGCCTTGCGCTTGTTCACGCAGCTTCAGGATCAGGGCTACACCGGCAGTTATAGCGGAGTCACGCGGTTCGTTCGCGTATGGCGTGCAGCCGCCGGTGCCGTCACCGCGCGATCCGCTTATGTGCCATTGAAGTTCGAGTGGGGCGAAGCGTTCCAGTTCGACTGGAGCGAAGAGGCGCTGGTCATCGGCGGCATCTGGCGCAAGAAGATTCAGCTGGCGCACATGAAGCTGTGTGCGTCACGGGCCTTCTGGCTGGTGGCCTATCCGAGCCAGGGCCATGAGATGCTATTCGATGCGCACACCCGCTGTCTGACCGGACTCGGCGGCGTCGCCCGTCGCGGCATCTACGACAACATGAAGACGGCAGTGGATCGCGTGCCGGGTCGTGGCAAGGCACGGATCGTCAATGCACGGTTTGCGGCGATGACGGCGCATTACCTGTTTGATCCGGATTTTTGCAATGTCGCATCGGGCTGGGAGAAAGGCCGGGTCGAGAAGAATGTGCAGGACACCCGTCGCCGGATCTGGCAGCGCGCACAGGATCAGCGTTTTGAGAGTTTCGCCGAGCTGAATGTCTGGCTGGCCACCCAGTGCATCGCCGCCCGGGCAGCACCGCATCCGGAGTTTCCGGGGATGAGCATCGCTGAAGCCTGGGAGTATGAGCAGCCCCAGCTGATGCCGATGCCGACGGTCTTCGACGGCTACGTCGAATCCCCGGCGCGGGTCACCAGCACATCGCTGGTCAACGTGGCGCGTAATCGCTATTCAGTACCGTGCGCGCTGGCCGGACACCGGGTCAGTGTGCGGCTGTATCCCGAGCGCGTGGTGATCGTCGCGGAGCAGAGCGTAGTCGCCGAGCATGCGCGATCGCTGGACCGGGATCGGGTGATCTATGACTGGCGACACTACCTGCCACTGATCGAGCGCAAGCCGGGTGCACTTCGCAACGGTGCACCTTTCGCGGAGTTGCCGGAGCCGCTGCAACGACTTCGAAAGGCGCTGCTCCGTCGCGACGGCGGGGACCGGGTCATGTCCCGGGTACTGATGGCGGTGCCGGCCTGTGGGCTGGAGGCGGTGCTGGTCGCGGTCGAGCTGGTACTCGAATCCGGACACCCGAGTGCCGAGCACGTCCTCAATGTACTGGCGCGATTGCGGGACGGCCCGCCGCCGCAGATGATCGATACGCATCTCACCGTCCACACCGCACCGATTGCCGATACCCAGCGCTATGACACGCTACGGGAGGCGGGGTCTCCGGGAGGTGGCGGGTTACTTCCTGGGGTACTCGAGGAGGTGAGCCATGGCCATTGATCTGATCGCCGAGCTCAAAGCCCTCCGGCTCTATGGGATGGCCGCTGCCTATGCCGAGCTGATGGAAAACAATCAGCCGGATTCGATCACGACACCGAAGATGCTACTCGAGGGTCTGCTGCGAGCAGAAACCACCGATCGGGCGATGCGCTCGATCCGCTACCAGATGCATGTCGCACGCTTTCCGATTCATCGGGATCTGGCTGGATTCGATTTCGATCAGTCCAAAGTGGATCGTCGGCAGATCGATCACTTCTCCAGTACCGAGTTCACCGAGCAGGCCGAGAACATCGTGCTGATCGGCGGGACCGGTACCGGCAAGACGCACCTGGCGACCGCACTCGGCATCCAGGCGGTCACCCGTTACGGCAAGCGCGTGCGCTTCTACTCGACCATCGAACTGGTCAATACGCTGGAGCAGGAGAAGGCGATGGGTAAAGCCGGACGGCTGGCCAACCAGCTGATGCACCTGGACCTGGTGATCCTCGATGAACTGGGCTACCTGCCGTTCTCACAGACCGGTGGGGCGCTGCTGTTTCATCTGCTCTCAAAGCTCTACGAGCACACCAGCGTGATCATCACCAGCAATCTGGTCTTCGGAGAGTGGGCATCCGTCTTCGTCGATCCGAAGATGACGACCGCTCTGCTGGATCGGCTCACCCATCACTGTCACATCGTCGAAACCGGCAACGAGTCCTACCGCTTCCGGCAGAGCAGTGATTCCGCCAAGTCGCGGATCAAAGCGCGTGAGAAAACCAAAACTGAAACCAAGGAGGAAGCCGATGAACCCTTCTGACGAAGCCTGATCGAATCGTCAACAACTACGCTAAATCGATACACTTAAAACAGGCCGGGGAACTACTCCTCGGCCTTCCATTCCCTGGTCAATTTTCAATGAGCAGACAGGGTCAATTTTGAGTGAGCAGCAACAACTTCGATCAAACCGCAACATATCTATCAGTACGTTGATAAGCGTACGGCGAAGACTTCGGCCGCTCGCGAGATCGAAGTGCTTTCGCACGCCTTCACCAAGGCAGTGGAGTGGGGTTTCCTGGATCGGCATCCGTTTAAGCGAGAGGTTCGACTGACCGGACAGAAGCCGCGCGACCGCTACGTGGAGGACTGGGAGATCGTCGAATGTCTCGCGCTCGATTCGCGCCGGAAACGGGGCAGCGTTCTGGCGATCCAGGCGTATATCCGACTGAAGCTACTTACGGCGATGTCCCAGGGTGATTTGCTGCGACTGAGCCCGGCCGAGCATTTCAAGGACGACGGCATTCATGTCCAGCGGCACAAGACCGAAGCAAAAAGCGGCAAGCGCACCATCTATGA
>CAJCJH010000019.1 GCA_903970615.1 Rhodospirillales bacterium
CCCGCCGCGAGTGCGGCACCAAACGTGGCGATCACGGTATCGCCGGCGCCGGTGACGTCGTACACCTCGCGCGCGACGGTGGGCAGATGCAGCGGCGGCAGGTTCGGCGCGAGCAACGTCATGCCGTTTTCGCTGCGCGTGACCAGCAGCGCTTCCAGCGACAGCTCATTCAGCAGCTGGCTGCCCTTGGCGACGATGCTCGCTTCGTCCGGGCAGGGGCCGACCACGGCTTCGAGTTCGCTCAGGTTTGGCGTGATCAGCGTGGCACCTCGATAACACTGCCAGTCGCTGCCCTTGGGATCGACCAGAATCGCGCGTCCCGCCGCACGCGCGGCGGCGATCAACTCCGCCGCGTCGGCCAGCGTGCCCTTGCCGTAGTCCGACAGAATCACCACTTGCGCATCGCCGAGTGCGAAGCGGAAGCGTTCCAGATAGGCGCGGCGATCGAACCATGGTTTAGAACCGATTCCGCGGGAATCGGCCGGTCCGATCTGCGACAGCGATTCCTCGAAATCGAGCCGGATCAGCTGCTGATTGCGCGACAGCACGCGCAGCTTGGTGATGGTGGGGCGATCGGCGGATTCAATGAAGTCCGCTTCCACTGAACTTGCAGCCAGCGTGTCCCGCAGCTTTTGCGCAGCGTCATCGCGGCCGACCACGCCGAGCAAATGCGCAGACGCTCCGAGCGAGGCGACATTCAGCGCGACGTTGGCCGCACCGCCCGGCCGGGTTTCGTCGCGCTGCACGCGCACCACCGGTACCGGTGCTTCCGGCGAGATGCGCGAAGTCGGGCCTTGCCAGTAGCGATCCAGCATCACATCGCCGGCCACCAGCACGCGGGCGAGAGCGAAGTCGGGAATCGTGGCGTTCAACGCGCCGGCTCGGCGTTCAGGATTTTAGGCGGGATTCGATTCAGGCCGCCGCTTTCTTGCTCTTGGCGGGCGCATCCACATATGACAGCCATTCCGGATAGCTGTTGTCCGCACCCTTCACCAGATCGTGATACGCCTTCTGCAATTTCTCGGTGACCGGCCCGCGCGCGCCTTTGCCGATGATGCGGTTGTCGGCTTCGCGGATCGGCATTACCTCAGCGGCGGTGCCAGTGAAGAAGGCTTCGTCGGAGATGTACATTTCGTCGCGCGTGAGGCGGCGCTGATGCACCGGAATGCCGAAGTCCTTCGCCAGCTGCATCACCGTGCGGCGCGTAATGCCGTCGAGCGCGGACGTGATGTCCGGCGTATGCAGCGCGCCATCCTGCACCAGGAAAATATTCTCGGCGCTGCCTTCGGCGACAAAGCCATCCGGATCGAGCATCACCGCTTCGTCGTAGCCATCGCGCAGCGCTTCGTTCAGCGCCAGCATGGAAGTGAGGTAATTCGCATTGGCCTTGGCGCGGCACAGGCTGGCATTCACATGCTGACGCGAGTAAGAACTGGTCTTCACGCGGATTCCGCGCTCGACATTATCCGCACCGAGATAGGCGCCCCAGGTCCACGCCGCAACGATCAGGTGTACCTTCAGATTATCCGCGCGCAAGCCCATGCCTTCGGCCCCGTAGAACACCATCGGCCGCAGATAAGCCTCTTTCAGCTGGTTGATGCGCAGCACTGCAAGCTGCGCTTCACTGATCTGTTCCGGCGTGAACGGAATCTTCATGCCGATGATCTTGGCCGAGTTGAACAGGCGTTTGGTGTGTTCTTCGAGGCGGAAAATCGCCGTGCCTTGCGGCGTGTTGTAAGCGCGCACGCCTTCAAACACACCGGCGCCGTAATGCAGGGTGTAGGTGAGGACGTGTGTCGTCGCCTCGCGCCAGGGCACCATCTCGCCGTCGTACCAGATAAAGCCATCGCGGTCGGCCATCGTCGTCATCGCGTCAATCCTCTTCGCCAGGAAATATTGAGAAAAATGTTCGGATTCAAGGGCGGCGATTATAAGGCCGCGGGCCCAAGCCGGACGAGTCGGCGCTTGGCAATTCAGCGCCGACGATCTAAAAATCCAGCAGCGGCTGAAGCTTTTCAAACACCATTTGCGGCGCAATGCCGCGCAGGCAATCGAGATGCAGCAGCGGACAACTGCGCGCAAAGCAGGGGCTGCAGGAAAGATTCAAGTACAGCACCTGCGCGGCCGCACTCAACGGCGGCGTGTGCGAAGGCGAGGAGCTGCCATAGATCGCCACCAGCGGAATGCCGACCGCGGCGGCGACATGCATCAGTCCGGAATCGTTGGTCACTGCCGCGCCGCACTCGCCAAGCAGATCGATTACATCGCTCAAACTGGTGCGGCCGGCGAGGTTGAACGCGGTACCCTCGGAAGCCTGCAACAGTTGCTTGCCGAGTTCGACTTCCTTGGCCGAGCCGAGCACCCAGGTCTGCACACCGCGCGCGAGCAGCATCTTGGCCAGTGCGCCGTAATATTCCACCGGCCAGCGTTTGGCCGGGCCGTATTCCGCGCCGGGCATCAGGGCAATCGCAGGTCCGGACGGCAGGCCGAGTTCGACGCGCAGTTGCGCGCCGCGCGAGCGATCAACGCGCAATCGCGGCGGCGGAATTTCTGCGGCGTGAATCGGTGCGGCATCTTCGGCGAGTGCGACGAACTGCTGCACGGTACGCGGCAGTCGTTCTCGCTCCAGCTTGCGCAGGTCGTTCAACAGGCCATAGCGCAGCTCGCGTCGATAACCGGTTCGCTTGCGGATGCCAGCAAAATAAGGCACCAGCGCCGATTTCCAGGAATTCGGTAGTACGATCGCCTGATCGTATCGCGCCCCGCGCAAGCTCAAGCCCAGCCGCCGCCGCGCCGCCAGTTTCAAGTCGCCATGCGCGAACGGCAACTCGATGCCGCGCCGCACTTGCGGCATGCGCGCGATCACCGGCAGCGACCAGCCCGTCGCCAGAACATCGATGGCGACCTCCGGATCGCGCTCCCGCAGCCGCAGGAACAGCGATTGCGCCATCACCATGTCGCCCACCCAGGATGGGCCGACGACGAGGATCGAACGGGCGTTATTCATCGCCTCTTAAACCTGCAAGAACGAGGTCTTCGCCAAATGATTTTTCGCACCACGAATTACTGCGCGTTCAACCAATCCAGATAACGCTTCACGCCCTGCTCGACCGTCAGGAACGGTTGGTCATAGCCGATGGCCTGCAGCCTCGCGTGATCGGCTTGCGTGAAGGATTGATAACGCCCGATCAGATTCTGCGGAAATGGCACGTACTTCACTTTCCCCTTGCCGTGCCAGGCGATCACCGCATGGGCGATGTCGTTGAACGGCTGCGCACGACCGGTGCCGCAATTGTAGATGCCGGATTTCTCCGGATGATCGAAGAACCACAGGTTCATCGCCACCACATCGTCGACCTGAATGAAATCGCGCCGCTGTTCGCCATCGCCATAGCCGTCGCTGCCTTCAAACAAACGGCATTCGCCATGCTGCGCGATCTGGTTGTTGAAGTGGAACGCAGTGCTGGCCATGCCGCCCTTGTGCTGTTCGCGCGGGCCATAGACGTTGAAATAGCGCAGGCCCACGACTTGACTGGTTTTTGTGGCACTCGCATCGAGTCCGGCACGACGCACATTCTGGTCGAACAGAAATTTCGAGTACGCATAAACATTCAGAGGATGCTCGCATTCGCGTGATTCCCGAAAGCCGGATTTCCCCATGCCGTACACCGAAGCCGACGAGGCATAGATAAACGGAATAGCGCGCGCCTGGCAGAACGCCAGTAGCGTTTTCGAGTAGCGGTAATTGACGTCCATCATGAATTTGCCGTTCCACTCGGTGGTCGCGGAGCACGCACCCTGATGGAAAATCGCATCGATCTTCGGCAGTTCGCCGCGCTCGACATGCGTAAGGAATTCATCCTTGTCCTGATAATCGGCGATGTCCGCTTCGGCCAGATTGCGGAACTTGGTGCCGTCGCTCAAATCATCCACGGCGATGATGTCGCAGATGCCGCGCGCGTTCAAACCCAGCACGAGGTTGGCGCCGATGAAGCCGGCAGCTCCGGTGACGACGATCACTTATACGTTCTCCATGTAGCCTTGCCACAGCGCGCTGACGGCGCTGCGTTGGTCGGCGAATTGTGCCTGATCCGCAGTGGCATCCTGCTGCTGCAAGGCGCGCCGATGCAGAAAGCCCCGGTAAGCGCGCTCGGCGGCGAGCAGCGTGTCTTTATCCTTTGCGTCGATACGGCCGGCCGCGGCCAGTGCTTCGAGCTGGCGCCAGTTATCGGTGTAGGCCAGCAGTTGCGGATATTGCGCGGCGTCGCGCAGACACAGGAATTGCGTGATGAATTCGGCATCGATCAAGCCGCCGCCGGCTTGCTTGATATCCCATCGGGCGGGCAGCTTTTTCTCCAGGCTCGTGCGCATTTTCGTGCGCATGTCGCGCACATCCTGCTGCAATTTTTTGGCATCGCGCGGGCGCGTCAAAACTTCCCGGCGAATCGCAGCGATCTGTTCGCACAGATATCCATCGCCCGCTACCGTCCGCGCTTTCAGCAAGGCCTGATGTTCCCAGGTCCAGGCCGATTCGCGCTGGTATCGTGCGAAACCCGCAAGGCTGGTCACCACCAAACCCGAGTTGCCGCTGGGGCGCAACTGCAGATCGATTTCGTAAGCGCGTCCCGCGCTGGTCAGCGCCGACAACAAGCGCACGGTGCGTTGCGCCACGCGCGCAAAGAAGTCCATCGCCGGCAGGCTGCGCCGCCTGCCCGCGTCTGGCGTTTCATCGGTATCCGGCGTGTCGCCGTCGTAGACGAAAACCAGATCGAGATCGGAGCCGTAACCCAGTTCGATGCTGCCGAATTTTCCGTAAGCGATCGCTGCGAAACCGGCATCGCTGTCGTCCTGCCGTAAGCGTTTTCCGAACTGCAATTCAAGCGGTTTCCGCGCAAACACCAGCGCCTGCGCGACGATCGCCTCGGCCAGCCAGGTGAGGCGATCGCTGACCTGAACCAGCGGCAGAGTTCCGCCGAGATCGGCAGCGGCGATGCGCAGCGTCATCTCCTGCCGATAGCGCCGCAGCAAATCCATCTGATCTTCGATGTCATCGCCAATGCCTGCCGCGCGCGCGGCAAGACTCGCGAACAGTTCCGCGCGCAGCGGCGCGGCACTCGCCAGCCGCGTATCCAGCAAGGCATCCAGCAACGCCGGCGTTTGTGAAATCAGATCGGCGATCCAGGGGCTGGCGGCGGATAGCCGCACCAGTTGGGCACGTGCCAGCGCGCTGTCGTTGAGCAGCGCCAGATAGGTGCTGCGACCGGCCAGCGCGCCGATCACCTGCAGCGTGCGCACGAACGCGGTTTCACGGTCTTCCTGCTGTGCGCTTTCTTGCGCGAGAAGATTCGTCACGGAGCGCAATCGCGCTTGCGCCTGCGCGTCGAGCCTGCGCACCAGATGCGAGTGGCGCAGCCCATCGAAAGCCTGCGCCACTTCCGGCAGGTTTCGTCTGAACCCCAATTCCTGCAGGCATTCAGCCAGCTTGCCGGATTCGGCATCCCAAAGCTGATGCCAGACTTTTGGCGTCTCGGCGGCGGGTACGGCCTCGGTAAAAATCCGCTCGAATTCGCTTCGCACGAGGTCGCGGTGTCGATTCAGATGCCGCAGTAACGCAGGCCAGTCAGGTTCATCGAGCGCGAGACAAAGTGCTCGTTGTGCGGATTCTGCTTGCGGCAATTGATGAGTCTGCTTGTCCTCGTAAAACTGGATCGCGTTCTCGCAGCGGCGCAGAAAAACATAGGCGGCATCGAGCGCATCGACCGTCTCCCGCGGTAGCTGATTGCCTGCCAGCCTGCGCAATACTTTTCGCAATCGCGGATCGCGCAGACGCGCATCCTGACCGCCGCGCATCAACTGGAACAGCTGCACAATAAACTCCAGTTCGCGGATGCCGCCCGGCCCGAGCTTGAGGTCTTCCGCTGCACCGTGGACGGCCGCAGCCTGATCGATACGCTGTTTCAGATCACGTAGATTTCCCAGCGCATTGAAATCCAGATAACGCCTGTAAATAAAGGGACGTAGCGCATTCAGTAGGGCGAAGCCGGCGGCAAGATCGCCCGCAATCGGGCGTGCCTTGATCAGCGCGTAGCGCTCCCACTCGCGGCCATGATCCTGGTAGTAATTCACCATCGCATCCACCGGCAGCGCCAGCGCGCCGGCACTACCGAAGGGCCGCAGCATCGTATCCACACGAAACACAAAACCACTGGCCGTGCGCTGCGCCAGCAGCTTCACCACTAGATGTATCAGCCGCGCAAAAAATTCCTCGTTACTGAGGCTGCGCGCACCATCGGTTTCACCGCTCTCGGTATACGCAAATATCAGGTCGATATCCGACGAAAAATTCAGCTCACCGCCACCGAGCTTGCCCATGCCGAGCACGATGATCGGCGCGGCGGCGCCGGCCGCACTGCGCGGCGTGCCAAACATTTCCCTTAGCCCTGCGTATGCGCGATCGCATGCGGCGGCAACGGCCGCGTTGGCGAAATCGGACAAGGCTTGCAGGGTTTCGTCGAGTGCCGCGTAGCCGGCGATATCGCGGTACGCAATGCCGGCGAATTCACGATTGCGCAACTGGCGGATTGCGCGCATCCAGGCGATTTCGTCCTGGCTGGTTTCGAGCGCTGCGGCGATTCTCTGCGCGGCGGTTTGCGGATCGGGCCGCTTGAATCGATCGCCCGCAAATTGCTGCGCCGTCCAGCTCGGCTGCTGGGTAAAAACTTCAGCCAGAAAAGAGCTGGCCCCGACTGCGCGCCGCAGCAGTGGCAAATCCACGTCGTCGGCGAGGGCTGCAAGTTCGGGTGGCAATTCGTTCAACGACGATCAACTCTCAAGCGGAATTGCCGCGCAGTTTAACGCTCGCATCGAAGCAGGCGATGCGACAATAAGCCGATGTTCGCCACACCCGCCGATTCTCGAATAGTCATGTCGTCTGGATTGACGCTGGATGGCTGCGCAGACCGGCTATTGATGAAGTTGTGCCGAAGCAACGCGGCCGACATGAATATGGCCAAAGCATGACAGCCCAACGTAGCGACGTGCTGGTGCTGGGCGGCGGCGTGATCGGCCTGGCTTGCGCGCTGTATCTGCTGCGCGTCGGCCGCAGCGTGACCGTGCTCGAAGGCAAGACCATCGGCAGCGGCAGTTCGCATGGCAACTGCGGCACCATCACGCCGAGTCATCTGCCGTTGACCGCGCCCGGCACGGTTGCGAAAGCCTTGAAGTGGATGCTGAAACGCGACGCGCCTTTTTATGTGCGGCCGACGCTCGATCCAACACTCTTGGCCTGGCTGCTGCGTTTCTCGGCTCGCTGCAACGCCCGCGATTTTGCCGCGACGACGCGCGTGAAAACGCAGCTGTTACTGCATTCGCGCACGCTGCTGGAAGCGCTGGTGCGCGACGAAAATCTGCAGTGCGAATTTGATCCCAGCGGCACTTTTTATGTGTACCGCGATGAAGTCGCCTTTACGCAATCGCAGGCCGAAGCGGCGTTGCTGCGTGAAGTTGGCGTTACAGTGCAAACCCTTGCTGGCGACGAAATCCGCCGACGCGAACCGGCCTTGAACACGAGCATCGTCGGCGCCCATTTTCATCCTGGCGATGCGCGGCTGCGGCCGAATCGTTACGCCGCAGAACTGGCGCGCGCGGTGCGTGCCTGCGGCGGCATCATCGAAGAACAGGCGAGCATTCAAGAGTTTCAGGTCGCCAATGAAAAGATCGTAAACGTAAAAACTTCGCGCGGCATTTTCGCTGGCAACGAAGTGGTTTTGGCGCTCGGTGCCTGGTCTCCGCAAGTTGGCAAGCAACTCGGTTTGCGATTGCCGATCCAGCCCGGCAAGGGTTATTCGATCACCTACACGCGGCCGCAACTGGCGCCCGTGATTCCAATGGTGCTGAAGGAACGCGGCGTTTGCGTGACCAGTTGGGCCAGCGGTTATCGGCTCGGCAGCACGATGGAATTTTCCGGCTATGACCGCTCGCTGAATCGCACGCGGCTCGCTGCGCTGGCGCGGGGCGCAGCGGAATATTTGCACGAACCGGTCGGCCCGAAAATCGAGGAAGAATGGTACGGCTGGCGGCCGATGACTTATGACGATCTGCCGATTCTCGGCCGCGCACCCGGCTATCGGAATCTGAGTTTGGCCACTGGCCACGGCATGCTTGGCGTGACTTTGTCGGCCGCGACCGGCGCACTGATTGCGGAGCTGCTCAGCGGCGTTTCGCCCTCGCTGGATTTGAAGCCTTATGCACCGACGCGGTTTTAAGCTCTGCGAATATTGGCTGTGATCGCAGCACTCAAAATCAAGTGTTGACGCACGCTGAGGTTGGCGCAAACGAGCGCGTTTTGAGGCTTATCGCGGTGCGGATTGCGAACGGTTTTCGGCCGGCCTCGGCGCGGCCTGCGGCCGCGGTATGCCGAAGCGCTGACTTGGCAAAGGCAATTGCTGAGGCGGCGTGAGCTGACGGCTCGGCGGCGGCAGTTGTTGCGGCAGATTTTGCTGCGCCCCGCCCGCCGCATTGCCATAGCTTGGCCCCGCGTCGTAACCGCGCGGTGCACTGGATGATGCAGCAGCGTTGTGCCGATCGCCGTCGTCATCGAATGGCGAAACGCCCGCTTTCCCGGCCTTGCCGGAACCCGCTGTGCTGCCGCGATACGCCGGTGGCGAATACGTGCTGAAGGTGCCGCGATGCGCAGCACCCGGATGAATTTCTCCGGTCTGCCCGAACGCGTCTTGGTTGTTCGAGGTGTCGCCATAACTCCGCGGCGGCGCTGCGCCGTCGCGCCCCGGATGAGCATTGCTGATGGCCGATCCTGGTCGATAGTGTGGTCCGCGGCGGCTGTCGTAAAACAGCGGCGGACGCGGCCCGTAAATGATCCGAGGCGCTGCGAAAAAGCCCGCTGAAAAGACCGGGCCGAAAAAAACCGGCGCCGGGTAGTAGGTATAAATCGGGCCATCGAAATACGCGGACGTCGATTCGATAACCGGTGCCGACTGATCCGCACTCTGATTGCCATCTTGATCGCTGGAAGGCTCGCTGACGGTTTGACCGGTGCCATTCAAAGCCAGCGCCGGCCACGCGGACTCGTCGTCCTGCGCGATTGCGCCTGAGCAGTCGATTTGCGCGGGCGCGACATCGCTGCTGTTGGCTGCCGCGCCGATCAGCAGCGTCTGCTTGCGATCCAGCGACTGATTGTCCGCGCCATACAAAATAAATTCGACCAGATTGCGGCCGGGATGAAAACCCTGCTGCACGGCGATGGAGGGCCAGGCTTCGTCCAGCGCCGATTCCGGCAGGCCGTTGCCATCGATGAACACCGAATATCGCTGCACGGTAAATGGTGCGCCGACCACCTTGAACGTCACGCTGGCCTGGGCCGCAGCGTCGTCACACGACAAACCCGGCGTAGGCACATTGACGGCAGCCAGCACGATTTTGTTATCGGAGATTTCGTCGGCGAGGACAGCAGCTGCGGCAAACAGAAAAGCGCACAAAACGCCGCCGAAACCGGGCCTGGAGGCCATGTGCGATATCGAAGCTGAAAATTTGCGCCTGTTCATCCAGAAAACTCCTGCCAGCCCTGTTTAAGCCAGCTTAGGTGCTTTTCAATCAGACCGAAGCGATCATTCCGCCGTTCCATTTAAGTGCATTTTATGCCCCAAATACGGGCATCCGCGAACCATTTTTGAATGGCGACGATCGGATATCGACAGCCGCTTTGCAAACGTATAAAGTCATAGTTGCAATCGCTTCAAGCCGTTTGTCCGCGAACCTTCATGCTCCGCCCAACAGCGGTGTGTTCTTGCAAGACTCCGGTTACGTTTCTTGATTCGCATGCACCTGCGGGCGGTTAGGCCCGTACACCATCAATCATTATAGGGAACGTTTCAATGAGCAATGTAACGACCGGAACGGTCAAGTGGTTCAACGATGCCAAGGGGTTTGGCTTCATCACTCCGAGCGACGGCGGCGAAGATCTTTTCGCACATTTCAAGGAAATCCAGGGCACCGGATTCAAGACGCTCAAGGAAGGTCAGCGCGTCCAGTACGAGGCCAAGCGCGGCCCCAAAGGCATGCAGGCTACGGCGATCAAGCCGCTTTAATCCGATTTGCTTCGAGTTTGAAAACCCCGCCTTGTGCGGGGTTTTTTTTGGCTGTGTGCCGAGCCCGGCAGCGGTTGTACGCGGATGCGGCCGCTATAATCCTCTTCCTGAGGAGATGATCTTGGAAACACGCAGTGAGCAGGCTTGCTTCGGCGGCAAGATCGGTTTCTATTCCCATGCCTCGACCGCTACCGGTACCGTCATGCGCTTCGGCGTGTATCAGCCGCCGCAAGTCCGCCACGGCAAAGTGCCCGCGCTCTATTACCTTGCCGGCCTGACCTGCAACGAGGAAACTTTCTTCATCAAGGCCGGCGCCTTGAAGCTGGCTTCCGAACTTGGATTGATGCTGGTGACTTCGGATACCAGCCCGCGCGGATTGAATTTACCGGGCGAAGCGGACGCTTGGGATTTCGGTCTGGCCGCGGGGTTTTATCTCGATGCCGTTGCCGAGCCGTGGTGTCATCACTATCGCATGGGCAGTTACGTCGACCAGGAATTGCCAGCGTTGATCGAAGCCAATTTCCCGGCGAATGATCGGCGCGGAATTTTCGGCCATTCGATGGGCGGCCACGGCGCCCTGGTTACCGCGCTGCGCAATCCGGCGCACTGGCATTCAGCTTCCGCATTCGCGCCGATTGCGAATCCTTGCGCGGTACCCTGGGGCGAAAAAGCCTTCGGCAACTATCTTGGCGACGATCGTGAGCGATGGAAAAACTGGGATGCCGCGGAATTGATGCAGCGCCGGGCGTATCCGCAGCCGATCCTGGTGGATCAGGGTGCTGCCGATCAATTTCTCACCGCGCAATTGCAGCCGCAATCGCTGCAAGCTGCGGCTGCGGTTTCGGGTCAGGCGCTGACATTGAGAATGCGCGAAGGCTACGATCATTCGTACTGGTTCGTGCAGACGTTCATCGACGACCATCTGCGCCATCACGCGAAAATTTTGCTGTGAAACAAGCATCGAAGTGGATGCGCGCGATGCCGATACGACTCATCAAAAATCCAATCCAGCAATCAACGAGCAACGCATGAAATCCAGAGCCGCAGTCGCATGGCAAGCCGGCAAGCCCTTGTCGATCGAAGAAGTCGATGTCGCGCCCCCGAAAGCCGGCGAAGTGCTGGTGCAAATCGTGGCGACCGGCGTTTGTCACACGGATGCCTACACGCTTTCGGGGGCCGATCCGGAAGGTGCGTTCCCGGTGATTCTCGGCCATGAAGGCGGCGGCATCGTGCGCGAAGTGGGCGCGGGCGTGAGCAGCGTGAAGCCGGGCGATCATGTGATTCCGCTGTACACGCCGGAATGCGGCGAGTGCAAATTCTGCTTGTCCGGCAAGACTAATCTGTGCCAGAAAATCCGCGCCACGCAGGGCAAGGGATTGATGCCGGATGGCACTTCGCGCTTCTCGATCAAAGGCCAAACCCTGCTGCATTACATGGGCACCAGCACGTTTTCCGAATTCACCGTATTGCCGGAAATTTCGCTGGCGAAGATCAATCCGGAAGCGCCGCTGGAAAAGGTTTGCCTGCTCGGTTGCGGCATCACCACCGGCATCGGCGCGGTGCTGACCACGGCGAAAGTGCCACCGGGTGCGAGCGTTGCGGTGTTCGGTTTGGGCGGCATCGGCCTGTCGGTTTTGCAGGGCGCGGTGATGGCGCAAGCCGGGCGCATCCTTGCGATCGACACCAATCCTGCCAAGTTCGAAATGGCGCGCGCGCTTGGCGCTACCGACTGCGTCAATCCGAAGGATTATCCGGATACGCCGATTCAGCAGGTGATCGTCGATCTCACCGATGGCGGGGTCGATTATTCGTTCGAGTGCGTCGGCAATGTGCAGCTGATGCGCGCCGCTTTGGAGTGCTGCCACAAAGGCTGGGGCGAGTCGATCATCATCGGCGTCGCAGGTGCAGGGCAGGAGATCAGCACGCGGCCGTTTCAACTGGTCACCGGTCGCGTCTGGCGTGGCTCGGCATTCGGCGGCGTCAAGGGTCGCTCGCAATTGCCGGGGTATGTGGAGCGCTATCTCGGCGGCGAAATCAAGATCGATGAAATGATTACCCAGGTGCTGCCGCTGGAACAGATCAATCAGGCATTCGATCTGATGCACGAAGGTAGGGTGATCCGCTCGGTGATTCATTTCTGAATCTGCGGCCCAAGCGGGTGCGAATCTGTTGAACCAAAATCGCGCGAACGCGGACCCGATCGGCAGGTCTGCAGGGGCAGGCCGCTTGATCTTCATGTTGGCCGATCGACTCCGAACCGGATGACTCTTTTTCCGAAGTACAAAGTGCGCGTGCCGGCCGATCTCGGCAGCGTCACCGCGATCGCAAATCGCACCGAATCCAGACCGGAAACGGCCGGGCTGGAAGCTGCGGATATCGATGCCATCTGGCAAGCGGTGGAAGCGCTATATCGTTCGCGGGCGTATCCGGCGCTATCGTTTTGCCTGCGGCGTCGCGGTGCTGTTCTGATCAATCGAAGTCTCGGCCACGCGCGCGGCAATGGCCCCGCGGATGCGCCTAACATTCCCCAGCAGTTGATGAATCCATCGACACCGGTATGCCTGTTTTCCGCATCGAAAGCGGTTACCGCAATCCTGATTCACAAGCTGGCCGAAGAAGGCGCGATCGATCTCGATCAGCGCGTGAGGCACTACATTCCGGAGTTCGCGCAAGCCGGCAAAAGCCGCACGACGATTGCCGATGTGCTGGCGCATCGCGGCGGCTTTCCTACCATTACGCTGAAGCGCGAGGAGCGTAAAGTCGAACTATTGAATGATTGGGATCGCATCGTCGAGTTGATCTGCAACGCAGCGCCCGCGCGTTCGCGCACGATGGCGTATCACGCGATCACCGGCGGCTTCATCCTCGCCGAAATCCTGCAGCGCGTAACCGGTCAATCGCTGCAAAGATTTCTCGATACACACATTCGAAAACCGCTCGGAATGAAGCATTTCACCTACGGCTTGCCGAGCCGTCATCGCCAGCAGGTCGCGCTGAACTACAGTGCCGGCGCGCCGGTCTTGTTTCCGGTTTCAATTGTCGCCGAGCGCGCCTTGCTGCTGCCGTTCGAGCAAGTGGTCGAAGCCTCGAATACGGCTGCGTTCATGGATGCGGTGATTCCGGCCGGCAACATTTATGCAACCGCCGAGGAGACTTCGCGTTTCTTCCAGATGGTGCTCGATGGCGGTGAATTCAACGGACGCCGCGTGCTCAAGCGCGAAACCGTGGCGCGAGCGATTGCGCCGGTAGGACGCATCGATTTCGATCGTTCGCTGCTGATTCCCATGCGCTACAGCGAAGGCATGATGCTCGGCGTTAATCCCGCTGGCTTGTATGGGCCGTTCACACATCGCGCGTTCGGCCATCTCGGTTTCATGAACGTATTGGGATGGGCCGATCCGGATCGGGATATCGCCGCATCGCTGCTCGTCACCGGCAAGGCGATACTCGGCATGCATCTGATTCCTCTGGCCAGGTTGCTCGCCACGATCTGTAACCGTTGCCAATAACGCTACGAAAATCGCAGCAATAATTCATCGCAAAAGTCGCTAGCGCAGCAAGTCCTGATTCGGTAGCAGGCCCTGCAATTCGGCATCGCTGAGATTGCGCCACTCGCCGGTTTTCAATGCGCCGAGGCGAATGTTGATGATGCGCACGCGCTGCAAGCGGCGCACCTCGTAACCAAAAACTTCGCACATGCGGCGAATCTGCCGGTTCAAGCCTTGCGTCAAGACGATACGAAATACATGACTGGCATCGCGTATCACCATGCAAGGTTTCGTGGTGGTTTCCAGTTCCGGCAAATGAACGCCGGCCGACATGGCGGCCAGAAATGCAGGCGTAATAGTCTTGTCGACGGTGACCACATATTCCTTGTCGTGATGATTTTCGGCGCGCAGGATTTCGTTGACGATGTCGCCATTGTTGGTGAGCAGGATCAAGCCTTCGGAATCCTTGTCGAGCCGGCCGATCGGAAAAATGCGCTCGCCGTGATCGACGAAATCGACGATGTTGCCGCGGATATGCCGCTCGGTGGTGCAGGTAATGCCGACCGGTTTGTTCAAGGCCAGATACACCGCAGCTCTACGCGCGCCGACCACGCGGCCATCGACGCATACTTCGTCGCTCGCTTCGACCTGCGTGCCGAGTATGGCGCGCGTGCCGTTGACGCTGACGCGGCCGGCTTCGATCCACTGGTCTGCTTCGCGCCGCGAGCAGGCGCCGGTTTCGCTGATGAATTTATTCAGCCGCATCGCGCCAGGCATTCATCACACATGATGATTGCAATCGCTATTTAGCGCGCGATTTCGCCCGCGGTTTGACTCGCGGTTTGACTCGCGGCTTGCGCGGCTTGGGTTTCAGCAAAGTGCCCGTACAGTTCTTCATTCCGCAGCGGCAGGCCCAGAGTTTTTTCAGCCGTGGCGAGTGACGATATTCGAGCGTGATGCCGTAATCGTAAGTCAGCTCTTCGCCCGCCTTGATCGGCCGCAAGCTTTCGATCATCACGCGATCGAGCCTGCGATTACTGGCATGTTCCACCAGCACCGGCTGGCAATTCGGCTCGCAGCTATGGTTGATCCAGCGCGCATCGTTGCCGCGTTCGGTGCCGTCGATCACATATTTATCGTTGAGGATGAACAGAAACGTGTGGCCGGTTTCGGCGTTTTCCGCATACAGCTTGTCGGACTTCGCGTGCGTCATCAATTCGCCGCGATACTCGATCAAATATTTCTCGGCGGGCAGGTCTTTGGCGGCGAAAACGCCGTTGCCGTGAATCGGCGAACGGCGCACGACAATCGAACGGGGCATCGTAGTTGGGCGTTTGAATGGGCTATCGAATGAGTGTCGGACGAGCGGCAGTATTGTCGCTCAGGGGCGGTCGTCGGTGTAACACAAAACTGTCGTGGTCATGCAACAATTCTGTCGCATTTCATCTCCGCAGTTTTGTCGCCGTTCTCCCACAGCGAGTCATTCCATGCCCCAAGCCCAGGCCAACGGCCTCACGCTCGAATACGAAACTTTCGGCCGCCGTTCAGCGCCGGCGATTCTGCTGGTGATGGGTCTGGGCGCGCAATTGACCCTGTGGCCGGATCGCTTTTGCCAGGCGCTGGCAGATGCGGGCTATTACGTGGTGCGCTACGACAACCGCGACATCGGCTTGTCGAGCAAGATCGACGCCGCCGGCAAACCGAAACTGCTGCGCGCCGGCCTTGCGTATACGTTCGGCCTGCCGGTGAAAGCTGGTTACACGCTCGACGACATGGCGCGTGATGCGATCGGTTTGCTCGATGCGCTGAAGATTGCGCGCGCGCATGTGATCGGCGCTTCGATGGGCGGCATGATCGCGCAGATACTCGCGGCGAAATATCCGCAGCGCGTCAACGCACTCGTTTCGGTGATGTCCAGCAGCGGCAATCGCCGGCTGCCGGGGCCGTCGTGGAATATCAAGCTGCGCATGGTCAATCGTCCGAAGCGGCACGATCGTGAAACGCTGGTCCAGCATTCGATCCGCATCTGGCAACTGATCGGCAGCCCGGCCTATCCGCTGAGCCAGCAGGAAATGCGCACGCGCCTCGAACAAAGCCATTTACGCAGCAGCTATCCGCAGGGACTCGCGCGGCAAACGCTAGCAATATTGGCATCCGGCAGCCGGCTCGGCCTGCTCGCCGCGATCCGCGCGCCGACGTTGATCCTGCACGGCGCCGCCGATCGCCTGGTACCGGTCGCCGCCGCGCACGATCTCGCGCGGCATATCGACGGCGCCAGGCTCGAAATCATTCCCGGCATGGGCCACGATTTTCCTGAGCCCCTGATTCCACAGCTATCTGGAACAATCCTGCGGCATTTTTCGATGGCCGAGCGTTCGCGCTTGAATGCGAGCCATGAAAGCGAATCCTTGGTGATCGAAGCGAAGGCGGCTTGATTCGGCCAAGCTTTCTGATCGGACCAGCCCGGACATCCAGACCCTCAGAAAAAGCCTTGCCGGCTTTTCAACTCAATCTTCGATTCGCGTTCGCAGCGCCTTCAACTGTCCGCGTCGCGTCTTGCCATCTACTCTGCGAAGGCGCGCAGCGCGGGTTGGTTTCGTGGACTTGCGGATACGCGGAATGACCAGCGCTGTGCGAACCAGGGTTTGCAGCCGTGCAAGCGCGTCATCCCGATTCTGTTCCTGACTGCGGAACTGCTGCGCCTTGATGACGATCACGCCGTCGCGCGTGATGCGTTGATCGGCAATTCCGAGCAGGCGTTCCTTGCAGGCCGGCGGCAGCGACGAGGCGCGCACATCGAAGCGCAAATGCACTGCGGTAGACGTCTTGTTGACATTCTGGCCGCCAGCGCCTTGCGCGCGCATCGCGCTCATGTCGATTTCGGCGAGCGGAATCTGGATGCGAGAAGTGATGGTCAACATGGAATTCGGTGCGAGCGTAAGCGCCTCGACAAGCGGATTCTAAACGTCGAAGCAATTTCACACCACAAAGAAGCGCCGCCCTTGCGGACGGCGTCTTGCCAGATCAAACAGTTATCTACAGTTCAGCTCGGCTGCCAATGGATTCTATTGGTGAGTCGGCGCGCAACCGGCGACGAAGACCTGACGAATCAACGGCGACCGTAACCACCGTGATAATAACCGCCGCCGTGGTAGTAGCCGCCACCGCGAAAATAGACACCGCCGTGGTAGTAGCCCGGGCCGTAATAGCCGCCGTAGTAACCACCATAAACCACCGGGCCGCCATAGCCGTAGCCATAGTACGCAGGCGGGTAATAAACCGGCACCGGCGGCGCGTAATACGCCGGCGCGGCATAACCGGGAACGCCGAGGCCGAGACCAATCGAGACGTCGGTATGCGCAGACGCGGCAAGCGGCGTCAGGCACGCCGCGGTCAAGACTCCGGTCAATAGTAGTTTTTTCATGGCACTTCTCCTAACAGATGGACGTAATCTAGCAGCACAGTCTGAATGGAATCTGAACTTAAATTCCCATCGTGCTGAGGCCGGAAAGAATCTGGCCGAGGCTGGCGGTCAGGCTGGGATGGTCCACTTCAAAACGGCGTATCGAAACGCTAACATCTTCCAGCAATTGCGTGCGTTGAATCGCATCGTCGGTATGGTCGAGCTGATGTTCGATCGCTGCGATCAACCCGGCCAGTCCGGGCCGCGCCGGGGCATCGGCCGGCAGGCGCGCGAATTCGCTTTGCAGTTTTGATAGGTGCGTGCGCATGGCTGAATCCTGCATGGTCATCTCCAGCCTCATTGAGGCATTGATTGCTGCAACGATCAAAAAATTTTGATGTCGATATGAACGCTACATCGATCGACATCAACGCGCTTTGCGCAGATTCGATAAGGTAAGGCTTGCCGTTCCAGCAAGTTGCCGCACACGATCAACCGGAATATCTACCCATGAAATCGATTCGCGTTTTTATCGGCAGCCTTGGCGTACTGCTCAGCTTCACCGCCGCTGCGGATGCACTTACGACACTCAACGATGCCGATCTGTTCAAGAAAGCGCAGGACGAAGTCGCTCAGATGTCGCACGCCGATCTTGATGCGCTGATTCAACCGGTGGCTACTTGCGATGCGGTGAGTCTGGGCCAGCGTCCACAGCAATTTGAATGCGAGCGCGCGATTTATGCGTGGTGGGCGCGCGCCAATCGTGGCCGCGCGATCGATACTTACATGAGCGCGATTGCCGGTCTGCTTACCGGCTTCGACAACAACTCGCTGAATCCGAGCACGGGCATGCTGGACGCTTACAAGAAAACGTCGGTGGGCCTGGTGGCCTTGACCAATGCCATCAACCAGCGCTACCGGCAGCTCGATAAGTAGTTCATTTCTGAATCATCACAAAAACACGGAACAGCGATCTGCAAGCCTTGCTTCAACTCTGAAGGCGAGCGCCGGCTTGCGGCAAAACATGCCCGCTGACATTGCTGCCGGCATTCGCATCCAGTCGCAGATAGATCAATCCAGATGCTGCGGTGATGAGGCCGACCACGCCGAATGCGATGGCGAAGTCGGCGGCGCCCGCCGCGGCGCGATGATCGAACAGCAGGATCACATGCAATAGCTGCGAAGCCACGCCAACGCCGATGCTCAGCGCAAGCTGCTGCGCCGTGCTGGAAAAACTGGTGGACTGGCTCATGTGCGCTTCGTCCAGATCGGCGAAGGCCATCGTGTTGAAACAGGTGAATTGCAGCGAATTGAAAAATCCACCGACCACCAGCAGCGTCATGATGAGCCAATGCGACGTAGCCGGATGCAGCTGGCCGCAGGCGAAAAGATAGGCGCCGCCGATCAGCGAGTTGGCGATCAGCAGCTGCTTGAAACCGAAATGCTTGACGAACGGCCGCGCCGTCGCCTTCATCATCAAGGCGCCAATCGCGCTGGCGAACGTGATCGCGCCGGAAGCGGCGGAGGAAAGCCCGAAGCCGAGTTGCAGCATCAGCGGCATCAGCAAGGTGAATGCGCCAGTGCCGAGCCGGAACAGGCCACCGCCAAGCACCGAGGTGCTGAAAGTGGGGATACGCAACAGTCCGAGGTCGACAATCGGATGCGGTTTGCCGCGCGCATGAAGCACATAGAGCGTAATCAGCAGGCTGCCGCCGCCGAGGAATAGCCAGTCGATGCTGGCCGGCAATACGCCCTTGCCGAGACTTTCGAAGCCGAGCACGACGCCGGCGAGTCCGCTGCCGACCAGCAGCCAGCCGCGAAAATCCAGCGGCGGACGATCCGCCGAGCGCACTTCTTCGATGAAGCGCGTCACCAGCCAATAGCCCGCAACGCCGATCGGCACGTTGATGAAAAAAATCCAGCGCCACGATGCATAAGTCGCCAGAAAGCCGCCGAGCGGTGGACCCAACACTGGTGCCAGCAATGCCGGAATCGTCAGATACGACATCGCGCGCACCAGTTCGCTTTTCGGAATCTTGCGCAGCAGTACGAGCCGCCCGACCGGCACCATCATCGCGCCGCCCACACCTTGCAAAATCCGCGCGCCGACCAGCTCCGGCATCGTCCGCGAAAGGCCGCAGAGAATCGAGCCGAAAGTGAAAACCAGAATCGCATTGCGAAATACGCGACGCGCGCCGAAGTGATCCGCCATCCAGCCGCTGAGCGGAATGAATACCGCGAGGCTCAGCAGATACGAGGTGATGGCGAGGCTCAGCCGTAGCGGATCTTCCTTGAACGACGTCGCAATTGCCGGCAGTGCGGTGGCGATGACGGTAGAGTCGAGGTTCTCCATGAACAGCGCGCAAGCTACGATCAACGGCACCAGCACGGTGCGGTTGGTCAGCGGCACAGGAATCATTTTTGGAGCGGACGTCATCGGCTGCCGATGGACCCAAAAACAGCGACTGAGTTCGGGCAACTTGCGAGGGATTAACGACATGCTAACTTGCGCAGCTCGTATTGCGATTTCAAGACCGCCAGCAGCCTCTCGACAAGCTCGGCTGGAAGCATAACCCCGCTCGTTATTTCATCCGGTTTCAGATACTCATTTCCGAACCCCGCCGCGCATGCTGACCCGATGATGAAAGCGATCACGATCGGCCTGATTTCAGACACGCATGGTCTGCTGCGAGCCAGTGCGATCGAGGCCTTGCGCGGCAGCGATTTCATCATCCATGCCGGCGATATCGGCGATCCCGGAATTCTGCGGAGGCTGGCTGAACTCGCGCCGCTCACCGCGATTCGCGGCAACAATGATGTGGGTGCCGAATACGCGAATGTGCCTGAACGCGCTTGGCTTCACGCGAGCGGCGTGCGTATTTATGTCTTGCACAATCTGCGGGAATTGAATCCGGCACTGGACTGGAACCGCAGCGAACATCCGGTGCATGTGGTGGTCAGCGGCCATTCGCACAAGCCGGGCTGCGAACGCCGCGCCGGCGTGCTTTACGTCAACCCCGGCAGCAGCGGCCCGCGTCGTTTCAGGTTGCCGATTGCGCTGGCGCGCTTGCGCATCAACGCCAGCGGAATCGAAGCGCAACCGATCGAGCTGTCCGAGTAAAAATGGAGCGGGTGATGGGAATCGAACCCACGCTAGCAGCTTGGGAAGCTGCAGTTCTGCCATTGAACTACACCCGCGCAGTGCTCAAGATTCTACCCGATGCTTTTGAACCGCAGCGATTGAGTCGATGAGACTTCCGGGCGCGAATTAGCTGATGATGGATTCCGTATCGCATTTCATTCTTCCGCGCTCATGGGAAAATTTCGCCATATGACGCCCGCATGATGAACCCGATCAAGAATCTGCAAGCGCGTATTCCGGTGATCGTCGGTGCCGGTGAAGTGTGTGAGCGTGGCGGCGATTTGCTCAAGTCCAGCGAGCCGCTGAGTTTGATGCAGCAGGCGCTGCTGCTCGCCGAACAGGATGCCGGCGCACCCATGTTGCCGATGCTCGACTCGCTCGACATCGTCGCCGAACTTTCGTGGCCGTATGCCGACGCCTGCGGCTTGCTCTCGGCACGATTGGGCATCAAGCCGCGCCGCGCGGTTTATGGCGAAATCGGCGGCGAAAGCCCGCTGCGATTCATTCACGAAGCTGCCTTACGCATTGCGCGCGGTGAGTCGCGTATCGCCGCCGTCGTGGGCGCCGAAGCCGCTTATGCGGTGGCATCCGCACTGAAGAATGGTGTGAGCCTGCCGTGGACGCCGGGCGATCCCCAGGCCGGAGATTTGAACCTGCGCGATCGGGTGCATCCGCTGGCGTTTCGTCATGGCGTTACGATGCCGATGCAGGTGTATCCGTTCTACGAAAATGCGGCGCAGGCGCTCTGGGGCCAAACCCAGCGGCAGGCGCTGGCCGAATCCGGCCGGCTTTACAGCCAGTTTTCGCAGGCCGCGGCGCGCAATCCCAACGCTTGGCTGCAGCGCATATTCACGCCGGCGGAAATCACCACGCCTTCGGCCAGGAATCGTTTGATTGCCTGGCCGTACACCAAGCACGTGATAGCGAATCCGCGGGTCAATCAAGGCGCAGCCGTGTTGATCACCAGCCTGCGCACCGCGCTCGAAATGGGGGTTGCGAAAGATCGGCTGATCTACATCTGGGGCGGCGCGGCGGCCAGCGAATCGCGCGATTATTTGCAGCGCGATCAATATCAGCGTTCGCATGCGCAAGAGGCTGCGCTGCGCGCCGCGGTCGGCCTGATCGAAGAGGAAGACGCGACCGCGACATTCGATTTCATCGAGCTTTACAGCTGTTTTCCCTGCGTGCCGAAGATGGCGCGGCGTGCGCTGGCTTTGACTGAGGACGCGCGACTTTCGGTTGCCGGCGGGATGAGTTTTTTCGGCGCGCCCTTGAACAACTACATGACGCACGCGGCCGCAAGCCTGGTGCGATCACTGCGCAGCAAGGCTGATTCGTTCGCGCTGTTGTACGGTCAAGGCGAATTCGTCACCCGGCATCACGCGCTGGTTTTGTCATCCAGACCGAATCCGGCGCCTATGATGGATGCCTATAACGTCGATGCGATTGCCAACGCGGAGCGCGCGGATGTACCGCGACTACGGCTGGAATATCGCGGCCGCGCCGCGCTCGAAACCTACACGATCATTTATCGGCGCGATGGCGAGCCGGAGTTTGGCACCGTGATCGCGCGCACGCCCGCTGGCGAGCGATTGATGGCGCGCGTCGCGGCCGACGATACCGAAACGCTGCGCAGGCTTACCGATCTCGACACACAGCCGATCGGTGTCGAAGGCCATGTCGAAGCAACCGCGGACGGATTGTTGGCTTGGCAAAGTAGCCGCTCGTGAATCAGTTGTTCAAGACCGCGAACCTCCGCAATCCCGGCGCGTTAAAATCAGGTGATGGAAATTGTCGTCAATGGTATCGAGCGCCAGCAGAATGATTCGCTGACGATCAGCCTGCTGCTCGAAAACGAAGGCTACGCTGGCCGCCGCGTGGCGGTCGAAATCAACGGCAGCATCGTGCCGAAAAGTGCGCACGCGCAATACCGGCTTGCAGCCGGCGACCGCGTCGAGATCGTCCAGGCGATCGGCGGCGGCTGAGCCGGCATTCGCACCAGTTTGGCAAGGCCCGAGCGCCCGGTTGATCTTCGCCAGGCCGTAAACTAGGCAGCATCCACAAGCTGGATTGACACGCTGGCATCGCGCCGTCGCCGATGCCGAACGCCGCGCTTTCGCGGCTGGAGAAATGATTCGATGACGTCCGCAGCCGTTCCCGCCGCCAGCAGCCCCGCCGCCGCTTCGATCAAGCCGGAGGCTTCCGGCATCGATCTGCAAAACGATATCGATGCCAACAGGAAATCCGATTTCTTGCGCATTGCTGGCCGTGATTACAACTCGCGTCTGCTGGTTGGCACCGGCAAGTACCGGGATCACGACGAAACCCGTTGCGCGATCGAAGCCAGTCGCGCAGAAATCGTTACGGTCGCCATTCGCCGGGTCAATCTCGGCCAGAAACCGGGTGAGCCGAATCTGCTCGATGTGCTGCCGCCGAGTCGCTACATGCTGCTGCCGAACACCGCCGGCTGCTACACCGCTGCGGACGCGGTGCGCACCTGCCAGCTTGCGCGCGAGCTGCTCGATGGCCACAAGCTGGTGAAGCTGGAAGTGCTCGGCGATGCGAAGACGCTGTTCCCTGATGTCAGCGCCACGCTGATCGCCGCAGAGCAGTTGGTGAAGGACGACTTCGACGTGATGGTCTATACCAGCGACGATCCGATCATCGCGCGGCGGCTGGAGGAAATCGGCTGCGTTGCGGTAATGCCGCTGGCCGCGCCGATCGGTTCGGGGCTCGGAATCCAGAATCGCTACAACATCATGGAAATCGTCGAGAACGCAAAAGTGCCAGTGATTGTTGATGCTGGCGTCGGCACGGCCTCCGATGCATCGATCGCAATGGAGCTGGGCTGCGACGGCGTGCTGATGAATACGGCGATCGCCGAAGCCCGGAATCCGGTGCTGATGGCGAGCGCGATGCGCCATGCCGTGATTGCCGGCCGCGAAGCCTTTCTCGCTGGCCGCATGCCGCGGCGGCGTTATGCCAGCCCGTCATCGCCGCCGGCGGATGTTTGAATGAAAAGGCTTTGGATGCCAATGAATACTGATATCGAGACGATTCTGAACAGCATCAAGTCAAGCAAGCCATGAGTCGCATCGAACACTGCGAGTCCAGCGCGGGCGAGTTGCTCGCCAATCGCGCGATCCGTTCGTTCGTGTTGCGCGAAGGCCGCATCACGCCCGCACAGACCCAGGCGCTCGATGCACTGTGGCCGCGCTATGGCATCGGCAGCGGCGATTCGCGGCCGGGCAAGGATGCCGTGCCGACGATCAATACGACGAGCCTGTTCCAGCGCGAAGCACCGCTGGCGATCGAGATCGGTTTCGGCAGCGGCGATCATCTGGCGGAATGCGCCGCGGCGCGTGCAGACACCAATTTCATCGGCATTGAAGTGCATCGGCCCGGTGTTGGCCGCCTGCTGCAGCGCGCCGAACAGCTCGGCCTCAACAATCTGCGCGTGGCCTGCACCGATGCCGTGGAACTGCTGCGGATCGCTGTGCCTGCTGGCACAGTTGATGAGGTGATGATTTTCTTTCCCGATCCCTGGCCTAAAAAACGGCATCACAAACGGCGTCTGATCCAGACTGATTTCGCGCGTTTGCTGGCGCGCGTGCTGCGCAGCGGCGGTCGCTTGCGGCTGGCGACGGACTGGGCCGAATACGCCGCGCACATGCGCGAAGTGCTGGATGCTCTGCCCGATTTCGAGAATCTTGCGGGTGCTACGGGCTTCATCAGCCGGCCCGATGATCGTCCGCTGACGCGGTTTGAAGCGCGCGGTCTGCGGCTCGGTCATGCGGTGTTCGATCTCGAATATCGGCGCCGTTGACGCTGACCAAAGCAATCGAACCATCGGAGGAACAGGGAAATGTCCGTCAAATATCCGATCGTCGCGGTCACCGGTGCGTCCGGCGCCGGCACCAGCACGGCGCAGCGTGTGTTCCGTCGTATCTTTGAATCGCTGAAGCTCGACGCCGCGTATGTCGAAGGCGATAGCTTCCATGCCTACGACCGCGAAACCATGCGCGCGCTCACCGAAAAGGCGCGTATTCGCGGCGAAAATTTCAGCCATTTCGGTCCCGGCGCCAACCTGCTCGCGAAGCTCGAAAAACTGTTCCGCGATTACGGTACGCGCGGCACCGGCCTGGTGCGGCGTTACCTGCACACCGAAGAGGAAGCCCGGCAAGCCGGTCTGACGGTCGGCTCTTTCACACCGTGGACCAAGCTGGTGCCCGACACAGATGTGCTTTTTTATGAAGGTTTGCACGGCGGGCTGGTGACTTCCGAAGTGAACATCGCGCGCCATGTTGATCTGCTGATTGGCGTGACGCCGATCATCAATCTCGAATGGATTCAGAAAATCCGCCGCGACAGCGATGAGCGCGGCCACAAACCCGAAGATGTGACTGCAACGATCCTGCGGCGCCTGCCCGATTACGTGAACTACATCACGCCGCAGTTTTCGCGCACCGATGTGAACTTCCAGCGCGTGCCTTTGGTGGATACCAGCAATCCGTTTGTCGAGCGCGAAATTCCGACGCAGGCGGAAAGTCTGGTAGTCATCAGCTTCCGTTTGAATTCGCGGGTGGAGGCCGATATCGGAAAATTGGTGGATGGCATCGAAGGCGCGTTCCTGTCGCGGCCGATGACGCTGGTGGTGCCGGGCGAACAGATGGAAGCGGCGATGGAGGCAACGCTGCGGCCGGCGGTGAAGCGCTTGGTCGCACGGCGCCGAAAAGCGCTAGTCGATGATCCCGAAAAAACCTGAAACGCCCCCAAAATCCCGCAAAAAAGCCCTCATAAAGTAGCTAAATATCCGTTCATCAAGGAAGCCTAAATGGAATTGCGAAAACTCGGCAGCAGCGATCTCAAGGTCAGCCTCATCTGCCTCGGCACGATGACCTGGGGCGAGCAAAACACCGAGGCGCAAGCGCACGAGCAATTGGATTACGTGGTCGCACAAGGCGTGAATTTCATCGACGCCGCTGAGATGTATCCAGTGCCACCGAAAGCCGAAACGCAGGGTCGCACCGAGCAGTACCTCGGCAGCTGGCTGGCGGCGCGGCATAATCGAAACGCGCTGGTCATCGCTACCAAAGTCGTCGGGCCCGGCGCGTTTCCGTACCTCCGCGGCGGTCCGCGCCTCACGCGCGCGCAGGTGCTCGCCGCCTGCGATGCCAGCCTCAAGCGTTTGCAGACTGACTTCATCGATCTCTATCAAGTGCACTGGCCGGAACGAAGCACCAACTTTTTCGGCCAGCTCGGATTCCGAGCCAGCGACGACCAAGCGACCACGCCGATTGCGGAGACGCTGGCTGCACTCGGCGAGCTGGTGCAGGCGGGCAAGGTGCGCCACATCGGCATCTCCAATGAAACACCCTGGGGTGTCTCCGAATATCTGCGGCTGGCGCGCGAGCAGAAACTGCCGCGCGTGGTGTCGATCCAGAATCCGTACAGTCTGTTGAATCGCAGTTTTGAAATCGGCCTTGCCGAATTCGCGCATCGTGAACCGCTGCCGTTGCTGGCGTATTCGCCACTCGCGTTCGGCGTGCTCAGCGGCAAATATCTGCACGGCGCGCGCCCCGCCGATGGCCGCCTGACTCTGTTCACGCGCTTCCAGCGCTACAACGGCGAGCAGGCGGAATTAGCCACGCGCGAATATGCGACGCTGGCGCAGCAGCACGGGCTCGATCTGGCGCAGATGGCTTTGGCCTTCGTCAATTCGCGCACGTTTCTCGGCGCCAACATCATCGGCGCGACGACGATGCCGCAGCTGCGTTCCAACATCGCGTCGATCGAGGTGAAACTGGATAAGGAAGTGCTCGCCGGCATCGAGGCGATTCATCAGCGCTTCACGATTCCTTGTCCTTGAGCTTGTACCGATAACTGCGCGGCGCAATCAACTCAGCAGTGGCCGCGCCGCCGCTTGCGATTGTCGCCGGAAGCCGGCGATCAACAACAACATGGCGAATGAAATCACCAGCAATAGCAATGCATAACGATGCGCTACGGTGTAGTTGAGATTCTGCGTTTCGTCGTATAGCGCGATCGATGCCACGCGGGTCACGCCGGGGATGTTGCCGCCGAGCATCAGCACCACGCCGAACTCGCCGATGGTGTGGGCGAAGCTGAGTGCGCCGCCGGCCAGAATGCCGCTGCGTGCAGCCGGCACCATCACTTGCCAGAACACCTTGCGCCGGTTTGCGCCGAGCGCGACGGCGGCTTCGATCAAGGCCGCATCGAGTTCGCGCAACGCGAGCTGTATCGGCTGCAACGCATACGGCAAGCTGTACAACACTGAGCCGATGACGAGGCCGCTGAAAGTGAATGCCAGCGATTGGCCGAACATCCACAGCCATGCGCGGCCGAGCGGGCTATGGTTGCCGAACGCGATTAACAGATAAAAGCCGATGACCGTCGGCGGCAACACCATCGGCAAACTAGCGATCGCTTCGATCATCGGCGCGGCGCGCGAGCGCGAGCGGTTGATCCAGCCGGCCAGCGGCAAGGTCAGCATCAGCAGCAAGACCGTGCTAACCGTAGCGAGACGCAGCGTCAGCCAGAGTGCGCGCCACAGCTCGGCCGGAATGCCGGCAAAGTCTGCGGTGGAATCCATTGATGTTTGCGAAGCTCAGTGCTGGATGGCCGACGCCATCGAATATCCATACTGGCTGAAGATCGCCTGCGCGCCCGAAGATTTCAGGAACGCGAGGTACTTCGCCGATAGCGGATTTTTCTCGCCATGCCGAGTGATGACTGCGCCCTGTTCCAGCGGCGGGTGCGCACTCAGCGGCACCAGCCAGAACTCGCCGACGCCGGCAAGCTTGGGTGATTTCAAGGTTGAATACGCGACGAAGCCGACGTCGGCATTGCCGGTCTGCACGAACTGCGCAGCCTGCGAAATATTTTCGCCGGTGACCAGCTCGCTTTGCAGCGGCTTCCACAGATTCGTACTTTCCAGAGTGGCTTTCGCGGCGCGTCCATACGGTGCGGTTTCGGTGTTGGCGATGGCGATCTTGTGGACTTGCGGCTGTGTCAGGCAGAGCAGCCCGCGGCTCACATCGACCGCCGGATTGGTGCTCCACAAAGCGAGGCGGCCCACCGCATAAAGCAGCAGGGAATCTGCTTGCGCATTGCCATCGGCAATCAACTTGTGCGGAAAATCCAGGTCGGCGGAAATGAACACATCGAACGGCGCCCCGTTCTTGATCTGCGCATAAAAATTGCCGGACGAACCGGTGGTGACTTTCACCGCGGCATCCGGATTGTGCTGCACGAACGAAGCATCCAGCACTTCGATCACATCCGCCAGATTGGCCGCCGCGGCGATCTTCAACGCTGGCGATGTGGACTGCGCGGAAGCCGCACTCGCCGCAAAAAAGGAAGCCAGAAAAGCCGCCAGAAAGCGCAGGGTCAGATGGCGCACGGTAACTCCACAAGGTCAGATGGAAGGCTCAGCGAGCCAGCATTGTATCTGCGCGTATATATCGCGTCATCGTGAGGCGAAAAGAGATCCTCGAGCGTTTTGTTGAAGCCTTGATTCGACGACGGAACCGGCCGGCGATGAGGCGCGCTGGCCTGAGGCACTAGCCCGAAAGCGCTGGTTTTGCAGGCTTCTGGCGCAGAAGCCACAAAATCAGCAGTAAGGATGGCAGCCCGATCACCGCGGTATAAATGAAGAAATCCGGATAGCCGAAAGTATCGACGATCTTGCCCCACTGGCTGGCGATGCTTTTGGCCGGAAGACTCCACAAGGTGCCGAACAAGGCATATTGCGTGGCGGTGTAGGCGGTGTTGGTCAGCGAAGACATATAGGCGATGAACGCCGTGCCGGCGATGCCATTGGCGATGTTGTCGAAACTGATCGCGGCGGCGAGCCAGGCGATATCCGGATTCAGCAGCAGTTTCGGATCGGCCTGATGCGCCGCGATCTCCGCTGCGAAGTGCTGTGCGACCAGCGCGTAAACCAGATTGGCGATCGTCAGCATGACGAAGCCGGCCAGCAGGGTTCGCGGAATGCCGTAGCGCTTCACCATCAAACCCGCAGCGAGACCACCGCCTAACGTCAGCAGGATTCCATAACCTTTTGCGATCACCGCGATCTGTTTGAGCGAGTAACCGATGTCCAGATAGAACGTATTGGCGGCGACCCCCATCGTCGTGTAGTTGAGCCGATAGGTGACGATCAAGGCCAGAATCGGCAGGCCCGCCCGCAGCCCATTACGCGAGAAGAAATCGACGAAAGGGCATACGACTGCGCCGATAAGCCAGGCCATCGTATGACGCAGCGGCGCAGGCCAATGCGCATTGCGTTCGAGGAATGCGATCACGCGCGCTTCCTGCGTCATCGTCGCGCGATCGATTTTCGCATCCGGCTCGGCGATCAACATTGTCGTGATGATGCCGACCATAACGCAAACACTCATCAACAGATAAGCGGTGGTCCAGCCGTAGCCCGCCGCAGCGAGCAGCGCGCCGGCGCCGGCGCAAATCAGCGCCAGTTGATAGCCGGTTTGATACGTCGCGGCGATCGCGCCCTGCCATTCGAGACTCACCGCTTCGATGCGGTAAGCGTCGAGTGCGATATCCTGCGTGGCGGCAAAGAAGGCTGTAAATACTGCCATCCAGGCGAAATGAGCGGCATTGTGTGCGGGGTTTCCCAACGCCATCAGCACCAGCCCGGCGGCGATACCGCATTGTGCGAACAGCATCCAGCTACGGCGCCGGCCGAGTCGATGCAAGCCGGGCAATTGCAGTCGATCGACGATCGGCGACCAGAAATATTTCAGCGAATACGCGAGGCCCACCAGACTGAAATAGCCGATGGTGGTGCGGTCGATTCCGGCTTGCCGCAGACGCGCCGAAAGCGTGGTCAGCACCAGCGGAAACGGCAATCCGGCGGAGAAGCCAAGAAACAGCATGGCGATCACGCGCGGATGCGAATACGCTGCCAGCGCTTCACGCCAGCTGCGGCGCGGCGATACTGCCTTATCGATCGACATCGATCCGTGGGCCGTTCAAAGCGAATAGTCCAGCGTCAGCGGCGCGTGATCGGAAAAGCGCGGCGTCCGCGCGACTGTGGCGAGTTTGATCTTGTCTTTCAACGATGGCGAAACTAGCTGATAGTCGATGCGCCATCCCACATTGTTTGCGTAAGCATTTCCGCGATTGCTCCACCAGGTATACGCCTCGGCTTCGAGCGTGGGATGAAGCTGACGATAGCCATCGACCCAAGCGCCCGGCGCTTCCGTGCTGCCCAGCAACGCATCCATCCACGCGCGTTCGTGTGGCAAGAAGCCGGAGTTTTTCTGGTTGCTGCGCCAGTTCTTCAGGTCGATTTTTGTGCGCGCGATATTCCAGTCGCCGCAGACTACGTAGTCGCGGCCGCTGGCGGCCCACTCATCGAGAACCGGCTTGAAGAATTCGAGGAAGCGATCCTTGCTGGCCTGACGTTCCGGCCCGGCAGAACCGGAAGGCAGATACAGCGACACCACCGAAAGCTGGCCGAAGCGTAGTTCGAGATAGCGGCCCTCATCGTCGAATTCCGCCGCGCCGAGACGATCGAGCACTTCATCCGGTTCTCGTTTCGAGAACAGACCAGTGCCGGCATAGCCTTTTTTCTGCGCGTGATTGAAGTGCGCATGCCAGCCCAGCGGCGCAAAGGTTTCGTCGCCTTCGAGATCGCTCATCTGCGCCTTGATTTCCTGCAGGCACAGCACATCCGCATTCTGTTGCGGCAGCCAGTCGAACAGGCCTTTCCTGGCGGCGGAGCGGATGCCGTTGCAATTCAGGGTGATGATGCGCATGGATGACGAGGGGATCAGATCGCCTGCGGTTGCACGGCAACGTATCTTAGTCGCAACATCGCTCTTCCAGCAGCCGCGATCCGGCGGCGCGGCGTTCCCATTTGCAGTCTCCATGCTCGACTATAAAAAAACTTTCCTGGCGCTGGCGCTGAAATACGAAGTGCTGAAATTCGGCGCATTCACGCTGAAATCCGGCCGTGTCAGTCCGTATTTTTTCAATCTCGGCAAGATCGCCAGCGGCGCGGCGCTGCGCGAACTCGGCGGCGCTTATGCAGCGGCGCTGACCGCGCTGGAACTGGATTTCGACCTGCTGTTCGGCCCAGCCTACAAAGGCATTCCGCTGGCGGCGGCGGTGAGTATCGCGCTGGCGGATTCCGCGCTGGTGGCGCAGACGCGCGATGTCGCTTTCGCCTACAACCGCAAGGAAGCGAAAGATCATGGCGAAGGCGGCCTGCTGGTCGGTGCCGCGGTCGCCGGCCAGCGCGTGGTGATCGTCGATGACGTGCTCACCGCAGGCACCGCGTTGCGTGAATCTCACGCCTTGTTGATGAAGGCCGGCGCCGACCCAATTGCGGCAATAACTGCCCTGGATCGTCAGGAAGTCGGGCCGGGCGGCCGTTTGGCGGTGACGGAAATCACGGATTTACTGGGATTTCCGGTGCATGCACTGGTCACGGTGCGGGATTTGCTGGATTATCTGGGATCGACGCCCGGATTTATTGATGTTGCGGCAGCGATCCGCGATTATCAGAACCAGTACGGAGACCCTGGTCGGTCATGAACAATTGGGGAGTGGGAGTGGGTGATAGCCGCTAGACGCTATCGAGGCTGGATCGCCGCGGCCGTTCTGCTCGGGGGAGCGACGGCGGCTGCAGATCCACCTGCGTCTCAAAAACTGCTGTATCGCTGGGTCGATGCGCAAGGCCATGTGCATTACGGCGATCGTATTCCGCCCGAAGCGGTGCATCAGGAATATGCGGAAGTCGATGGCACCGGGCGTACGCGCAAGGAAGTCGAGCGCGAAAAAAGCGCGCAGGAACTGGAATCGGCCCAGCGCAACGAACAGGCTGCGCAGCAGAAGGCCGCTTATGATCGCTACCTGATCGAAACCTATCCCACGCTGAATGATCTGAAGGCGTCGTTTGAAACGCAGTTGCAGTCGCTAGATCAGCGCAGCGCCAACGCAAAACGGTCGCTGTCCGAGAATCAGGCCACGCTGACCGATTTGAATTCGCGCAGAGCCTCGGCCGAAGCCGAGGGTTCCGATGCAGTGGCCAAATTGCAGCAGCAAATCGACAGTTTTGAAGCCTCGCGCGCGCAGACCACCGATGTGCTCAACAAGATCGAAATCGAGCGCAAAGCCAGCATCACGCGCTTCGATTCGGATGTGCAGCGCTATCGCGTGCTGACCGGTGCCGCACCCGCCGATCGTTGACCGCGGCGGCGGTAAAAAATCGCCGCAACCGCGCTTGGGTTTCAGCGCAACGCAGATTCACCCACAATAGGCGGCGCCCAACGCTTATCTGGCAACACTCAATCTGCCGTCGATGAAATCGCAGTTAATCCTAGCTTCCAGTTCACCGCGGCGCGCCGAACTTTTGCAGCAGCTCGGCCTGCGCTTCGGGGTGCTGCGGGTGGAAGTGGATGAAGTGCCGGCGCCGGGACAAAGCCCGGCAGATTACGCGCGCGCGATCGCGCTGGCGAAAGCGCAAGCGGGCGCGGCGCAAATCGGCGCTGTGCCAGGCTTGCCGGTGTTGGCTGCGGATACCGATGTCGCCATCGATGGCGAGATTCTCGGCAAGCCGCGCGACGCTGAAGATGCGTTGCGAATGCTGTTGCGGCTGGCCGATCGCAGCCATCAGGTTTTCAGCGCGGTCGCGGTGATGAGTGCAGTCGGCATCGACGTCAAACTCAGCATCACACAGGTGCATTTCGGTGCGATCACGCGCGCCCAGGCGATCGATTACTGGAACTCCGGCGAGCCCGCCGGCAAAGCCGGTGCTTACGCGATTCAAGGCTATGCCGCGCGCTGGGTGCGGGCGATCGAAGGCAGCTATAGCGGCGTGGTCGGCCTGCCGCTGTTTGAAACCGCGCGGCTGCTGGAGCGGCATGGCGTGCAGCTGCCGGCCGTTGTGATCACCGCCGCCGATGAGAAGCTTGCCGGCACTGCCGCCGGAGCGTTGGCATGAGTGCGGAAATTCTGGTCAACATCGGCGCGCAGGAAACGCGCGTCGCACTGGTCGAAGGTGGCGCGACGCAGGAAATCTTCGTGCAGCGCACCGCGCGGCATGGTCTGGTCGGCAATATCTACAAAGGCACGGTGAAGCGCGTGCTGCCCGGCATGCAGGCGGCGTTTGTCGATGTCGGTCTGGCGCGCACCGCATTCCTGCACGTGGCCGACATGCTCAATCCGGAGGCGCCGGATGCACCCTTGCCGCCGGTCGAGAAACTGCTGCGCGAAGGGCAGATCGTGCTGGTGCAGATTCTGAAAGATCCGATGGGCAGCAAGGGCGCGCGGCTCACCACGCTGCTGTCGATTCCGTCGCGCTATCTGGTGCTGATGCCGTTCGATAAAACCATCGGCGTCTCCGCACGCATCGAAGACGAAACCGAGCGTGCGCGTCTGCGCGAATTGCTCGAAAAGCTGGCGCCGCTGGCGGCCTCGGGCCTGGTCGAAAGCGGCGGCGGTGTGATCGCGCGCACTGCGGCGGAAGGCGTCGAAGAAGCCGCGCTGGCCGACGATCTCGCTTTCCTGATGCGGCTCTGGCTCGGCGTTGAAGAGCAGGCGCGGCATGCGAAGGTCGGTGAACTGGTGCATGGCGATCTGCCGTTATCGATGCGAATCCTGCGCGATCTGATCGGCACCAAGGTCGAGCGTGTGCGCATCGACAACGCCGAAGAAGCGCGCCGCGTGGCGCAGTTCGCGCGCGTGTTCCTGCCGGATCTGGCGCACACGATCGAGCCTTATTGCGGCAGCGCGCCGATCTTCGATCTGTTCGGTGTGGAAGACGAATTGAATCGTGCGCTGGAGCGCAAGGTGGATCTCAAATCCGGCGGCCATCTGGTGATCGACCAGACTGAAGCGATGACTACCGTCGATGTGAACACCGGCGCTTTCACTGGTCATCGCAATCTCGAAGAGACCATCCTCAAGACCAATCTCGAAGCCGCCGCAGCGATCGCGCGGCAGCTGCGGCTGCGCAATCTCGGCGGCATCATCATGCTCGATTTCATCGACATGAAAAGCGAGGAGCAGCGCCAGCAAGTGCTGCGCACGCTCGAAAAAGAAGTGCAGCGCGATCCTGCCCGCACGCATATTTATCCGTTCACCGAACTCGGCCTGGTGCAGATGACGCGCAAGCGCACGCGCGAAAGCCTCGGCCATATCCTGTGCGAACCCTGCGCGGCCTGCGGCGGTCGCGGCAATGTCAAAACCGTCGAAACCGTATGCCAGGAAATCGCACGTGAAGTGCAGCGCGCCGCGCGTGCTTACGATGCCAAAGCGTTTCGCGTGCTGGCCGCGCCGAATGTCATCGCGCGCATGGCTGAGGAACAGACCGGCGGTCTCGCCGAACTCGAAGCCTTGTTGAAACGGCCGATCAAATTGCAGGCCGAGCCACAATATCCACAGGAAACTTTCGATGTGGTGCCGATGTGAAGCGCGCAGTTTTGCAGCCGCGGCGCGGGATCGCCATTTGAAGCACCGTTTGAATCGCCGCATGAATCAAAGCCTGAATCGTAGTTTCGATCACGCGTTCAATGACGAACTCGATCGCACTTTGAATCGCCGCTCGAATCGCGCACCGCTATCCCCAACTGCCTGCCATGCACGGAGTCTGCGTGCGGTTTGACTGGCGTCGCGCGCTGATCTGGGCGCTGTGGCTGCTGGCGTCGCTGGTGATGCTGGCGCTGCTGGTCAGCGCGGCGTTCACGCTGGCGATGCGCGCCGTGCCGGATTACCGCGAAAAGGTCGAGCAGCGTGTTTCCGCAGCGGTGGGTTATCCGCTGAAGATCGGCCGCATGAATTTGTCCTGGCGCGGATTTTTGCCGACGCTGAATCTGCGCGATGTCGCACTGTTGCCGAAGAACGGGGTCGGCAATGCGCCGACCTTGCTGCACCTCGGCGAACTGCGGCTGGCGTTCAGTCCGTGGCGGCTGCTGCAGGCCGATGCGTGGCCAGTGAATGCCGAACTGCGCGGCCTGGTCTTGCGTGCCGATGTCGACGAAGTCGGACATTGGTCCCTGCGCGGTTTCGATGGCGCCAGCGGCGGTGATGCCGGCGCGGTGCTGGCGGATTTGCAGCGCCTGCAACGCCTTCGCTTGATCGCCTGCCAGCTGGAAGTCCATGACGCGACACTGCCGCTGCCAGGCACGCCGCTGCTGTTTGAAATGCGGCTGGCCGATATCGAACATCGCGGCGAGACCTTCCGAATCCGCGCCGATGTCGAACCACCGCCGAGCATGGCCGGCATCGCCGAATTGCACGGCGCGATTGCCGGCGATCTCGGCCATCTCGAAAGCTTGAACGGCGGCTGGACGTTGACGATGCGCGAACTGCGCGGCTGGCCTTGGGCCGCGCAGGAACTGGCCGATCACGCCGCGCTGCAATTGCGTGATGCGCGCGTCCGCTTCGACGGCACGCTGAAGGCCGGGCAGGTGACATCGATCGAAGTCAAGGCCAGCGCCGCCGAAGTGGCCGCGCAGCGCGATGCGCATCGACTGGCCCAAATCTCGAAATTGCAGATTTACGGCCGCGCCGAACCGACCGCGCAATGCTGGAAACTTGATATCAGCGATCTCGAACTGGATGGCGCACGCGGCCATTGGTCGGCCGGCAGCGGCCATTACGAATGCACGCGCGACGACAACGGCATTGCGGTAACCGCCAGTGTCGGGCTGCTGCGGCTCGACGATCTGGCGCCGTGGCTGGGCTTGTGGAAAGACTTGCCGGCCGCGGTCGATCGCGTGCAGGATTTGCGCGGTGACTTGCAGGATTTGACGCTGTCGAGTCTGCCACCGAATGCGAATGATGGCGCCGCACGGCGCGGTTTGAAGTTTGAAGCGCGCCTGCATGAAGGCGGTCTCGCCGCGCATGGCGGCCAGAGCGGCATCAGCGGACTCAGCGGCCACATCGCTGCGGATCAGGATGGCGGCCAGTTGCAGCTGGATAACACCGCGCTGCAACTGATTTTGCCGACTGTTTTTCAGCAGCCGTTTCCGGTCGAGAGCTTGACCGGCGAATTGAGTTGGCGGCATCAAGACCGCGACTGGCATCTGTCGGCGCCGCAGTTCGCCTGGGCTGCGCTTGGCACCCAGGGCAGCGGCCAGTTCGATCTGTTGCTCGCGGCCGATGCGCCGCCGCGAATTTCGATCGCCGCGAATTTTTCCAGCACCGATGCCACGTTGCTGAAACCCTACATACCGCTGAACTGGCAGGCCTCCACGCGCGATTGGCTGTCGCGTGCGCTGGTCAAGGTCGCCGTGCCGAAAGCCGCGTTGATCCTCGAAGGCGCGCTGCCCGATTACCCGTTCACTGCATCCGGCAGCGGCCGCTGGTCGCTGGATCTGCAACTGGCCGATGCCACGCTTGCGTTCGCGCCCGACTGGCCGCCGATCGAGCAGCTGTATGGCTTGCTGAGCCTGCACGGCAACGGCATCAGCATCGATGCCGATCGCGGCAAGATCGGCGCCAACGAGATCGACCATGTGCATGCAGCGATTGCGGATTTCCGCGATGCGCAACTCAGCGTGGATGGCAGCATTCACGGCGCTTCAGCGCAATTCTACGAAGTGCTGCGGGCCAGCCCGATGCATCAAAAACTCGCCGGCCTGCTGGATAAAACCGACATCAGCGGCGCTGCGCAACTCGATCTGAAGTTGAATATTCCGCTTGCCGCTGCCCAGCAGACGCGCGCCAGCGGGCAAGTCAATCTGAGCGCGGTCAGCCTTAAAGTTCACGGGCTCGATCAACCAATCCGCAACATCCTCGGCGCGGTGAATTTCGATGATGCCGGCGTGCACGCCGACGCGCTCAGCGGCAGCTTTTATGCGCATCCGCTCAACGCCAGCATCCACGCCGAAAGCGGTGTGCCGGGCGGTGTGATCGAAGCGCAAACGCAGCTGAGTTTGAAGGATGACGATGGCCTTGCCAGTGCCTATTTGCCGGATTGGTTGCAACGCCAGCTCAGCGGCGAAACCGAACTGCGTGCGCGCTTGCCGCTGGGCGGACCGGACGAAGGCCGGCTCATCATCAGCAGCGATCTGCGCGGCGTGCGCAGCCGCTTGCCGCCGCCGCTGGCGAAGAATGCCGACGATGCGCTGCCGATCACGGCGCATCTCGGCAGCGATGCGCAAACGCCGCTGCGGCTCGGCCTCGAAGTTGCCGATGTGATGCGGCTCGGGGTGCGCTTTGGCGCGGCTGGCGCGAGTCCGAATTCCGCGAGCCTGAATATCCGCAGCATGACTGCGCGCGGCATCGAATTACGGCTCGATGGCGGCGCGATTCCGCACGCGGATGCCGATGGCATCGTCGTCGATGGCGCGCCGGAAGTGCTCGATCTCGCGCCGTGGATCGCCCTTGTAGCCGATCTGGGTACAGCCACCGCACCAGCTGGAATCACGCCTGCGCCGAACGTGGCTGCGCGCGCATCAGCCGGCGCCGCAAGCTCGACAACAGCCCCGGCGATCGCCGCTGCGCGCGAGCCCCCGCTGAGCCTGTCGTCGGTCGATCTGCGGCCGCAGAAACTTCAGTACGGCGATTTCGTGCTGTTGCAGCCGCATTTTCATGCGCAGCCGATCGCGGGCGGCTATCGCGTCGAGCTGGATGGCGCTTCCGCGCAAGGCAGTATCGACTGGTCGAAAACCGATCGCGGCCACGTCGTCGCGCGCATGCAGCATCTGGCGTTCGAAGCGATTGCGCCGCACGCGGAAGGCGCAGCCACAACGCAGCCGGAAGCGGCTGACAACATGCCGCCGTTTGTGCCGGCTCGCGCGCCGACCTTCGATTTGAGCATCGATCAACTGCAACTCGGCGCGGCCAATTTCGGCCACATGAGTTTGACCACTTCGCGCGTCGCCGACGGTCAACAGCTTGACCGGCTGGAACTGCAAGGCGGTGATCTGCAGCTGAACGCGAATGGCGCCTGGCGCCGCGCCACGGATTTATCCAGCGCCGAGCTCGCGTGTTCCATCGACAGCACTAACATCGGCGCTGTGTTCACCGCGATCGGCTATCCGCAAACGCTGGTGGCGAAGCAGTCGAACATCAAAGCGGCATTGTCGTGGCTGCCAAACGCCGCCGGTCTGCAATGGGCGCAGGCCAAGGGAACGGTGGAGCTGGCTTCGCACAAGGGCGATCTGAAAAGTGTGGAACCGGGTGCGGGCCGCGCGCTCGGGCTGTTCAGTCTTTACGCGCTGCCGCGGCACTTGCTGCTCGATTTCCGCGATGTCTTCGCCAAGGGTTTGAGTTTCGATCAACTCGAAGGCAAGTTCGCGCTCGGCGACGGTCAGGCCCGTACCGACCGGCTGGTGATCAAATCGCCGAGTCTGCGCATCGTCATGCACGGCCGTATCGGGCTGGCCTATCGTGATTACGATGAGCACGTCACGGTATATCCGGATGTCACCACCAGCGTCACCATTGCCGGCGGGCTGGCGGGTGGACCGGTCGGTGCAGCGATCGCGCTGGTCGCGCAGGAAGCCCTCGGCAAGCCATTCAACACGCTCAGCCAGTTCAGTTATCACGTCACCGGGCCGTGGGATAATCCGCAGATCAAGCACGGTGAAGCCGGCAAGGACGAATGCCCGGAAGACACGCCGGCCGATGTGAAATCGCCGACCGATGCGCAAGGCAAACCATGCTCGCGGCGCGTGGAACGAAAGCTGAAAGTGGAGCCTGCAACTGCGCCGATGGCTGAGCCAGCGGTACCGTCCGCGATCGAAGGAATCGATCAATCCAGCAGTAGCCCGGCCGGCGATCGTTCCCAATCGCCCGCGCCGCTCGAAGCTGCGTCTGCGCCTTCATCCCCGGCCTCGCCAGTTACGCAACCGCTCGACAACCCGGCCGCCGCCAACATGGCCAATCCCGCCTTGAACAAAATGTCCGAGCCGCCCGAAAATCTGCAGGAAGCGCCGCCATGACTGTTGCCGAATCGATCCAGGTCGCCGCGATTCAGATGTGCTCCACCGACGTGCGCGACGACAACCTTGCGACCGCTGCTCAGCTGCTCGCGCAAGCTGCGGACGCAGGCGCGCGCCTCGCCGTGCTGCCGGAAAATTTCGCGCTGATGGGCCGCCACGAGAAAGACAAGCTGGCGATCGCGGAAGCGGCAGGCAGCGGCCCGATCCAGGATTTTCTCGGCGCTACCGCGCAGAAACTGAAGCTGTGGATCGTCGCCGGCACTGTGCCTTTGGCCGTTGTCGGTGATACCAGCCGGGTCTGGGCGGCTTCTCTGGTGTTCGACGATCACGGCCGACCAGTCGCGCGCTACGACAAGATTCATCTGTTCGATATCGAAGTGCCGGATCGGGACGGCGCCGGCAGCGGCGAGCGCTATCGTGAATCCGTCAGCATCGCGTTCGGCGCGCCGCAGCAGGCGGTGGTTGTCGATACACCCGCCGGCAAGCTCGGGCTTTCGGTCTGCTACGACCTGCGCTTTCCGGAGCTGTATCGCAAGCTGGTCGCCGCCGGTGCTGAAATTCTCTGTGTGCCTTCCGCATTCACCGAGCGTACCGGTCGCGCGCACTGGCAAGCGCTGCTGCGCGCACGCGCGATCGAAAACCAATGTTTCGTGATCGCGCCCGGACAAGCTGGCGAACACGTCAACGACCGACGGACCTGGGGGCACAGCCTGATTCTCGATCCTTGGGGCGATGAACTGGCGCTGCTGGAAAGCGGCGTCGGCATCGCTATTGCAGCGCTCCCACGCGAGCGGCTGCTGGAGGTGCGAAGTACGTTTCCATCGCTGACGCATCGGCGTCTTGAATGAGGCCGCATACGCCGGCATCTTAGATGGACCGCTTGATCTGGATCATTGCGTATCCGCCGTTTGCCGGCCGCACACAGCGCCCTACACAACGTCGTCGCCCGATAAACGAATATGCTGTCGGCTTAAACTGGATTCCCTTGGGATGTCTCGCAAAGTTCGAGCATCCCGCCCAAAATTCTTGACGAGAACCGAATGACTTCTTCACTCGAAATTGCACAGCGCACCTTGCTCGCGCCGGCGTCGCTGGACGAATCCGGCATCGCGCGCGTGCTCGGCGGCCTGATGAAACCGGGCATCGACGCGGCAGATCTTTACTTCCAGCATTCGCTGTCTGAGAGCTGGTTCTTCGAGGATGGCATCGTCAAGAGCGGCAGCCATCATGCCGAACAGGGCGTTGGCGTGCGCGCGATGGCGGGTGAAAAACAGGGCTTTGCCTATTCGGATGATCTGGCGCTGCCGGCACTGACCGATGCAGCCGGTGCCGCCACCGCGATCGTGCGGCAGGGCCAGAGCGGCACGTTGGCGACGCGCCGCAGTTCGAGCGCGCCCGCGTTGTATCCATCGGCGAATCCGCTGGAGAGCCTGCCGGTCGAAAAGAAACTCGACTTGCTGCGCCGCGCCGATGCCGCCGCGCGTGCCGCGGATTCGCGTATCAAGCAGGTGATGGTGTCGCTCGCGGCGAGTCATGAAGTGATCATGGTTGCCGCGGCCGATGGCACGCTGGCGGCCGATGTGCGGCCGCTGGTGCGGATGAATGTCACCGTCATCGCCGAAGACAAGGGCCGCCGCGAGCAGGCCGGTAATGGCGGCGGCGGTCGTGGTGCTTACGCGGAATTTTTTGGCGGCGATGCGCCGGAGCGTTACGCGCGCGAAGCGGTGCGGCAAGCACTGGTGCTGCTCGAATCGGTCGCGGCACCCGCGGGCAACATGCCGGTAGTGCTCGGCCCCGGCTGGCCCGGCGTGCTGTTGCATGAAGCGGTCGGTCATGGATTGGAAGGCGATTTCAATCGCAAGGGCACGTCTGCTTACGCCGGCCGCATCGGCGAGAAAGTCGCAAGCCCGTTGTGTACGGTGGTCGACGACGGCACGCTGTACGGCCGTCGCGGTTCGCTCACGCTCGACGACGAAGGCACGCCAACACAATGCACTACGCTGATCGAAAACGGCATCCTGCGCGGCTACATCCAGGACAAGCTCAATGCGCGGCTGATGGGCATGCCGGCCACCGGCAACGGCCGCCGCGAATCTTTCGCGCATCTGCCGATGCCGCGCATGACCAACACTTACCTGCTGGCCGGAGAATCCGATCCGGCCGATATTATCCGCTCGGTCGATAAAGGCATCTACGCGGTGAATTTCGGCGGCGGCCAGGTGGATATCACGTCCGGCAATTTCGTCTTCACCGCGACCGAGGCGTATCTGATCGAAGGCGGCAAAGTCACGCGGCCGGTGAAGGGCTTGACGCTGATCGGCAACGGCCCCGAAGTGCTGTCACGCGTCAGCAGGGTCGGCAATGACCTGAAGCTCGACAGCGGCGTCGGCGTGTGCGGCAAGGAAGGCCAGAGCGTGCCGGTCGGCGTCGGTCAGCCGACCTTGAAGATCGATTCGCTGACGGTGGGCGGCACGCAGGCCTGAAGCGTTTTTTCGCCGATGAAGCGGGTCCTGCATCGCGGCAGTTGCTATTGCGAGCGCATCCGCTTCGAGGTCGAAGCGCCGGCAGTTATCGAAGCGCTCGACTGCAATTGCTCGATCTGCCGGATGACCGGCTTCCTGCATCTGATCGTGCCGGCTGCGCGCTTTCGCCTGCTGCAAGGTGCGGAGTATTTAAGCGACTACAGGTTCAACACCGGCGTCGCCAGACATCGCTTCTGCAAAGTCTGCGGCGTCAAAGCGTTTTACATTCCGCGCTCGCATCCGGATGGTGTGGATGTGAATGTGCGCTGCCTCGATCGAGCGAATATCGAGTCGATGAATATCACGCCGTTCGATGACGCGCAGCGCAAAGCCAGCCCCGCGGCGATCGCACATCTTTCGCGCGATCCTTCAAACTAGGCCCGCCAAACCAGGCCCAGAGCTTCAACCGGAATTCACGCTATGAACGATGTCGTCGTTATTCCACGCACCAGCACCACCGCAATCGTCAGCCTTATTTTCGGCATTCTGTCGTGGGTGATCTTTCCGCTGCCGCTGGTTTGCGCGCTGGTTGCGGTGATCTGCGGCCATGTCGCGCGCGGCGAAATTGCACGTTCCGGCGGCACGCTGGATGGCAAGGGCGTGGCACTCGCCGGCCTGCTGCTGGGCTGGCTGCATGTTGCGGTATGGGCCTTCGTTTTTCTGTTTCTGATGTCGCTGCCGTTCGGCTTGTTCGGCCTTGCGCATGGCCTCTGGCAGTTCTTTTTGCAGCATGTTGGTCAGGCCGGCTGCGACAACTCTACCTTCCATCTTTAGAGCATTTCGATGAGCCACCGGCCGCTCGGCCGCTTGCGTGTGATCGGCGGCGAATGGCGCAGCCGTTTGATCGAATTCGATGCGGCCGATGGTGTGCGGCCGACGCCGGATCGCGTGCGGCAAACGCTGTTCGACTGGCTGAGCCCGATCATCGCCGGTGCTGCCTGCGTCGATCTATTTGCCGGTAGCGGTGCTCTCGGCTTCGAAGCCCTGTCGCGCGGCGCGGCGACGGCCTGCTTCGTCGAGACCGGGCTTGCGCAGACTCAGGCGATGCACGCGGCCGCGGCCAAGCTCGGCGCAACGTCGCGCGTCGAGATCGTCAACCGTGATGCGCTGGCGTGGCTGCGCAATACGCGCGCGCAGTTCGATATCGCCTTCGTCGATCCGCCTTACGCCGCCTGCTTGTGGCAGCCGGTGCTGCTGGCCTTGCAGCCGGTGCTGAAATCGAACAACCGCGTCTACGTGGAATGGCCGAAAGCGGTGACGCCGTTATGGCCGTCGGGCTGGCGGGTGTTGAAGGAAAAAACCGCCGGTCAGGTAAGCTACGCGCTGGCGACTTACGAGGCGCCGGTTTCACAAGATCCATCGAATCCAGGGAATTCTGCATGACGATCACCGCGGCTTACAGCGGCACTTTCGATCCGGTCACGCTCGGCCATAACGACATCATCCATCGCGCCGCGCGCATGTTCCCGAAGCTGATCGTCGCGGTCGGCTCCAACGTCGCCAAGCATCCGAAGTTCACGCTGGAAGAACGCTGCGAACTGATCCGCGCCTCGGTGGTCGATCTGAGCAATGTCAAGGTCGTCGGCTTCGATGGGCTGGTGGTGGATTTCGCGCGCGAGCATGGCGTCACCGTGCTGGTGCGCGGCGTGCGCACGGTCGGCGATGTCGATTACGAAAAGCAGATGGCGGTGATGAACCGCGATATGTATCCGCAGCTCGATACGGTGATGCTGGCGCCGTCGCCGGAATTCGCGCATCTGTCGTCGAGCCTGGTGCGCGAACTCACCAGCCTCGGCGCGCCGGTCGCCAAGCTGGTGCCGAAGCCGGTGGTGGCGGAACTGCTGCGGCGTTTCGGCCGGCCGGTAAGGAAGCCGCGGTCCTAATGGATCAGCGTCGACAGGCGCTATTGCGATAGTCTTGCAAGCATGTCGCTGAAGATTACTGATGACTGCATCAACTGCGATGTCTGCGAGCCGGTGTGCCCGAACCACGCAATTTTTCAGGGCATCGAGATTTATCAGATCAACCCGGAACTCTGCACCGAATGCGTCGGCCATTTCGATGTGCCGCAATGCCAGATCGTCTGCCCGGTCGCCTGCATTCCGCTGGATGCCGATCACGCGGAAAGCCGCGAACAATTGCAGGCCAAATATCAGCGGTTGACGGAGCGCGCGAAATGAAGGGATTACTGAAAGTTTTTGCAGGTGTTCTGCTGGCAATGATTCTGCTGATCGATGCCGCGCCCGCGCAGGCATTCGTCAACAGCGCCAGCAGGCCGCCCGGCATCGCTGTCGCCAGCGCGCATCCGCTGGCCACCGACGCCGGTATCGAAGTACTGCAGGCCGGCGGCAACGCGTTCGATGCGGCAGTCGCGGTGAGCGCCTCACTTGCTGTGGTCGAGCCGACCGGTTCCGGCATCGGCGGCGGCGGTTTCTGGCTGCTGCATCAGGCGCCATCCGCTATCAAATCCACATCGCCGAACAAGGATGAAGGCCGCGATATCTTTCTCGATGGCCGCGAAGTCGCGCCGCTGGCGGCGACCGAAAACATGTATCTGGATGCGCAGGGCAAGGCGGTCGATATCGCCTCGCGCGATGGCGCGCTCGCCGCCGGAATCCCCGGCGAACCGGCTGCGCTGGCGGCACTCGCGAGCAAGTACGGCAAGCTCGGTTTTGCGCGCGATCTTCAGCCGGCGATCCGTTACGCGCGCGACGGATTCATCGTCGATGCCAAGCTTGCGCGTGCGATTGCGGAAAATGCTAATCGCATGTCGCCGGCGGCTACGGCGATCTTCGTCCCCAACGGCAAACCGCTCGTAGCCGGCGACAAGCTGGTGCAGACCGATCTCTCCAAAAGCCTGCAATTGCTGGCCTCCAGAGGCGCTGCCGGGTTTTATCAGGGCACGCTTGCGAAAACTTTGGTTGCCGGAGTGGATGCCGCAAAAGGCATCTGGAGCGAAGCCGATCTGGCGCGCTACAGCGTGGTCGAGCGCGAACCGCTAGTGACGTATTTTCGTGACTACAAGCTCATCACTTCGCCGCCGCCCTCGGCCGGCGGCATCGCACTCGCGGAAACCTTGCAGCAACTCGAAGTGCTCGGCTGGACCGATACGCACGATGCCGCCTCCAAGCATCTGGTGATCGAAAGCCTGCGCCGCGCTTACCACGATCGCGCGCAATATCTGGGCGATCCCGATTTCGTCCAGATTCCGCTGACTCGGCTGGCCTCGCGCGATTATGCGATCAGTCTGGCCCGCACGATCGATCGCAAGCACGCCACGCCGAGTGCGAGCCTCGACGCCGCTGCGAAGCCGGCCGTCGAAGGCGGCCAGACCACACATTTTTCGATCATCGACGCCGACGGCAATCGCGTGGCGGCAACGATGTCGATCAATCTTTCGTTCGGTTCCGGCTTCATGGTCGCCGGCACCGGCATTTTCCTCAACGACGAGATGGATGATTTCGCCGCCAGCACCACCGCCAGCAACGCTTACGGCTTGATCGGCTCGAAAGCCAACGCGGTGGCACCGCGCAAACGGCCGCTATCGACGATGACGCCGACCTTCGTCGAAGGCCCGAACGGGATATTGTTGATCGGCACGCCCGGCGGCAGCCGCATCGCTACGATGGTGCTGCTCGGCATTCTCGACTTCGTCGATGGCGCGGATGCGAAGGCGATCGTCGCCGCGCCGCGCTATCACCATCAATATCTGCCGGATGTGGTGCAGTTCGAGCCGGGTGCTTTCAGCGAAACCGAGCAGCACGATCTGACCGCGCTCGGCGATACGCTGGCGCCGCTCACGTCAACCTACGGCAATATGCAAGTGGTGTTGTGGAATCCGCAGACGAACAATTTGCAGGCGGCGTCCGATCCGCGTGCGGTCGGGGCGGGTCGTGTGGTGCTGACCGCCGGACATTGAAGAAAGGCTGGTACGTTTTCAATCGTTAAAAAATGCTGTGCGAACGAGCAGGCGTGTTCCCATCGGTGTGATCGTTCGATAAGACGCGCGGCTTGTCGCCAGGCATGACTCACGGCGGTGCTGATTTCGGCTGCGATGATTTTTCGATCGCCGGTTCATTCCTTTGCCAGCACCGGCAACGGCCCGAACTGCGCAATCACCGGTGCGTGATCCGAAGGTCTTTCGAGGCGCCGCGGCGCGAGATCGGCCACGCAGGAAACACAGGTTTCCGCGAGCTTTTGCGAGGCCAGGATGTGGTCGATCCTCAAGCCGAGATTGCGCCGGAAACCGGCCTGCCGATAGTCCCACCAGGTAAAGCTTTGCGGTGGTTGCTCGAAGCGGCGGAAGCAATCGCTTAAACCCAGATCGATCAGCGCAGCGAGTGCGGCGCGTTCGACATCGCTGCACAACACCTGGCCGGCCCAGGCTACGGGATCATGCACGTCGGCATCGGCCGGGGCGATGTTGTAATCACCGACGACGGCGAGTTTCGGGTGCGCCGCCAGTTCGCTTTGCAGATACTCGCGCAGTGCGGCGAGCCAGCGCAGCTTGTAGGCGTACTTATCGCTGCCGACGCTTTGGCCGTTTGGCACGTAAACATTGATGACGCGCACCCCCAGCACCGTCGCCGCGATCACGCGTTTCTGTTCGTCGTCGAAGCCTGGAATACCCCTCGTCACATCGAGCAGCGGATGCGGCGAAATCAGCGCCACGCCGTTGTAGGTCTTCTGGCCGCTGTGCGCCCAGTTGAAACCGGCGGCAGCAAATTCCGCGGCTGGAAATTTATCGTCGGTGAGCTTGGTTTCCTGAATGCCGAGCACATCGATCGGCGCATCCGCAGCTTGGGCCAGCAGCCAGTCCTGAAGATGCGGCAAACGCACGCGCAATGAGTTGACGTTCCAGCTGGCGATTTTCATTTATTAATTAAGTATTTGTTTTAATGAAATAAAATTATATGTATTAGATCAGATACCCGAATAGATACCTGATTTATTGAGGTGCTTGCCTCATCGCAAACTCTCAGGTGAAAGAATAGGTTAGCTGCACGTTTGGCCCACTACTACTGCAGGCGTCCGCGGAAGGCATACATCTCTGACTCTGACGGCTTAAATTTGAATTCTGCGCACCCGACTCATATCGCTCTCGTCGTATCGGATAGTGTCGAATCCTTTGTATAGAAAACGCCTGCGATATCCGCGTGGATATCGCAGGCGTTTTTTTGTTTATACCCCCACATCGAAATAGACCGACAAGTGAGACCGAACGGAAAGCATTGCTTTGCAATTGCTGTTTTCAGCTATTTCGCTTTCTCGATCTGACGGTGTGCGACGACGACTGTCCTTCCGCCTACAAGCCAATCACTCAGCCGCTCAAGAGCCTGACAAAACTGGAGTGCGGCGATGCGTTACCGGGCGTCAGCCCATCGCTGTAAGTTCATAGAGCAACTAAGTCGTCGGGCGAAGTCGGTCACTTTAGGATTCAGCTACCACAACTCCATGTATGTGCTTGGCCGAGCAAAGATGATGCAAGCGTCGTCAACTAGGGTGAATCGAATTATTGTCGATGAGCGCTGCACCGCCAATTCATTGGCGCCTCCATTTGTGGAATCTTCAGTCGATGACTCTGGTCGCAGCGCGCTGGTGACGCGATACTTCAGGAAGGCCGCTTGAACTTCAGATGAATGTAGCCTATTTTATTATGGCGGTTCATTCACTAAACCGTGTGGGTCAGATTCTAAGAAACCCACCATCATTCGCGAAATATCGCCAATTTGAAGATCCGAAGCTGAGTTCTTCCTAAATTGGATAATCGCCCAATCGACGCGAGTTTTGATTTTTTCAAAACCAGCCGATATCGATAACGGTCCGGCAGAAATCCGACAGGGTTCCATCGCTGAGGCCGTCACCCTCTCCAGCTCCAGAATTGATGCCGCGCCTTGGCAGGGGCATCAACACATTGACGCGCTTTCGCAAGCTAAAGCCGCGATCAAACTGGGCGATCTCTTGTGAAATTTGGGCCTTTAATGGTCTGCGCATCGCCGCGTATGCGGCGCCGTTTACAGTGCGCGGGTGGCTGGGCAAGGTCGGCTACGTCGGAAAAATCGCCCGCTCTCTGGAGCGGGTTCTTATTTATTTTTTTTGGAGTTTCCGATGGAAAGTTTTTCGCAAAACAACAGTAACCGCGGTCCCGCCTTGCGCCCGCGCCAGCAATGGATGCATATGGGCGTGAGTCGCTCAACCTATTACGCAACGCGCAAATCAGATCCGCAGTTTCCGAAGCTGTTCAAACTTAACGAGCACGGCCGAGCAGTCTTCGCGTTCGAGGGCGATCTGAATGCGTACCTGGAAATGAAAGCCGCAGAGCACGGCGGGGGAGTGAAAGCATGATTTCACAATCAAATTTCGGCCCTACTGCTGAATCGATCAACGCCGCGTTGGATGCGGCAAATCCCCACAAGAGACGTCAAATCGAGCAGAGATTCTCCGACAGCTACGTCTCGATAAAGGCCGCGATCGAACGAGGTGTAACTCGTAAAGAGATCCTCGCGATCTTGGCTTCGCAGGGGCTAAAGATGTGCTCGGCCAAGTTCAAAAAACTTATGGCCAACGAAGCAAGCCATCGCGGAGAAACCCAGGCACAGGAGGTGAACCCATGAACTTCCAGCGCTACTGGGTTCCAACATTCGTCGATGGAGGTCTGGCCAACTATTTTCCACAGAAGTTGCACGACGAGGTGAAAAGAATCGCACGCATCACGCAGGCACCTTGGGATCTTGCTGCGGTATCAACGCTGTCAGCAATCTCAACTGTTTGTAGTCCGCTCATCAATGTGAAAAGTCCGATGGGGAACGTCTGCTCTACTGGAACCTTTTTTCTGGTTTTCGCGGATTCTGGTGTTGGCAAGACTCGCGTCGATCACGAGTCTTCAACACCGACGTTGGAGGGGGACGATGCTTGTCTCCAGGAGTTTCCAGCCTTAATTGCCGCATTAGAAAGGGATCAGGCCATCTGGACAGCAACGCGAAAAGTACTGGAGAAAAAATTGACCGACAGCATCAAGTCAAGCGGTTTGGATGTGGAGGCTCACAATGTCCTGAAGATGCACGACGATAAAAAGCCAAAACCGCCGCGCCTGTTGAAAACCCACTGGAGCGTAAAATCAGTACCTGCGTTTTGGAAGGCGCTTGAACGTAGCGGCCAATGTATTGCATTGACGAGCGACGAAGGTGGCACAGTTATCGACCGCGACTTTATCGAACTTATCCCTTATTTGTGCAAAGCCTGGGATGGTCGAGTCATGATGCCCGATTCCGCCAATCAGCAAAGCGTCGCGGTCAACGATCCGCGAGTCACACTATCCATTCTAATTCAGCGCGGCGTCTGGCAGCGTTATCGGAAAAAGTATGGTGATATTTTGCGGGACAATGGCTTTCTTGCACGCTGCTTGGTGCTTCAGGTGAAATCCAACACAGGCTATCGCATTTTCGAGGATAGACGGCACCACCAGCCTGATCTGCTGGAGTTTCACGATCGAATGCGCGAACTCATCAAGCTGAAATCTGATCGAGATCAGAAAGGACGCATCGTGCTTGAATTCGACGACTACGCGCGTATACGGTGGTTTAACTACGCGAATGAATTGGAGCAACTCACGCAACCTGGACAGTATTTGCACGATGCACCGGATGTCACACCGAAGGCGATGGAGAACATCACGCGCATCGCAGCGCAGCTCCATTTCTTCTCCGGCCAAGACGGTCTTATCACCGTCGAATCACTGGAACGTGCATATCTCATCGTCTGGCACTTCATACATCATTTCAAAGCAACCATCGCGATACCGAAGGATGTGTACGATGCGCAGGCGCTTGAGCGCTATCTGCATGAGCAGTTTGTTCTCTACCAGAAGATCTTCATTGAACAAACGTCAATCCTCCAGTGCGGTCCAGAATGTGTGCGTGAAGCGAAGGCCCTTCATGCGGCAGTCATACGCCTCGTTTCCGAGAACAAGATTACCGTTGTAATCGGGAAAAACCGCGCGCGACTGATCAATCTGAACTGCGGCTACTTCGCCAGCCTTCCTCGCTGGGCGGCGTAGACCCACTCTCCCAGCTGGTGCCTCTCGGCCAGCTGGGAGCTTTGATAGATTGCCTGGCGACGAGTTTCCGACTCTAGCGTTTAGTCCTGTAAGGACTACATGATTTTTGCCGCTATTCCTGCTAGCGACTAGCAGGAATAGCGGCATTTTTTATTCATGCCTGTTATTCGGTCGTCTGCGTAATGGCCGGAACACTGTCTTCAATACAGTGAATTCGCTTTTCTCGCTTAGAAGATCCCACTTGAGACTGACCGTGTTCAACGGATTTTGCGGCATCACTGCTCGTCGCTATTCGTAAAGCATGCAACGTCACCACAATGAAAAAACCATATAACCGTATATCAGGTGAGAACACTTCACCCTCGACTTCTGCACCTATTGGTAAAAACTGCTATCGATTCCGGTACTTTTCACGATGAAACGATGTTGCTTCTTATGGAATATACAAATACATCCATGAGAACAACACGTATTCACTCTGAATGAATATTGGAATCAATTATCACAACGTAACGAAAGTGGTGATGAAAGCAGAAGTCGTGCATAGAAAGCTGAAGTGATCTCTGGTTGATATCCAATCAACCACCACATTCACATCTGGGATAACGACATGGATAGCAATGAACACAGCAATAAAAATCAGCACACCGATCATCAACGGAGAAACCTCGCTCAGCAGAGAAGGTCGTCTAATAACTATGAGACAGCGATAGCTTTTGAAGAAGCGATGTTCGAATGGAGGTCACGGCACTTGATTCTCGTTCTGACGCTGACATACAAAGACGATGTTCGTCCATTTATAACTTTCGAGGATATTCAGAGAGACCGCAATACGTTCTTCAACAACGCACGCTGCAATAATCTTCTGCAAGCAATAAATGGATACATCTGGAGAATCGAGGAAGGCGGAGGCCTGGGCGGACTCCACTTGCACGTTGTGATTTTTTACGACGCCGCGAATCGCGCTGATATCTACATCGCACAGATGATTGGCGAGTATTGGTCGAACGTCGTGACACGGGGCCGAGGTGCATATTGGAACTCAAACGCAGACAAAGACAAGTTCATGCAAGGTCCATGGGGTGATGCAACAGGCCAGATCGACCGATACAATCACGCGAAGAGGGAATCGCTACGCACATATCTCGGGCAATACATTGCCAAGGACGATCAACACGTCTCATCGCGGACGAATCCGCACTGGCGCACATTCGGCACCAGTCGGTTTCCGATCTGACAAGTCGATAATCCTCTGAGATGCGCACATGCAGCTGCAGTGAGAACAGAAGGTAGAAGGCAAAAAATCTTTCATCGATTTCTTAGCTTGACCCATTTGGGTGGTGCTCTATCTTCTTCACGCGAACGCTCTGGTGATGACGCTGTTTGCGTTCAATCGTGATTTTAATGTTCGGCGCTTTGCGTCGGCAGGCTTTCGACTACGAACGGCAGTTGAGGCGGGTTATAGTCGAACAAGACGGGCAGGTATCAGCCGAGGCTGTGTGAAAACGTGGTGTGAAGATTGCTGACCAGTAGCTCCATCATTTGCACGATGGAGCTGCCGCGATGAAGCGATTTATCGAAGGCGAGGACCGATCGCAAAGCGTCCTCTTTCCGGAACGCCTCGACGACTACATCGGCGAAGACAATCCGGTTCGGGTTGTTGATGTCTTTGTCGATGAGTTGGATCTCGCCACGCTCGGGTTTGAAGGTGCGGCGCCCGAAGCGACAGGTCGACCGGCCTACCATCCGGCAACGCTGCTGAAGCTGTATATCTACGGCTACCTCAATCGCATCCAGTCCAGCCGCCGCCTGGAGCGCGAGACGCAGCGCAACGTCGAACTCATGTGGCTTACCGGTAGGCTGGCGCCTGACTTCAAGACCATCGCCGATTTCCGCAAGGACAACGGTGCAGCGATCAAGAAGGTCTGCAGCCATTTCATCGGTCTTTGCCGTGAGACGAAGCTGTTTTCCGAAGCGGTCGTTGCCATCGACGGTAGCAAATTCAAAGCGGTCAATAACACCGATAGAAACTTCAGCGAGCGCAAATTGAAAGCCAGGCTGGCACAACTGGAAGAGAGTGTCGGCCGCTACCTGGAAGAACTGGATCGCGCCGATCGCGATCCCACCCGCGTGACGGATGCCCGGGTCAGCCACATCAAAAACAAGATCACGATCATCCGGGCCCGGATGAAAGACCTGGCTTTACTGGAGCCTCAGATTGAGGCGTCCACCGACGGTCAGATCTCACTGACCGACCCCGACGCACGTTGCATTGCCACCAGCGGAAAAGGCACCGCCATCGTCGGCTACAACGTCCAGACGGCGGTCGATCTGAAGAACCACCTGATCGTCGCGCATGAGGTCACCAACCTGGGGCATGACCGCACACAGCTGGCGTCGATGGCGATCAAAGCCCGAGAGGCGATTGGCAGCACCGAACTCACGGTCTTGGCGGACCGCGGGTACTTCAGCGGCAAAGAAATTCTTGCTTGCGAGCAGAGCGGGATCACCGCTCTGGTACCGAAGACGATGACGTCGAACAACCGGGCCAAGGGCCTTTTTGACAAGCGAGACTTTCACTACGTCCCTGAGACGGACGAATACGAATGCCCCGCGAAACAACGCGCGATCCGTCGCTTCGAGACGGTCGAGAAAGGTTTGGTGCTCCACAAATACTGGCCTTCGGCGTGCCCTCGCTGCCCGATCAAATCGCGCTGCACGACGGGTGAGTACCGACGCATCACGCGATGGGAAAGCGAGGCAGTGATCGACAGCATGCAAGAGCGGCTGGATCGCATGCCGGAGATCGCACGATTACGACGCCAGACCGTCGAGCATCCCTATGCAACGCTCAAGTCCTGGATGGGTGCAACGCACTTTCTCACCCGAACCATCTCCAAAGTGGGCACGGAGATGAGCTTGCATGTACTCGCTTACAACCTGAAACGAGTGATGCAGATCCTCGGACTGCAACAAACCATACAGATGATGAAGGCCTAGAACCCGGCGCACCGATTCGCGACGAGAAATACTGGGCATGGCCGAAATCCAGGGCCGGCCTACCACGGCACGTTGCCTCGCCGTCGGCCAAAGCCGGTTTTCACACAGCCTCAGCCCAAAGCTGACCGTCGCCGAATCTACTCTGTTTAAGCCCAAAGCACTCATTGCTCGCCATCGCTAGGGGGAGCCCCCGCTTCCGTCTACGCCTGCTGTTGGAAAGCTAAGCACCGCTCATCGGGCCACTTGCAACTCCATTGCCTCTGGTAACAATAATTCTTGGAGCGCTGGGACGTGCCTTCTAAACCAACAACAAGGGTATGACCGCGACAAATTCCAATAAATGCAATGGCTTATATAGTTATGTTGCCATTCACTCGGGGCGACGCATGTCGGCAGTTCTATCGAGTTGTCGCTTGCCAAGCCGCTGCAACTCGGGTGCACCGGTGCCGGGCACTTCCGATCTCGACAGTCTTTTGCGACTTACTGGCTTAGGGGGAACACTGAGAGACCGAATGAACTTAAGCGTTCACATCACCACCTGGAAAAAACGATGGACACGCCGGCATCCGATACTGAGATCGAAGGCCTCGATGACCAATCGTTGCGCGTTAGGCTAGCGCGCAACGATTGGAAAAACGACACCCTATTCCTCTCTAATGAACAGATATTCCGCATGTTCTGCCGAGCCCGAATGGGCGGAGACAAGGGGCAGCGTGTGGGGCTACTCGCAAACGCGCTCTCTAGGCGCTTGGTAGCCCTAGCCAAAGGCTTCTCAGTCCGCAGCAAGATCTACCCAGGGATTTACAGCAACCTCGACGAGGTCGCTGAGGAATTGTCCCAGTTCGTCTGGGAATGTTTGATCAAAAGACCGAAGGACGCGGCGCATGCCGAAAAATACTTTGGGCAACTATTTGCGCGACGCGCGATCGACTTCCAGAAGCGCCTACTCGCAAAAAAGCGGAGCAAACAAGAGAGTCTGGATGCGATGGACTGGTCTGACGACGACGATGATCCGGAGAGAACGATCCGCGTTATCACGGCACTTCGACAGGATGCGAATCCGGCCGACGCCATTGCCACTCAGCAGGAGCACGCCAAAGTGGCTGCTCAACTACAGGCCCTCCTAACCAAGCGTGAGCACTACGTCTACACGATGATCTACGTCGAAGACATGGCGATCAAGGACATCGCCGCCGCGCTCAAGGTGACGCCTAGAACCATCAACACCTACAAAAATTCCGCCCTCGAAAAAGTGCGGAAGGAGTTCACCCAATGACATCCCAGACCGCTAGGCCTTCACTTGACGAGGTGTTGGACGAGTTCTTCTTTTCTGCTGACAAACCGTCCGCCAGCATGGTGCTTCGCGCATGCGAAGCTCATCCGAAATATCGCGAGGATATCCTGGAGTTCGCAGCGCTCTGGTCTTCGTATGAGGCTTCTCCGGAATTCGATAGCGCGGAGCTCGTCGAAGTATCTGACGCTTCCGTTTCGCGTCTTCAAAGTTTCGTACTTAACTGTCTACATGAGGTAGACGCTAAGCCTTCGAGTGCGGCCAATTCGGATGCGGAAGCAGCCCGCAAAGCTATCCAGACGTTATCAGGCAACCGCCTAAAGAATGCGGCCGTTGCTGCGGGACTAGGTTCGTCTACGCTACTTCTGACCAAGATTCTCACCAAGAGCATTGTTGACGTGCCGCACAGGGTAGTGAACGACCTCGCGCACTATCTCAAGACGGCATCTGCCGCGCTCCAACAATGCTTCGAGCCAAACCTCGCAGGCGCCAAAAGCTACAGCGCCACCATACGTCCTAGTACTTCAGCTCAAGAAAGTTGGGAACAGGCGGTGCGTTCCTTGTCGGTCAGTAGCGACGAGAGACAGCGCCTACTAGCGCTCCAGGACAGGGAGAATGTTTGATGACCCCGTTTCAGAGGGCTCGGTTTACTGCCATGCAGTTGCGGACAACTCTGTTCAAAGAGAACGCGTCTTCAGGCATTCCATCAAAGGACGTTATCGATGCCGTGGCCGCCGAAGACGCTGAAGACTTCGACATCGCTGACGCCGACCCTCACGACGAAGCCCTAGGAACTGCTGACGCTGTCTTAGTGCGCACATTCCGGCAAATCGTCGTGCGCAACGACGTGTCGAGCGAGCAGCGTGCATTTCTCATAGCGCATGAGTTCGGACATTGGAAACTTCATCACGATGGCCACGACGGGTGCCATAAAGTAGTCGACTCCAACTTCAATCCCGAAGAGAGCGACGCCTCTGGATCGCAAAAGATTGAAGCCTATGGCGCCCGGGAGCGGGCTGAACTCCAGGCGAACATTTTTGCAAGAGAGCTTCTTCTTCCCCGAGATGTCGCCCGCGCGCTGTTTCTCGCTGGAAATACCGCGTCGGAATTGGCAAATGATCTGGATCTACCTCTGGAGCTGGTTCGCCAGCAGCTCCTCGACGGATTGCTGCTCCCTGAGGCGTTTGAGGACAGTGGCGAGCCCGCCGCGCCGATTAAGCCCACCAAGGAACAGGTGGCTGCGGCCACGTCGTCGGAGAAAACGTCCCTCATAGTGGCTGGACCAGGCACCGGCAAGACGGCCACTTTGCTTATGCGGGTGCAGCATCTCCTCTCAACCGGTGCAAAGCCCGGGGAGTTATTGCTGCTTACCTTTTCAAATCGGGCTGCGCGGGAGCTTGTCGATCGCCTTCAACAGCTTGGCGTCGCGAACGCGCATGACATCTGGGTCGGTACGTTTCACGCCTTTGGTATGGAATTTCTACGGAAGAACGCGGACCAATTTCAGCTGCAGCCGCGCTTCGGGGTCGCCGACAAGATGGCGCAAATTGCGGTTCTTGAGCCGCACATCTATGGCCTGGATCTGAAAGCCTTCAATCCGCTCGGAGATCCACTCGACTGGCTCAAGGAAGTGGTTTCGACTATTCAACGCGCTAAGGACGAACTGGCGGATGCTGAAGGGTTTTCAGCAGCAGTCGAGAAGTCGACGCAGAAAACCTCGACGCAAGCGTTGGCCAAGCAACGCGATGTCGTGAAGCTATACAAGTGTTATGAGTCGAGGCTCAGTTCCAATGACAGCCTCGTCGACATGGGCGATCTGGTCATGCTTCCCGCACTCGCGCTAACCAACAAATATTCCAAGCACGCAGCAAGCGTGAAACGGTTTAAGCACATACTTGTTGACGAATATCAGGACGTGAACCGAGCGAGTGCCCAGCTCGTGAAAGCTCTCGCGAGCCATGCCACGAGCCTTTGGGTGGTTGGTGATGCAAGACAGGCTATCTATCGGTTTCGTGGCGCGTCTATGCGCAATATCGTGCGTTTCGCCGACGACTTCCCCAAGCACAAAACCTTCCCTCTTAATGAGAATCGGCGCAGCTACGCGGAGGTCATCCGCGTATTCGAGCACACAGGCCGTGAAGGCAACCCTCTTCAGCTGGTACTCCCGCTCGATGACGTGGCGCCCGTGCGCGGAAGCAGCGGCGTCAAGCCGCGCCATATTCAGTGCGCAAATGACGACATTGTTCATGGGGAACTCGCGGCCAACGTACGCCGCATCCACGGTCTAGGTTTGGCATACCGAGGGCAAGCCGTACTTGCGAGCACCCATGAGACCTGCGGCGCAGCAGCGGACGCTTTGAATGCCGCGGGTGTGCCTGTCCTGCATCTTGGCGACATCTTCCAGCGTCCCGAGATCAAGGACCTGTTAACGCTGCTACAGCTTTTCATCGATAGGTCCGGCAGTGGACTGATTCGTGTTTCCCGCCTTCCTGGCCTCGATCTACCGCCTAACGATGTGGAAATGCTATTGAGTTGGTGTAGGGCGAAGCGACCAGCTCCTCTCTCTTGGATTGCTGCGCCTCCCCCAGGGCTTTCCACCGCAGGGCAAGCAGCTCTCAAGCGTTGGGATTCAGTATTTGAAGACCTCGCCTCCACGGATTCTCCGTGGGACGTCGCATGCACGCTGCTACTCGACCGAACAGGAATACTTCGTCCGCACCTCGCCGGCAGCAACATTCTTGATATCACTCGTCGGATTGCGCTCTGGCAGTTCATTTATTATTTGCGCGTTCCCGATGGCGGCTGTGCGTACCAGACTATTGGCAGCTTCATCACACGCTTGCGACGCCGCCTGCGCGTAGGCGACGACCGGGAACTACGCATCCCTCCGCCAGAGGCTGATAGCCTCGATGCGGTGGCAGTCATGACGATTCACGGAAGCAAGGGCTTGGAGTTCGAGGCCGTACACCTGGTCGACATCGATGCCAGACATTTCCGCAAGAGCGTCGATTCTGAACTTCTCCCCCACTCCCTCCTTAGCTCTGTTGCTTCCACCGACGGATTCGAGGAACAAAGCGAGGCGTCCAATAAGCTTTATGTCGCTCTGTCTCGCGCCAAAGAGCATCTAGTACTCTACGAAACCAGAGGGATGTATGACGCCTCGTGCGTCGCGGCCATCAGCGGCGCAGCACATCTATTCGAGAAGGTTCAGGGCACGGCCGTCGCGCACAAGCCTGCGGTGTCTCCATCTGTCTGCGCGCCCAGACCGGCAACCGCAGCATATGAGCTAACCGGCTTCCTCTCTTATAGGGTGTGTCCGCGGCGCTACTACTACGACTTCATCAAGGAGCTTAGCCCGGCTGCCGGACTGCACCCAGCCGCACTGATTGAGGGAGCAGTCATGCGTGAGCTTTTCGCTCCTTACGGCCAGGAGCCAGGAGTGGCGCCGCCAGAAGTAGACAGGGTACTCGCATCATTGGGACCAGCCTTCAATGACTCCTTGCCTCACCTGAAAGCCTATGCAGATCAGTTGTTGGCGACCGGGCGTATTTGGTTAGGAGCGCAACGCGCTGCGATGGCGAAGCCCTTCGAGATTAAGTGCGCAGACATTCGTATGTCCGTATCACCTCACCGCGTCAGAAAGTCAGGGTCAGTTGTCACTATTGAATTCGTACGCGCCAAACCCTCGGGCAAGCTGTCACGGCAAAACAAGGCTATGAAGTGGATTCTGAAATACCTGTCCGAGGCCTATCCGGGGCGCTCATTTCAGGGCCAACTTTTCGTACTGAGCACAGGCTCTGAGGAATCGGTCTCCCCTTACGGTCGGCTCCCGGATAACTTCAATCTGGTGTCGATTGCACAGGGACTCATGTCGGGACACTTTGCAGCTAGCCCTAATCAGTGGGAATGCCCTAAGTGCAGGCATTTCGTGTACTGCCCAGCCTAAGTCGAACATTCCAACCACTTCCGATTTCCAGGGCGTCCTGCGACTTACCACCTATAAGCGGCGCATCCCGCGCGGCTTACCAAGGTGAGTAGGAGACCAGAAATGCCAACCCGCATCTACATCCAATCGGAACACTTCCCCGACGTCAAACTCGTCGAAGTCGATGACGCTGCCACTATCGACGAGGTCAAGCATGTTGCCCTTGCGCTGCTGCCGCCCGGCACCGACGCAACCGAGCTTACGCTGTCGATCGAGGACGACGACGACGACGACGACGCACATGCTCACGCGACACACATCAAGCACCTGAAGAAGGAGCACGGCGTCCGGCTGCACCTGCATCGCTGCAAGCACGTGGAAGTTCATGTGCGTTTCGGGACGGAAATCGTTCACCACCAGTTACGCCCGGCGACGACTGTGGGCCGCGTCCGCATGTGGGCTGGCCACAAGCTGGGGATGGCGCCCGGCGACGTCGCCGAGCACGTGCTGCAGGTTGCCGGCACCACCGAACAGCCGGATGTCGACACCCACATCGGCACGCTCACGAAGTGCCCGCACTGCTCGGTGACGTTCGATCTGGTGCCGGCGCACCGCATCAACGGCTAATCAGGAGGGCGGCAATGGCACCGGATGAGCAAGCTCTGCGTGCCGACCTTGCGTCGGCGCGCTTCCTTTCAGGAGAGGATCGCAATCGCTGGCAGTTCAAAAAGCTAGAGTGGCCTCACCTCTATGTGAGCGTCATCGCCCGCGACTGCCGCGAGTACACGTTGCGTCTGAACTGCAGCGGCTTCCCTGCGACACCGCCGACGGGAACATTCTGGGACCTGGCATCGAGCAGCCGTCTCCCGTTCGACAAGTGGCCCAGCGGCGGCGAGCGTCTACGTCTGGCGTTTCGGCCGGACTGGAAGAACGGCGACGCGCTTTACATCCCCTGTGACCGTGACAGCTTCGTCGGTCATGACGGGTGGATATCTCAATATCCGCAGCTCATTTGGAAGCCCACTAAGGGCATCAGCCACTATCTGGAGGTTGTCCATGAACTTCTTCAAAGCCGGGACTATGTCTGCGCCGCTGCTTGAGGCACCGGCGCAGGTCTGGGCCGACCTTTTCGCGCATTTGCGTACGCAGGGTGCTGGCGTCCGTGAGAGTGGCGCCTTCCTGCTTGGGCACAAGAGCGAAAGCCGCCGTGTGATGACGCGTTTCCTCCCTTACGAACAACTACAGGCTGACGCACTGCACAACGACTACGTCACCCTGAGCGCGGCCAGCTTTTCCAAACTCTGGGAGTTCTGTCGCTCGGAGGGCGTTGCTGTCGTTGCGGACGTGCATACCCATCGCTTCGGGCCGGGCCAGAGCCGCTCGGACCGCGCCAATCCCATGATCGCGATCAAGGGTCACGTTGCTCTCATCGTGCCTCAATTCGCGCAAGGCAATGTCTGCCTCCAGGATTTGGGCCTTTACGTCTACCAAGGCGAGCACAGATGGATCGCTTTTTCGGGTTCCGATGTCAGCCAGCTCGTGCGACTTAGCTGATTTTGGAGACACCAATGACCACGCTCGACGCGGACTCCATGCACCGCCTAGCCAAGATGGCGTTGGACGCAGGGGAGGTATCTTCCCCGGAAGAAGCGGTCGAGTTGTTTGCTCGATATCGCTTGCGCCTTCACGCTGGCTCGGGCTGGGCGGAGACACTGGCTGGTCAAGCCTGCTTCCTGACGGCCCTCAACACGGCAGCGCGCGCCTTCCTGGGCGGAGTTGAGGTGTATGGAGACCTCAACTCTGTGCTTCGCGTACCTCTTTACGAGGGACGGGAGGCAAGGTACGTGATCGCAGAACTCGGCGGCACGGTGGTCAGCAGTGCTGATACGGACTTGCCGACCCTGGTAATTGGATCGACAGCACCGACCATGCCACCACCCTTCTGCGTACAGCTGAGCTGGGACCACTGGCGCTGCTCCATTGCCCCAGCTTCTGCTGGCACCCCCTTGATTTGCACAAATGACAATCCACTTGCCGGTGTCGCCGCCGCTGCCCTGGGTGTCAATGAGGCGTTCTCACACATTCGCGGAGACCAACCCGACGCTGGGCACCGCAGCTTCGGGTTGTCGCTTTGGGACCCACTCGCCGTCACGGACGGGCGCGACGAAGTACATCAAGGCCCTGCTCTTTCCTATCTTCCGCAGGCTTTGTGGCTCGTGGGGCTGGGGCATCTAGGCCAAGCGTACGCCTGGATGCTGGGGATGCTTCCGTATCCGTCTGATGCACGTCCACACTTGGTTCTTCAAGACTTCGATAAGGCAGCGAAATCGAACCTCAGCACGTGCATGTTGCTCTCAGCTGCTGACCTGAAAAAAAAGAAAGTCCGTGTCGTCGCTCAGCGCTTAGAAGCAGCAGGCTTTACGACGGCCCTCGTCGAGCGCCGCTTTGGCCCCCACCATCAATTGATGGTCGACGAGCCCACGACGGTCCTTTTCGGGGTTGACAACCCGACGGCACGCAGAGACCTCGAAACGGCAGGATTTTCCTTCGCCGTCGAAGCAGGATTGGGCAGCGGCTACAGAGATTTCCGCAACATCAGAACGCACACGTTTCCTGGCTCAAAAACGCCAACGCAAATCTGGACTGCGGATACAGCAGTCCAGGCCGGAGTCGAATTGAGCGATACGTACAAAAAACTTGCAGAAGAGCGCGATGATCTCTGTGGAATAACACAGCTGGCTTCTCGCGCCGTGGCTACGCCGTTCGTTGGTTCATTGGCTGCAACGCTGGTCTTGGCAGAGGTCATGCGGCCACTTCATGGCGGTCCCATTCATGCCACATTGGACTTGCAGATGAAGAGCCTCAGATTCCGCTCTGGTTCTCCGCCCACAAGAAATCAGAGTTTGCTGCCGCCCTACACGTTACGCGCCAACTGAGCATGTAGCCGGTTTCTTAATCGCGCCCGATGGATGACTTCGACATCTGGGACCCATGCGCCAGCTCAGGCGCGTGCCGATGCTGCGCTTTGAAGCTGCAATTATGACCGTCCGCTTCTGGCACTCAACTGACCCTCGACGGGCGCTAACCAGGCCGAAGCGACTGTTCGAGACGAGCAGCTTTCAGCTAGGCTAGAAGCGTGCAATGTTGTAACAGTCTTAAATATACCTATGTAGGATGCCTAGCCGGCTCACCGTCATTAATAGGGGATTGGAGCCGGTGATCGGCATGACGCTAACACCCCGTTTCACACGATCGTAGCCGACTCGGCTACCAGAAACCCTATGTCACTCGCAGTCGCAGTGGCCGGATACAATCACTTGAAACGACGGCTAAAATCAGCCTGAAACAGGCGGCTAGATACTGCTTTGATCCGCCCCCAAGTTGAAGTCGCAAGACCAGCCTGGACTACATCGTCGATTGCACAAACTTCGAATTAAAAATTCCGTCTACGTCCCCTTACTCTGATCTGGCTCCGTAACCTCGAACTTGATCTCTCGCTTTGCCCGAATATCAGCGAGCGATCTTTCATCCAGCAACAAGCAGGGCAGCTTCTGCGTCAGTCCCTTGAGAATCACCTTGCCATCTTTGTCAGTGAAATAAAGATCGAGACCTAGCTGAAATGATTTTGGATCGTTCTGTAGCGCTTTAACGACGACGTGTCCGCCAACAAAAGCGATACCTTCCGACTTCTGTAGTTTGATGATCAACCGATCCGTATCGTCGGAAAATCGAGAAACAAAAGCATCGATTGAAACCGGTTCGATTTTGTGATGCTCGTTCAGCGTATCGAGCAGCAAGTCCAACTGCGAAAGAACTCCGCGAACCTCATTGCTGATAAATTTTCCTACAAAGCCATCAATGAAATTCTTTTTCATGGCATGGCGCTCAGGCGGCTAAGGTCAGTTGCTGCTCGACATCGCTGGTGATGTCGAGCTTGGCGCGATCGTTCATTTTTTTCAGAATGTCTTCGGGAATGGACTGGGGCGACACCTCACGCGAAACAACGGTTTCTGTCCATTGCTGCTTTTCCTTGTCGTATGAGTAGTAATAAAAAACATTCTTCATCGTTGATTCGACTTTCTCTAGATACGCCTTGGCACCCTGAAGTTGCTCCTTCACCACCGGGGGAAGCTTCTCCCAGACCTTACCTAGCCATGCCCGAATTTCTTTCCAGAACGCAGCCAAGACAACGGCGCCGATAACTGCGGCACCCGCCAGAATAATTACCGGGATCATTTCATCAATTCCTTAACGCGCGTATCGCCAATTTGTTCTCGAACATAGTCTTCAGGGACGTGACGCTCCGTAGTGGTAGATCCACGTTGTTTGAGACCGCTATTTGCCCGCTTTCCAGCCAAGATTTCATCGATTGCCCGCCCAAAGTCTTCCATGCTCACCGCGGAGCGCGCCCTTCGTGAGGCCGACAGGGCAGACTTGATGACGCAATTCGAAATCTCCGCCCCGGACAAGCCCTCGGACATCGAGACCAGCTTCTCGACATCGATCTCGACCGGCATCTTGGGTGGAATAAACTTGGCCCAGAGTTGCCGCCGCGCATCCGTATCTGGCAGCGTGAAATGGATGTGCGAGATGATTCTTCGAATAAAAGCCGGATCGTAGTTCTCCATGAAGTTGGTTGCGAAGATCACCATGCCTCTATGCTGATCCATCAGGGTCAGTAGCACAGAGCGCGTTTGGTTTACGCTGACATCCGTAGAACTCGACATATTGGTGACGCGCCGACTCAAAATTGCATCGGCCTCATCAAAGAAAATGATGGCACCGCTGTTCTTGGCTTGATCGAACAGGGCAACCAAATTTTTCGAAGTTTCGCCGACGTACTTGGATTCGATTTCGGCGTAACTCACCAGGATCAAATCCTGTTCCATTTCGAACGCCACCGCATGGGCGGCGGTGGTCTTGCCGGTTCCCGGAGCTCCGTGGAAATTGATCGACGATTGGCGGTGATATTTATGCGTCTCGGAAAGCCCCCAACCGTCGAAAACCTTGTCGTAATGCGCCTTGAACGCCAGAAAATCCAGCAGCGACGAGCGCGTTTCCCCTGACACAATCAGGTCGCCCAGGCGATATAGCGGCTTGATCGTTTCAAAGCGCGCAGGCACGCCTGATTTTGCCGTTGACTCCTGGATCGGCGTTGCAATTTGCTCGGCGGCACCAGGTGCGTTTGAGTCGTCTAATTTCTTGCCGATTCCCATGATTGATTTCTCAGCTGTTTAACGGATCAGGAAATGTCCAGCTCAATTCTTTCGTACGCCCGAGTGTCGGGCTCGGAATTGAGCATGCTCTTGAAGATCACGGACTGGTCCGCGCCGGGAAGACGGGTTTGGATGCTCTCCATGTGTCCCTGCGAGACCTCATGATTCAGCAGGTACGCCAATAAGAAAGGCGATCCCTTGACCGCGCCCACTTTAGAACGGATGTCGTCCACGGACATCAAGCCAAGTGCATGGATGTGGGGCAGGTCGGGCGTTATCAGATCGATATAAATCCGACCATACTCGGCCAAGGTACTTCTCAGGAACTGGAGCTGCTGCTCCATTTTGTTTCTGTTTTCCGGCTCGAATATGTAGCGTTTCTTGAACGGATACAGAAACGTGTGGATGACAGCGATTACCGCGAGAATTCCGCCCGCCGAATCGGAAAAGCCGATATCGTGCGTCACCCAAAATGTGATGTAGGCAACAATCGGGCACATCACGATGGCGCCTAGCTGTTTGCCAAAGGTCAGCGCCGTGGAGGGCGCCGCAAGTTTCTGCTGAATGAGCTGGGATTCTTTTTGATTTTTATCTGCAAGATTAACCAGCACATCGAGCTTACGATCTCGGCTGACGTTCTTTTTAGAGAAATTAAAGTTGTCGCTGTCAAACGTGTATTGCTTCCTGGAGTTTGCCTTAACTGCGCTCATCAAAGCGATGACCCAGCCAATAAATGTCCATCCCCCGAAGAGATTCAGAACCAGCACCGCTCCAGCGCCATCGATCTTCTTTCTGAATGCAAGACTCGCTGGATAAAAAAATAGATGTAATGCAAAAAAAATGATGACGTCCGTTTGATCTCCAGAATGATTCATGGTCGTCCCTGATTCGCCCCGAATCTCATCTCAATTACGTCAGTCACGGCAGAGTGCCCAGCGTCGGGCAGACCGATACGCACAACCGCTCATGGCGATTCACCGGATCTCCACAGCGGATATGATTTTTGCCTTGCCGCTGTTTCTGCCTTTTACGATCTCTTTGGCTTGAGAGGCAGAGCTTGCTGCGACATCGACGATGCGAACGACCTGGTCGTTGCCTTGCATCCTGTAGTGAACTTTGAATTTCTTGCCGATCATGCGTGAACTCCGGAAGTATTCGATGAGCAGGTCAGGCGAGGCTGTGCCAGGTATCCCCGCAACCCAATCTCCAGTTCGTCCTGCCATGCCTCCGGGCGGACGATCCGCACATGCGGCAGCCAGTACCGCACGATCGGCACGATCTGGTTGGGATGCGCGAATTTCCCCGAAACCAGCAAGCAGCCACCCTCCAGTTCCTGTTCGATCACCTGTCTGGCGATGAGCTTGCGGCGGCGGAAGTAAACGGCGGCCGGTGCGGCCACGGTCAGCACCACTTCGGTTTTCCGTGTGTTCAGCCAGATGCTGTCTTCCTCGTCCAGCATCTGGACGACGGTGGCGTCGGCGGTGAAGCCTGTTTCCATGAGTTCGGGCGCGCGGAGCTTGCCGAAGGCATAGGCTTTGGATTTGCCATCGTTGACGGCGGCGAGATACCAGACCCCGTTGTTATTGATCAGGCGGTAGGGTTGTGCTTCGACCTGCTTGGTTTCAGCTTCCTTGGCGTAGGTAAAACGCAAACAGCGACGCTCGCTGATGGCGCGTTGCAGCGTGCGGAAATCGGCGAGCCTGGAGCGTAAATCTTCATGGCTGGGACCGTGAATGCTGAAAGTGTCCCGTAGCCGGGTGTCGAATAGCTCGCGGAAGAATTCGTTATCGAGCACCGGGAACAGACCCTTTAGCCCAGCCAGTGCAGCGAATCGTTCGACATCCCGAAAACTCATCCGCCCCAGGAAGGCCGGATCGAGCGCGAAGCGCTTGCCGGTCTTCTCGATCGGCAGGAAGGCGAAGCGTTCCGTCAGATCGCGCAGGACGGTGCGCCGATGTACACCGTATTCGGCGGCGAGTTCATCAATGTCGAGTTGTTCGCCATTATTAAACCGCTGGAGGATGTCGCAAAGCCGCCATGCCAGACGGTCGTGTTCGTTTTCGCGCACAGGTCGAGAATGGATGTTAGGTGGGATGACCCGAATCGCTTTCAACGATTCGATCAAGTCCGGTTTTCGGGCAGTTTCTGGTTTTGGTGACAAAACGCGACAAACGCCTTGACCACCAAATAAAAAAAGCCGAGCACTGCAATCTCAGGCCCGATTGGCCAGAAAATGGCCAGCAGAGTGATGACCTGAATAAGCTTTTCGGAAGGATTCCTGCCCCCAAACAACTTCAGAAGAACACTCCGAATGAGAACAACGCAGACAACGTACAGCAGCACAATCATCATCAGCTTCATCTAGCGCGCTCCAATGATTCGTTACTCATATTGATGCCGTTTCGACCCTTCGCGATTCGCTTGAACAACGTTAACCGGCAGCCTGGACAGGTTGTGTCACGCGAGGCATTCTTTTGCGACGTGTCCGCAGAAATTAGATGACTGCCTTGGTTGTAGAAGATCGTAAGCGCTAAAAACCTGTGCAATATGCTAATCGTAGTATTTCGAATTGTAGTATGCAAAGTCAGACGCTTTGGGAATGCCATCCGATCCCAAAAAGTCTCGCCTTGTGGGCGTCTTCGCCGCTAACGTGAAGCAGTACCGGGTGGACCTTGGCTTGTCCCAGGAAGAATTAAGCGAGAAGGCCGGGCTGCATCGCACGTATATCGGGATGATCGAGCGGTGCGAGAAGAACGTGACAATCTACAACATCGAACGGCTGGCGAAGGCGCTTAAGACATCCGCTGCTGAACTGCTGACGGATCACTCAAAAGCTGAGCGGCGATAAGAAAAAAGCCCAGCAGCGCGCAAGCGCGAGCCGGGCCTGTGTATCGTCGAAGCAGAAGACATCGATTCGCAAACTACAACCTAGATTCCAACTTCTCCCTCAACCCCCTCGACCCTTTCAGCTGCTCCGACTCATCCGCTGCTTCCGGAAAAAACTCCTCCACAACCGCCGCCGCCTCATCGACCGATTCCTCAAACGCCCCATTGGTAAACCCCAGCCGAGCCGCCTCA
>CAJCJH010000020.1 GCA_903970615.1 Rhodospirillales bacterium
AGGCGATCGATCACCGCCTGAGGCTTCTGCGTGGTCGCGGCGTTATCGAACCAGACCAGCGGCCGGCCGTTGACGCGCTCGCGCAGGATCGGAAAATCGCGCCGCACGGCCTGCACGTCAAACGCACCGCGGCCTGCCGGAATTCGCGGCGGTTCGCTGCTGTGCGGCGCGGTAGCCGACTCGTTGAAATAAAAACTGGGCATCGATGCGGATTTCTCCGGCGTCGCAGGCGCGGGTCCATTGGCCGCCGGACGCGCGCTGCCGAGCGCGTGATCGCCGTGCAAGGCTAATGGCTGCGCCGCGAACGAATTTTTTAATGAATCTTTTTCGGCGCCTTTCGGCAAGGCCGCGGGATAACTGCTGCTCTCGCCGACGAAGTAATACGGCGTGCTCGGCAGGCTGACCGGCTTGCCGACCAGAGGCAGCGCAGCGTCGCCGAGTCCCGGCGGCAATGGCGGCGCGGCGGGCACGCTGGGTGCGACAGCATTGCTTGCTGCAGGCGCGGTGGCGGACGATAACAGCGATGAAGTTGGTGAGGTGTTCGAATAGCGGCTTTCTTCACCGATAAAATAAAACGGGCTACCGGACGGGCCTGAATTCGGAACCGATGGCGGCGCGCTTCCAGCGCCGATCGATGAAACATCGCCGGACGAAGCCGGCAGTGCGACATCGGTCAATGTCGGCAACAGCGGCGCAGCCGGAGCATTCGCGGCATAGGCTTCGGGCACGCCGAGCGCAGGACCGTTGGCGCGGCCGAGCACCGGCGCCGTGGTGCTGGCGAAAGCGGGCGCATCGGCGGACTGCGCTTGCGTCGGCAATACACGCGGCGTGATCAAGGTTGGCGGCGCCAGATACGCGGCGGCAGCCGGCAGCGAGACTGTCATCGGCGGCGTCAGTGAAGGCGATGCCAGCGAAGTTGCGGGTGGCAGCAGATTGGCCTGCGCGAAAGTCGGCGCACTTGGCAATGGCGGCGCGCCGAACACTGCGGGCTTGCTCGGTGCCGCGGGCGCGGCTTCTTGCCCGAGACTGACGCCGGGCAATGCGTTGAACAGCTGGTTCGCCAGCAAGGTCAAGCCGCCGATATCGGGCAGGCCGCTTGCGTCTGAAGTAGTGGGCAGCGTGGTCATCGAATGACGATCAGCGGGTTATCGACTGGCGACCGAATGCGCTACTTGTAGGTATCCGGATAGTCGTGAAATTTGCTCACTTCCACATCTTCCAGCACCGCCAGCGCATCGTCGGTGAGTACCGCGAGCGAGCAGTAGAGCGTGATCAGATAAGAGGCAATCGCGTGCTGGTCGATGCCCATCAGGCGCACCGACAGGCCAGGCATCTGCTCGCCCGGCGTGCCCGGCTGGAACAGACCGACAACGCCTTGCCGCTTCTCGCCGACGCGGATTAGCAGGATTTTGGTTTTGCCGTCAGCCACCGGCACCTTGTCGCTCGGCACCAGCGGAATGCCGCGCCAGGTGAGGAATTGTGCGCCGAACAGACTGACGGTCGGCGGTGGCACGCCACGGCGCGTGCATTCGCGGCCGAAGGCGGCGATCGCCAGCGGATGCGTCAGGAAGAACGCGGGCTCTTTCCAGACCTTGGTCAGCAGTTCGTCGAGATCATCCGGCGTGGGCGCGCCGCTGAGCGGGAAAATGCGCTGGCTTTCGGCCACGTTCGCCAGAAGGCCGTAGTCCGGATTGTTGATGAGTTCGCTTTCCTGACGCTCCTTGATCGTCTCGATGATCAGCCGCAGCTGTTCCTTGATCTGGTCGTGCGGGCTGGAATAAAGATCGGAAATGCGTGTGTGGACATTGAGCTTGGTCGCCACTTGGCGCAGCCAATATTCACGCGGATTTTCGTCGTAATCGATGAACGAATTAGGCAATTCGCCGCCATCGGTGACCGAACACGCGGTGCGGATGTCCGCAGGATTTCTGACTTTGTTGACGCGATACACGCCCGCTTCCACCGGCTGCCATTGCAGCAGATGAGTAAGCCAGCGCGGCGTAATGATCGACAGCTGCGCATTGGTTTTGGTCGTATTGGCAAGCTTGTGTGCGCCAACATCGCCCAGCGTGGCGGGGGCGTTGGATTCAACCATGTAAAACTCCTGCGCTTTGAGAAATCAAGTGGGATCAGCAAGCCGAGAACTTTTCGACATCAGCCGGGCAACAGCAAATTGGATCATCGCAAAGTTTTTAGCGGGTGCAGCGTAATCGCTGGCGTCAAAATCGAGAAAGAATTTCAAATGACTTTGGAATCTTTCGATATTCCATTTTTAGCGCGCACTTGAGGAGCCTCCTGCGTGGAGCGCGCCTGTAACACTTGCGAGCCGGGCGGCACATCGCGCGTCAGCCAGACATTGCCGCCGATCACCGACCCTTTGCCGATAACAATTCGGCCGAGAATCGTCGCGCCCGCATAAATCACCACGTCGTCTTCGACGATCGGATGCCGCGGCTGGCCTTTTTTCAGCGAGCCATCGGCTTCGGTTTCAAACTGCTTGGCACCGAGCGTTACGGCTTGATAAATACGCACGCGTTCGCCGATTTCGGCGGTTTCGCCAATTACCACGCCAGTGCCGTGGTCGATAAAAAAATGCGCGCCGATGGTCGCACCCGGATGGATGTCGATGCCGGTTTCCGAGTGCGCCAGCTCAGCGCCGATGCGCGCGATCAGCGGCGTGCCGAGCGTATACAAAAGATGCGCGAGGCGGTGATGGATCAAGGCCAGAATGCCGGGATAGCACAGCAGCACTTCGTCCACGCTCTGCGCGGCGGGATCGCCGCGATAGGCGGCTTCGACATCGGTGTCCAGCTGTCGGCGCAAGCTCGGCAAGCGGCTGGCGAACTCCGCCACCAGCGCGCGCGCAGCGTCTTCGATCGCTGTGTCTTCTGTTGGCCGATGCTGACGCCGCTCGCGCAAGGCCAGTTCCAGCCGCACTTGGCCGATCAAGGCTTGCAGTGCGGAATCCAGTGCCTGACCGACGTAGAGATCTTCATCGTCGCGGCGCAGATCGGCCGGACCCAGACGCAGCGGAAACAAGGCGCCGCGCAGATGCAGGAAGATCGACCGGACCGATTCGCGCGACGGAAATTCGCGGTCGCCGAAATCAGCAACGCGATCGCGCGCCGCGCGCCAGCGCGCACGTTCAGCGCGCAGCTCGGCAACGATCTTTTCCAGTACCACCGGATTCGATCCTTCAGCGTTTTCGGAGCGGCTCACAAACCTTCAATCCCCACTGATCCTGCAAGCACTAGTCCTGCACCCAAGGCAGACCATGGAAACGCCAGCCATCCTGATGGCCGCGCTGCTGCTGCGCGTCCTGCTCGCCCTCGAAGCCTTCGAGCACATTGTAGATTTGCGTGAATCCGGCTTTGCGCGCAGCTTCCACCGCCAACAGCGAGCGCTTGCCGCTGCGGCACAGCAGCAGCACTGGTTGGTGCTTTTTCACCTTGGCTTCCAGTTCGCGCACGAAACGCGGATTGCGCGTCATCGCGGTGCCGGTGGCCCACGGCACATGCAGGCTGTCCGGCACATGGCCGACAAACTTGCGTTCTTCCGCGGTGCGCACGTCCACGAGCGCCGCAGCGCCTTGCTGGATCAGACCCCAGGCCGCGTCCGGTTTAATGCCGATGCCGTTGACGACGAGGTGCGCCGGAATACCTTTGACAGAGGCCTGCTGCGAGTCGAAATCGAGTTCTTCCGATTCAGACCGTCTAGTCTCGGCGGAAGCGTTGCGAGTACTGGCAAATTCAGTCATTGAGAGTGAGTCGATGGAAGAGGAACCAAGGAACAAGCTGCAAGTCTGCGCGTGATTGGGCTGCCGTGAGTGAGTCGCCGTCGTGGCCGAGCCCGATAAAACAGATTATCGGCGAGCCGCTATGCGAGCGAATAATTTTGTCATTGAACCTTATAAGAAACGCCGAAGTTTTGGATACGACTTTTTATCACTGTTCTCATACGCAAACAGCATAAGGCACGAGCTTCAGCGCAGTTGCACTTGCAATCTTCCGGGCGGACCTTAAAATGGTGCAGTGCAACATTCTGGAGTTCCCGATGGAAACCCACATCCCACGTTCATTGGCAGTTGTCTTTTTCGTAGGTTCACTCGCGGCCGGATTTTTCGGATTGGCCGGTGTTTTTATCGCGGACCAGATGCTGGATCGCCGCAACACCGACTTCGCCCGCAAACTCTCCTTCAACCTGAGTTTTGAATCGCTGATCGCCGAATTGACGGCTGGCGCCTGAGCACATCAGCGCATTGCCCTGTGTCGCCCTGACTGCCAGTTGACCGACCGCAACCGCTCACTGCCGCCTAAACCGCAACCGCCCGAAGGCTACGACTGCTGCGGTGGCGGTTGCGCGGATTGCGATCTGCGGCGTTATTACGTCGACCTTGCCGAATGGATCAAGCAGGTTGCCGAGATCGAAGCGGGCGCGGCGCCGTAATCTCGATCGTCGATCATCGCCAGCCTTCGATCGACCACGGCAGCAAGGCGACGACTGCTGTCGATGCACCGATCTGCACTCGCGCTCGCTACGAAAAATTTCTTGGAAAGACTTATCGAAAGATTTCCTGGTAGCAATTTTTGCTAGGCTCTAGCGAACGTAATCGCCTGTTTGCGGGTCAACAGGGCATCGAACTGCGAACACGAAATGGCCGAAGCAAGCTGGGTCATCTGCAAATTCTGCGATAGCGTTTACCAGCGCGCACCACTGGCGCGGCGTGAAATTGCGCGATGCAGCCAATGCGGGGCTGAGCTTTATTCCGCGCGCCGCGCCAGTATCGATGCGATGCTGGCGCTGACCATCGCCAGCGCGTTTGCCTTCGTCGTCGCCAATCTGTTTCCGATCGCGCTGCTCGAAGCGCAAGGCCGCAGCAACGAGGCCAATTTATGGCAGGCGATTGTCGACAGCCTCGATTCCGGCGCAGCGCCGATCGGCGCGCTCGCGGCAATGACGGTGTTTTTCTTCCCGCTCGCGCAGATATGTCTGTTCGCTTATGTGCTTTCCGCACTGCGGATGCACCACATCCCGCCCGGCTTCCGGCTGGTGATGCACAGCTTGCGGCAGATGCATCCCTGGGCGATGGTCGAAGTGTTCATGCTTGGCGTGCTGGTGGCGGTGGTGAAACTGAAAGATGTCGCCTCGGTAACGCCGCTCATCGGCACCTGGGGTTTCGCCGCGCTGACGCTGCTGCTGACCTTGCTGAATTCCTGCGACTTGAACGAACTGTGGGATCGCGCCGACCGCATCAAGGCGGCGGGCGCATGAAAATGCCCGCGATGAAAACACCTGTGAACACGCTACGAATCGCGCGCCGATGAATAAGCCGCCGCGAGCATCCGATCTCGGCCTGATCGCCTGCGAAGGCTGCGATCTCGTCGTCCGTCAGCCGCCGAATAATGAGGAAGGTTTTTGCCCGCGTTGCGATGAACCACTGCGGCGCCGAAAACACGACAGCCTGACGCGCAGCTGGGCTTTCCTGATCGCCGCTGCGCTGCTTTATATTCCGGCCAACATGCTGCCGATCATGCACACGCAGCAATTGCTGGAGCGCTACGACTCGACCATTCTTTCCGGCGTTGCGCTGCTGTGGCATAACGGCGCTTACGATCTCGCCATCATCGTATTCATCGCCAGCATTTTCGTGCCGATCATGAAGATCATTTCGCTGGCCGTGTTATTGATCGCCACGCAGCGCGGCTCGCACTGGCGACTGCGCGAACGCACGCGCATTTATCGTATCGTCGATTACGTCGGCCATTGGTCGATGCTCGATGTGTTCGTCGTGGTACTGCTGCTGACGCTCGTGCAATTCGGCGGGCTCGCACTGGTGCAACCGTTGCCCGGCGTAATGGCGTTCGGCGCCGTCGTGGTGCTGACGATGCTGGCTTCGATGAGCTTTGATCCACGCCTGATGTGGGATGCACCCGCGCCGCACGCTGATGCCAATGCCAATCCCGAAACCCGAGCTGCGAACCAAGCGGCATCCGAAGCGGGTATCCACGCTGCCGCAGCCGCCCAACCATGACCGACATGCCCACACTCGACAGCGCCCAGCCACCGCAACCAGAGCGCCATCAACGGCGGCGCTGGGGACTTTCGGTGATCTGGATCGTACCGCTGGTGGCCGCACTCGCCACGATCGTGCTGGTGGTTCGCAACGCCATCAACAGCGGGCCTGCAATCACCATCACGTTTGAAACGGCGGAAGGTGTGGAAGCCGGTAAAACCGAACTGCGCTACAAGGATGTCGTCATCGGCAAGGTCAAGGAACTGGAGCTGAGCGAGGATCACCAGCACGTCACGCTGCATGTCGATCTGAGCAACAGCGCGAAGCATGTAGCCGTCGCCGATACGCGCTTCTGGGTCGAACGGCCGCGCGTCGGCATCGGCGGTATTTCCGGCATCGGCACGCTGCTTTCCGGCGCGTATATTGGTGTGGATATCGGTTCTTCGAGCGAACCGAAAAAAGCTTTCAAAGGTCTGGAAAAACCGCCCGCAGTGACGCACGACCAGAAAGGCCGGCGGTTTATCCTCCACGCCAGCGATGCCGGTTCACTGGCCATCGGTGCGCCGCTTTACTTCCGCAAACTTCCGGTCGGCAGCGTCGTCGCCAGCGATCTCGACCAGGATGGCAAGGGCGTCACCGTGCAGGTTTTCGTCGATGCGCCGTACGATCATTTCGTCACCGGCAAGACCCGCTTCTGGAACGCCAGCGGCGTCGATATTTCGCTCGGTGCCTCCGGCTTCAAGCTCGATGCGCAATCGCTGGCAACCGTAGTCGCCGGTGGCATTGCATTTGAGAGCGTCAACTATAAAGGCGCCGATAAAGCCGGCGAAAAGCACGATGAATCACCGGCCGATGAGAACGCCGAATTCCAGCTGTATCACGATGAAAGCGCCGCCACCGCACCGCCGGATGGCGACCCGATCGCGGTGCGCATGCGCTTCCGTCAATCCACCCGCGGCCTCACCGTTGGCGCACCGGTGGATTTCCGCGGCATCACGCTCGGCTCGGTGCGTTCGATCCTGCTGGACTTCGACGAGCAGCGCAAGGATTTCTATACCGATGTCGTCGCCGATATTTTTCCCGAGCGTCTCGGACCCGCCTTCCACACACTCGAAGCCATTCGCAAACGCAGCGCAATCAGCCGGCCCGGCATGCTCGAATACATGGTCGACGACGGCCTGCATGCGCAACTGCGCTCCGGCAATATTCTGACAGGCCAGTTGTTTATCGGCTTCGATTTCATCAAACCGGCCAAGCCTTTCAAGGGCGATACCAACTCCGCCGAACTGGAAATTCCCACCGCGCCCGGCAACCTGCAGGAATTGCAAACGCAGGTGCAGGACATCGCGCGCAAACTGGATGCCGTGCCGTTCGACGAAATCGGCACCAACCTGCGCGACACGCTCAAGAGCGCCAACAGCCTGCTCAAGCAGATGGATAAGGACCTGGTGCCGGAAGCGAAGGAAACGCTGAGCAACGCGCGGCAGTCGATCGAATCGCTGAATGAAAGCGTGCTGGCGCCGAACGCACCCTTGCAGCTGGATGCGCGCAAGACGCTCGAACAATTGAACCGCGCCGCAAGTTCGTTCCGCACTTTGTCCGACTATCTCGAACAGCATCCGGAATCGCTGATTCGCGGCAAGACGCCAGACCCGGAGCCGGCCGACAGCGCCGGGCAGAAATGATGCCATGAAAATAATGCTGATCCGATCCTCATTGCTGTGCGCAACATCGCTGCTCGGCATCGCCGCGTGCAGCTCCACGCCGACGCAGTTCTACACGCTGGTGCCGGCCTCAGCCGAGCGCTCAACGCCGGTTTCCACGCAATTCCAGATCGAAGTATTGCCGGTCGATGTGCCAGCGCAGGTCGAAGTGCCGCAGATCGTCGTGCGCGAAAGCGGCGGCGAGATGACGCGAGCAGAATCGCATCGCTGGATTGCGCCGATCGATGCTGAAATCCGCAGCGCCTTGTCCGCCGATTTAAGCCGCACGCTCGGCGTGCGCGATGTTTACGGCCTGACTTACGGCACGGGTATCAAGACGTATCGGATCGCGCTTAAAGTGCAGCGCTTCGATTCCGCGCTCGGCAGCTATGCGCGCATCGACGCGGTATGGACGATCCATCCGCTGGATCAGGAAAACCTCGTGGACACCTGTAGCAGCAGCGTTTCAGAGACGATCGGCGTCGGCTACAGTGCGCTGGCACAAGGTCATCAGCAGGCGATCGATGCGATCGCAAAGCAGATTGCCGCCAGTATCGGCGCGTTGCAGAGCGGAGTCATCGTCAACACCTGTCCGTAAGTTTTCGCGCGGCGGCACAGGCACGAAAACGGCTTGTCAGTGACGATGCAAAATGTCCGATCCAAACTGCCGTGGCTGGTGCGCGGCGATATCGATGGTTTCTTCGGCCTCGGCCTGGATAACCTCGTGCAATTGCTGGTGCTCACCGGTCTTTGCCGCTTCGTGCTGGACTTCCCCGATGCGCTGATCCTCGGCCGCATCGTGCCAGGTGCGGCAGTATCGCTGCTGGTCGGCAATTTTTATTACGCCTGGGCCGCGCGCCGGCTGGCACAGCGTGAATCGCGCAGCGATGTCTGCGCGCTGCCGTACGGCATCAACACCGTTTCGCTGTTCGCCTTCGTGTTTCTGGTGATGCTGCCGGCGAAACTGGCGGCGCAGGCCGCGGGCGATTCCGACCCCGCCACCGCCGCCTGGCATGCCGGGCTGCTCGCCTGCTTCGGCGCCGCGCTGATCGAACTGACCGGCTCGCTGTTCGCCGATCGCATCCGCCGCATCACGCCACGCGCAGCGCTGCTTTCCACACTTGCCGGCATTGCGCTGAGCTTCATCGCGCTCGGCTTCCTGTTTCGCGCCTACGCGCATCCGCTGGTCGGCATCACGACCTTGGTGATCGTGTTGATCGGCTACTTCGGCGGCGTGCGTTTTCGCGGCGGCCTGCCGACCGGTTTGATCTCGATCGTCATCGGCGCCGCACTATGCTGGCTCACCGGCCTGGCACCCGCGGGCGCTGCACCCGCAGCGCCGCATTTATCGCTGCCGGTACCCGTGCTCGGCGAACTTTTCGCCTCGCTGCAACCGCAGCTCGCCGTTGATTATCTCTCGGTGATCGTGCCGATGGGCCTGTTCAACCTGATCGGCTCGATGCAAAACCTCGAATCGGCCGAAGCCGCTGGTGATGCCTTCGATACGCGCAGCTCGCTGGTCGTCAACGGCATTGGCTCGCTCGCCGCCTGCGCAT
>CAJCJH010000021.1 GCA_903970615.1 Rhodospirillales bacterium
CCCAGCCACTTCGAAGCGAGGATGCCGAGTTCAAACAGCAGGTAGGTTGGCACTGCCAGCAGCGTCATCGACAGCACATCCGGCGGCGTCAGAATCGCGGCTGCGCCGAACACGCCGACCAGCACGTAATCCCGATGAGAAGCGAGCTGCTGCGGCGTGACCACGCCGCTCCAGACCAGCAGCACGATCGCCACCGGCGTTTCAAACGTCAGCCCGAAGGCCAGAAAAAGCTTGAGGACGAAGTCGAGATATTTGGCGACGTCAGTCATCACCGCAACGCCTTCGGGCGCGACGTTGACGAAGAATCTGAATACCACCGGCAGCACCAGAAAGTAAGCAAACGCAACGCCGGCGTAAAACAGCAGCGTGCTGGAAGCCAGCAGCGGCAGGATCAAACGCCGTTCATTTTTGTACAGTCCCGGTGCCACGAAAGCCCAGATTTGAAACAGCACCCACGGCAAGGCGGCGACGAACGCCAGCACCGCAGCCAGCTTGAACGGCACGATGAACGGCGAGGCGACTTCGGTTGCGATCATCGAACTGCCGGCCGGCATCAAGTGCAGCAATGGTGCAGCAAAATAGTGGTAGATCGTCCGCGAAAAATACGCCAGCGGCGCGAATGCGATGGCGATGCCGAGTAGCGCGCGGATCACCCGCGTGCGTAGCTCACGCAGGTGCGACAACAGCGGCTGTTCGGTGCCATCCGGTCCATCGCTTGCCGCGCCGCCGCTCAGCGGTTCAAGGGCCATAGTGATTCGATGGCGTCGCGGCTGGCGATGCCGGCGAAGATTTTTCCTGGGCGTTTGGCAGCGCAGGTTCTGCGGGAATCGATGCGGCGCTGAGCGGCTTCATCACTGGATCAGCCGAGGTTTCGGCGCTGCCAGCCGAATGCGCTCCTTCACGAATCGCCTTCAGGTTGAGTTCGACATTGCTGCGCACTTCTGCGGATTGCTCGCGCAGGATGCGATGCGCATCCTCGATCTGTTTCTTCATCTCGGCGAGATGCGTTTCGCGTTCGAGTTCGGCGGTGAGATTGCGCACATAACCGCGCGCCTTGCCGGTCCAGCGGCCGATTGCGCGAACCAGACCGGGCATGCGTTCGGGGCCGAGCACCACCAGCGCTACGACGAAAAACAGCAGGAGTTCGCTGAAGCTGATGTCGAACATGGCAGACGTTTTTTCGATCGCTTCCGATCAGCGCCGCGAGACCGAATCCGACATCAGCATCTTGAGGCGGCGGCCGCGTTCAGGAATGCTCGTCGCGCGAAGGCGCGGGCTGCGGTGGCGGCACCGGCTTGCTCTGGGCGGTGAGTTCGGCCGAATGTTTGGCGGCTTCGTCTTCGCCTTCCTTCATTGAGGTTTTGAAATTCTTCACCGCGGCGCCGATGTCGCCGCCAGCGCCGCGCAGCCGCTTGGTGCCGAACACCAACACCACGACCGCGAGAAAAATCAACATGTGCCAGATGCTTAGACCACCCATACATCCTCCGGAAGCGATTGCGCACCGGCGGTAAATGGCGCCGGTATTTGCATTATAGATGTCGACTTTGACCAGAGCCGCAGCCTGCGCCGGGAGGCGTCAAGCCGGTTTGCGGCTGGCTTTTTCGTCGAGGCCCGAGCGGCCCATGCGGCCGGCCAGTTCAGCCGTCAGATCATCCAGCGGCAGATCATACGCCGCCATCAAGACCAGCGTGTGAAACCACAGATCGGCGAGTTCGTGGATCAATGCCGCGCGATCGGTGCCCTTGGCGGCGATGATCGTCTCCGCCGCTTCCTCGCCGATTTTTTTCAGGATCGTATCGACGCCTTTGGCATACAAGCTGGCAACATACGACGACGACGGGTCGGCAGATTTGCGCGCCTGCAAGACAGCCAGCAGTTCGGCGATCACTTGTGGACCCGACACCGGCGCGCTCACAGCCGCACCCGCACACCGCGTCCGGCGAGATATTGCTTGGCCTCGCCGACCGTATGTGTGCCGTTGTGAAAAATGCTTGCCGCGAGCACCGCATCGGCGCCGCCGGTGGCGAGGCCTTCGTACAGATGTTCGAGCGTGCCGACGCCGCCGCTGGCCACTACCGGCACCGTCACCGCATCGCTGATCGCGCGCAGCAGCTCCACATCGTAGCCGGCCTTGGTGCCATCGCGGTCCATGCTGGTGACGAGCAATTCGCCAGCGCCTTTGGCGACCATTTTCGCAGCCCATTCGATCGCATCGAGACCGGTCGCCTTGCGGCCGCCGTGAGTGAATACTTCCCAGCGCAGCGGATCGCCTTTCTTGCGCGGCTTCGCGCGCTTGGCGTCGATCGCCACGACGATGCACTGCACGCCGTAACGGCTGCCGGCCTCGGTGACGAAGTCCGGGTTTTGCACCGCCGCGGTGTTGATCGCAACCTTGTCCGCGCCGGCTGATAACAGCGTGCGGACATCGGCATTGGTGCGCACGCCGCCGCCGACCGTCAGCGGAATATAGATTTCGCGCGCCACCGCTTCAACGGTTTTGAACAGCGTCGGCCGATCTTCGTGGCTGGCGGTGATGTCGAGAAAAACCAGCTCGTCGGCGCCTTGCAGATCGTAGCGGCGCGCCACTTCCACCGGATCGCCGGCGTCGCGGATTTCCTGGAATTTAACGCCTTTGACGACGCGGCCCTGGTCGATATCCAGGCAGGGGATCACACGTTTAGCCAGCATGGATCGAGCTTAGGTACAAGGTCGCGCTGGCGCCGGAAAATTGAATGATGGCTCGACGGAGCACGCGACCGGCATCGATCAGCCGCCGACTGCTTTCAGGCAGTCCTTGAATTGCAGGCCGCCTTCGTACAGCGCGCGGCCGATGATGCAGCCGGTGACGCCGTCTTCCGCCAGTTCGTTGAGGGCGCGCATGTCGTCGAGGCTGGAAACGCCGCCGGAGGCGATCACCGCTGTCTTCACCGAGCGCGCCAGTTCGCGCGTGGATTCCTTGTTGAAGCCGCCCATCATGCCGTCGCGGCCAATGTCGGTATAGATGATCGCTTCAACGCCGTCGCGCTCGCAGTGCTGCGCCATCTCCATCACGCCGTGATGCGAAATCTTGCTCCAGCCATCGAGCGCGACGCGGCCATCCTTGGCATCGAGCCCGACGATGATGTGGCGTGGATATTCGATGCACAGATCGCGCAGGAAATGCGGTGTCACCACCGCCTTGGTGCCGATGATGACGAAGCTGATGCCGGCATCCAGATATTTCTGTACGGTTTCCTCATCGCGCACGCCGCCGCCGGCCTGCACCGGCACATTGCCGACTGCGGCCGCGATTTTTTCGATCACTTTCAGATTCACCGGCATGCCTTTCAGCGCACCATCGAGATCGACCACATGAATGCGCTGCGCGCCTTCGTCCACCCAGCGCTTGGCAACACTGACCGGATCGCTGGAAAACACCGTGACATCGTCCATCCGGCCTTGGCGCAGCCGCACGCACTGGCCGTTCTTGAGGTCAATCGCAGGAATCAACAACATGGGGAAATTTTAGGGACTAAGCGATGTTGAGCGTGGCCGGCAGGCCAGTAGGTCGTGAAGCAAAAAGCCGCTGTGTGGAACGGGATTTCCCTGATGCGTGCAAGCACTGTGCCTCAACTGCGCGCTGTGGATCAAGCCCGTTGGAGTGCATGGTTCACCCGAGTTCGCCATTCCACGCAGCAAAATTCGCCAGCAGGCGCAGACCTGCGCCCTGGCTTTTTTCCGGATGAAATTGCACGCCGACGATGTTGTCGCGCGCCACTGCAGCGGCAAAGCTGTGCGAATACTCGGTTTCGCCGAGCCTATGTGCGGCATTCTGCGGCGCGGCGTGGAAGCTGTGGACGAAGTAATACCAGCTATCGTCATCGATGCCCGCCCATAGCGGATGCGGCCGCGATTGCTTTACCCGGTTCCAGCCCATGTGCGGAACTTTAAGCCTTTCGGTACCCGGTTCCGGCAGCGGATCGGGAAAGCGGATGACGTCGCCGGGGATCAGGCCGAGCGCTGGCACGCCGCCGTTTTCTTCGCTGTGATCCAGCAGCACCTGCATGCCCAGACACACGCCGAGCAAAGGCACGCGACGCGCGGCAGCGCGCAGGAAATCCACCAGTTCCAGCCGCTTCAATTCTTCCATGCAGCCGCGCACACCGCCGACGCCGGGCAGCACCAGCTTGTCGTATTTGCTCAGCTGCGCGACATCGGAACTGATCTCCACACGGCGATCGCCCGCCACACGCTCCAGCGATTTCGCCAGCGAATGCAGGTTGCCCATGCCGTAGTCGATAACGCCGATGGTTTCCATGGATGAATCGAAACGTCAGCGCTTTACAGCACGCCCTTGGTCGAAGGCGTGACATCGCCCATGCGCGCGTCGGGCGCCACCGCCATGCGCAGCGCGCGGCCGAACGCCTTGAAAATGGTTTCGGCCACATGGTGCGCATTGCGGCCGCGCAGGCAATCGATATGCAGCGTCACCTTGGCGTGATTGACGAAGCCCTGGAAGAATTCGCGGAACAGATCCACATCGAAATCCGCCACGCGCGCGCGCGGAAACTCGACGAAATATTCAAGGCCGGGACGCCCGGAGCAATCCAGCACCACGCGCGACAGCGCTTCGTCCAGCGGCACATAAGCATGGCCGTATCGCACGATGCCGCGCTTGTCCCCCAGTGCCTTATCGAACGCCTGCCCCAGCACGATGCCGATGTCTTCCACCGAATGATGATGATCGATATGCACATCGCCCTTGGCGATGATCACCAGATCGACCAGCCCATGCCGCGCCACCTGCTCCAGCATGTGTTCGAGAAACGCAATGCCGGTATCGAAACGCGAACTGCCGTTGCCATCGAGATCGAGTTCGACGGAAATCTGCGTTTCGCGGGTATCGCGGCTGATGCTGGCGGAGCGCGTGCTCATGTTCGGATTCGGTTGCGGGCGCAAAGGATACTCTGGGTGCTGCGGGAAGCAAAACCGATTCGCCGCCGTTACCTGCCGAGACTTTGGTAATAATCCATCAAAACCTTCGCCACTTCGGGCCGCGAAAATTCCGGCGGCGGCGCAATGCCCTGGCCAAGCATCTGCCGCACCTTGGTGCCGGAAAGCGCGATGAAATCGTCCGGCGTGTGATCCGGCGCTTCACGCATCATCACCACGCGATCGAGTTTTTTGCTATAAGCGGTGTTGTCGGCGCGGAAGATTTCGATCGCCAGCGCGCCCGCCGGCACGCGCGTATCGAAAATCGTCTGCGCATCGAACGGGCCGTAGTAATCGCCCACACCGGCATGATCGCGCCCGACGATCAGGTAATCCGCGCCCATGTTTTGTCGGAACACCGCGTGCAGCACCGCTTCGCGCGGGCCGGCATACATCATGTCGAAGCCGTAGCCGCTGATCAGCACGGTGTTCTTCGGGAAATAGTGCTCGACCATCGTGCGGATGCAGTCGTCGCGCACCGGCGCGGGAATGTCGCCGTCCTTCAATTTGCCGAGCAGCATGTGGATGACGATGCCATCTGCCTGCAGCCGTTCCTGCGCCATGCGGCACAGTTCTTCGTGCGCGCGATGCATCGGGTTGCGCGTCTGGAACGCGACCACTTTTTTCCAGCCGCGCTGACGGATTTCTTCGCGCAGCTGAACTGCCGTGCGAAAGGTTTCCGGAAATTCATCCGGAAAATAACTGAAATTCAGCACCTGGATCGGTCCGGATAAAACAGTTTTGCCGAGACCCAGAAACGTCTGTACACCCGGATGTTTCGCATCCAGCGTTCCGAAAATTTCCTGCGCGAGGTAGCGCAGTTCGTCATCGCTGAATTGCTCGACTGCCTGCACGTCCTGAATGGCGATGACCGGATGACCTTCCACATTCGGATCGCGCAACGCAAACCGGCCCGGCTGGATATTGTTTGCCGTGCTCAGATTCAGAATCGGTATTGGCCAGAACAGGCCTGCCGCGGTTTTCAAATCTTTCGCAATCGACAACGCATCCGCACGATTTTGATAACCCGTGAGCGGATTGAAGTAGCCTGCGCCGAGCATCACCGCATTCGCCGCCGCAGCCGAATTCAGCAGCAGGCTTGGCAGCGTTTCCGCTTCCTTCAGCAAGCGCGCGCGCTGCGCGGCATCGTCAACGTAAAGCGGATTGAGTGTGGTCGAGCCGTGCGGTTGGATCATGTTGGTTGAGTCGTTTTCAATGGTGCAAAATCAGGTCGGCACAATGCCGCGCGCCCGTAATAATTCCAGCAGCAGCTGCACCTCCTGCTGCAAGCGCAGCTCGTGGCTGGGCAGGATCAAGTCGGGTTTTTCAGGCGCTTCGTAAGGATCGCTGATGCCGGTGAAATTCTTGATCTCGCCCGCGCGCGCTTTCTTGTACAAACCTTTCGGATCGCGCTTCTCGGCCTCGGCCAGAGGTACATCGACGAACACTTCGATGAAGTCCATGTTGTCCGTTGCATGCAGCGCGCGCACCAGTTCCCGATCCGCACGATAGGGCGAAACGAAGCTCGACAACACGATCACGCCGGCATCGACGAACAGCTTGGCGATCTCGCCAATGCGGCGAATATTCTCCGCGCGATCCTCCGCCGAAAACCCCAGATTGCGATTGATGCCAAGCCGCACGTTGTCGCCATCGAGCCGATACGCCAGACGGCCCTGCTCGTGCAGCGCACGTTCCAGCGCTACCGCAACCGTACTCTTGCCGGAACCCGAAAGCCCGGTGAACCAGATCGTCGCGCCGCGCTGCCCCAGCAGCAGCCCGCGATCCGCGCGCGTCACTTCGCCGTGATGCCAGGTGAGATTGGTGGCTTTGGGTTCGGTCATGACGCTAGTTTAAGTTCATTGGAAGCTTCGTTGAACGCGGTGTGCTTTTCCACGCGGCTGGATTTTAGACGCAGTTCCGGCAGAATCAAATGCAGATCGATTGCCGCCAAAAGATTATCTCTGTGATATTTCTGAATAACCATTTGCGAGGTGCAAGGCGATATCTGAGACCAATTTCAGTTGCCATTTCCGCAATCGGCTAGATTTAATAGTCAAGAGTCACTATGCGCTCAACGCGGCCACGTCACATCGCCGATTTTCAGGAAGCCAATCATTAAGAAGGATTGTGATTGATCCCTGTCGCTGTTGTAGAGTACGAAGAGTTTGCAGCTTTGCAAAAACTCACCTACCAGATCGTAATCAATCGTCAATCGCCGCTTGGCATAACGAGGGTAACTGATGGCTCTTACAAACGCTTATGTGCTGCCGACGAATCGCATTCCCGATTTCTTCAGCAAGATTCGAGATGGTCAGGCTCCAGAGAGATTTACGAACCAACTGTTGAAGGATTGGGGCTTTAACTCCACAAACGATCGCGCATTTATTCCACTTCTCAAAGCGCTCGACTTCCTAACAGCGGATGGCAAGCCCACATAAAAATATAGCGACTATCGAGACCACTCACGCTCTAAACAAGTCCTTGCCCAAGGGCTCCGCCAGGCTTATGGGGATATCTTCCTCATCAAAGAGCACCCTGGTACGTCAGACAAAAGCTCTATCGAGGGCAAGTTCAAAAGCTTCCACAACGTCAGTGATAACGTCGCAGGATTGATGACAAAAACATTTCTTGGCCTCCTGCCACTGGCTGATCTCTCAGCAAAGTATTCTCAGACGGCATCAATGTCATCCGCCGCCGCTCCCGAAAAAACTCATGAAGACAAAGCGCCGACTAAGAGTTTTACCGGAAGCATGGGAAGCGTTATGTCTGGCTTACATTACAACATCCAAATTCACCTCCCAGCAACGAAACGTAGAGGTATACAACGCAATCTTTAAGGCGCTGCGCGAGCACGTTTTCAATGAGTAAGGACGTGCGTGATTTTTTGTTTAGGGGTCTTATGTTCGAGGCTGAAGCAGAATCATTTCGCCGAGCGGGGATTCAGATAGGAGCGGACTCAACAAAGGTCGAAGAGAGTTTAATGAAGGAGGCGTTAGCTCCATTCGGCGTAGCGCGCAGGAATAAGGCACTGGAAATGGCCCGGCTATTTGCCGTTCTGTTCTGCTTTGAAAACGAGATTCGTGACTTTATTAGAGAGGCTCTGCTTGAAAAAGAAGGGTCAAATTGGCTGGAAAAGCTTCCTCAAAAAATTAAGGAGCATGCCAAATCCAGACGAGATGCCGCATTAAAGGACTCATGGTTAGAAGGAGAGAAATCGGACCTTCTTGGCTTCGTCGACTTTGGCCATCTTTCTCAGATCATTGTCGCAAAATGGGAATTCTTCAAAGGTGTTGTTCCTACGCAGCATTGGTTAAATCAACGGATGGACGAACTCGAGAAATCCCGAAATTTCATTGCCCACAACCGCATGCTGCTGCCCAGCGAATTCCAGCGCCTCTACATGTATGTAACCGACTGGAATCGAGCCATCGGCTTGTGACTCAAAGCACACTGTGCAAGAAAGCAGCAAATAACGTGATCTAATTAATTTGTGTTAACTAGTGCCGTCGATATCAACACCACCGTCTCGACCAACTCGGCGACT
>CAJCJH010000022.1 GCA_903970615.1 Rhodospirillales bacterium
TCAAATGATGGACAAGGAGAAGCTATGAAACGTCTCGCTATAGCTGCGCTGCTGGGAGCGATTGCGCTGCCGGCAGTCTCGGCAGCAAACGAAGTGGGTGATGTCTATGGTGCGGTGCTGGGCAGTTATGAGTTTCCGGATAGCGCGCGCGATGCGCGTTATGGAATCGGTGGGATATCGATCCTCGGTATTCCCGTCAACAAGAATTTGAGTCTCGAACCCAATCTCTGGGCGGAATCGATTTTCCGCAACAGCGATCACGGGCACGACGGTCAGTACGGTGGCGGTCTCGATCTGAACGTCCATCAATCCGATGGACGTACCGAAGGCTTCTTTGTGTTGGGTGGCGGTGCCGAGCGCGATCATCTTGCGCTGGCGGTTGCGGATGGCCTCAAAGATAACGCTTTCAAAGGCTATGCTGACGCGGGTGCCGGTCTGGTATATCGCATCAGCAAGAATTTCGCGGCGCGTGTCGAAGGCCGTTACTACCTGAGTTTTGATCGCAGCGATTCCTATCCAGGCCAGCACACGATTGGCGACGTTCACCTCAATGCCGGCCTCGTATATTCGCTCGGCGACGTCATCCCGACGCCGGTGAAACCGATTCCGCCGCCGCCACCGTTACCACCACCGCCGCCATTGCCGCCGCCACCTCCACCGCCGGCGCCTTGCACGGATAGCGATGGTGATGGCGTCTGCGACGCTGTCGATAAATGCCCCGGCACGCCGCACGGCTTCAAGGTCGACGCCAGCGGTTGCATCATCGAGCAGACCGTCATCCTGCGTACCGTCAACTTCGAGTTCAACAAGGCCACCTTGACCGCCGATTCGAAAGTCGCGCTCGATGAAGTCGCGCATGGTCTGATCGGTCAGCCGACGCTGAAAGTCGAAGTTTCCGGTCACACGGATTCGATCGGTTCGGCGCCGTACAACCTGATACTGTCTAGGAAGCGCGCCCAGTCGGTCGTGACTTATCTCGCCAGCAAGGGGGTTCCGAAGACCCACTTGACCGCCAAGGGTTACGGCAAGACCAAGCCGATCGCGGACAACAAGACCGCGGAAGGCCGCGCCGAGAACCGTCGCGTCGAATTCAAAGTGATTGCGGGCGACGCAATCGTCGAGAAGAAGACGCCCGGTGGCAAGACCATTGTCAAGGTGCCGCAGCGCAAGCATCCGCATATGCCGATGGCTGCCAAGCCAGCTCCGAAGCCGATGCCTTGAACTAAGGCTGTAGCGGTTTGCAAAGTACAACCGGGGCCGGATTCGGCCCCGGTTTTTTTATGCCTGACGATCCCATTGCAAAGGCAGAAACTTATGGATGCAGACAACGCGCGTTGTCTGCATTTTCTCTCCGCTCCCCTGTCAATAGAAATCTGATGTCAGCCGATCTTCCGCACGATCCAGAACGCCATGCGCCGACGCAGCGCTTCAGCAATCGTGTGGCCGACTACGAGCGCTGGCGTCCGGCGTATCCGGTGGCGCTCACGCAGTGGCTATGCGAGCGCTGCGAACTGAAGGCTGGCGACGCCGTCGCGGATATCGGCTGCGGTACCGGCCTGTTCACGCGCGGTTTACTGGCTGCGGGCTTGCAGGTTTATGGCGTCGAGCCGAACGCGCCGATGCGCGCCGTGGCCGAGCGCAGCTTCGCTGGCAGTCCATCATTCCTCAGTTGCGATGGTCGTGCCGAGACCACCACGCTGCCATCCGCTAGCGTGCGTTTGATCGCCGTGGCGCAGGCGTTTCATTGGTTTGATGTGCCGCGCACACGTAATGAATTCGGACGCATCTTGCAACCTGGCGGCAGCGTCGCGCTGATCTGGAATGTGCGCCGTATCGACTCGCCGTTTTTGCGGGCTTACGAAAACATGCTGCGGCAACTGGCGCCGGACTACGGCAAGCTCGGCCTGCCCGAGCAGGCCTCGATTCCGCAGATCAATGCCTTGTTCGCATCGCAGCCGTATCAACAGCAGACGTTCGAGTTCATGCAGCGTTTCGATCGAGACGGCCTGCGCGGACGATTGCTGTCGTCATCCTATGTGCCCGCGTTGGGCCAAGCCGGGCATGTAGAAATTCTCACTGCCTGCGATGTGTTGTTCGCTGAATTTGCGCGCGATGGCGTCGTCGAATTTCCCTACGACACGCGCGTGTTTCTCGGCCAGTTATAAAAACGCCGATAAAAATGCCGGCGCATTTTCAGCCGCGCCGGCGCGAGTTCAGCGATAGAGCCACTTTAATGACTCAAGTTTTGGCTCAAGTCTGCGGCGCCGGTGACGATGGCCCGGCCAGCGGATCGTCCGGCATTTGCCAGCCGCAGCTTTTGCCTTCGTTCTGCTGCTTCAGATACGCCATCAGTGGCGCGAAATATTCGATGATCGCGCTGCCATCCATCTGCCGCGTGCCAGTAAGTTTCTCCAGCGTATCCGGCCACGGTTCGGACGCACCCTGTTTCAGCATCGCCATGAATTTCGCACCGGCGGCCTTGTTGCCGTAAATATCACAGGCATACAGCGGGCCTTTGAAACCGGCCGCATCGCACAGCGCCTTGTGGAATTGAAACTGGATGATGAAGCTGAGGAAATAGCGCGTATAAGGCGTGTTGCCCGGCACATGATATTTCGCGCCCGGATCAAAATCGCTTTCCGAGCGCGCAACCGGCGGCGCGATACCCTGATACTGCTCGCGCAATTTCCACCAGCCTTTTTCGTAGTCGGCGGCAGGAATTTCGCCGGAGAAAACTTTCCAGCGCCATTGGTCAATCAGCTTGCCGAACGGCAGGAACGCAATCTTGTCGAGCGCGCGTTTCATCTGCGCATTGATCAGCGCTTTTTGACTTTCACTGACGTGATCGATCAGGCCGATTTTCTGCAAATGCTGCGGCGTCAGCGAGAGTGTAATGGTGTCGCCGATCGCTTCGTGGAAACCATCATGCGCGCCCTGCTGATACAAAAACGGCTGGCCGTGATACATCGTGAAATAGTAGATGTGTCCCATCTCGTGATGGATCGTGATGAGGCTTTCCTCGTCCGGACGAATGCACATCTTGATGCGCACATCGCCGTTCTGATCCATGTCCCAGGCACTGGCGTGGCATACCACCTCACGATCGCGCGGCCGCGTCAGCAATGATTTTTCGTAGAACGACGCTGGCAGCGGCGGGAAGCCGATCGAGGGGTAGAAATCCTCCGCGATCTTCGCGGTCTGGATCGAATATTCGGTGTCGACCTTGTGTTCGACGTTGTCGAGATCGTCCACTGGCGGCTTCTTGCCGGCGTTCGCCTTCGCATAAGCCTGCTCGAATGCCGCCAGTTCCTTTTTCAGCAGCGCATCGCGCCGCGCCTGCAAGACGCTCGATACATCGAGGCTGCCCGCGTCCTTGTACGGCACCACGATGTCGTAAATATTGCCCCACTGCTGCGCCCACATATTGCCGAGCAGATCGGCCGGAATCAGGCCATTCGTCGGAACGAGGTCGCCGTATTTATCGTGCAGCTTGCTGCGCACATAGCAATGCAGCTGCTCGTACAGCGGCTGCACCTGCGTCCATAGACGCTCGGTTTCATTGGCAAAGTCGGCCGGTGTCATGTCGTAGCCGGCGCGCCACAATTCGCCGACATCGTGATAGCCCAGTTCCTTCGCACCCTCGTTCATCAGGCCGGCGAACCTGCCGTAATCCTCGCGCATCGGCGCGCCGACCGAATGCCAGCCGGCCCAGGCTTCGGCTAATGCTTTCGGATCGCGCGAGTGATCCAGCACTTTTTCGAGTTGATCCAGATTCAAACAATCCGCACCGCTCTTGCCCGGCGGACAATATTTGCCGGCGCCGTATTCGCCGTCGAGCTTGGTGGCGAGCGCGGCCAGCTCCGCACGCTTGGCTGCGTCGCTCGGCGGCGGAATCGGGCTGGAGATTTTGATCAGCGTCAGTTCGCGCGCGACTTCCGGCGTCAGATCGGCAAGCCCGACGAACGCCTTGGCCTGTTCGATCTGCTGACTCTGCAAGGCCAGCCCGCGCTCGCCGGCCTTGGCGTTGAGCAGCTGCGTATCGTCGGTGATGAAGTTTTCCGCGACCCAGTTGGCCGCGGTCTGTTCCGGATAGATCTGCTTGTCTTCGTCATTCACCTTGGCGACGAAAGCCGCCGCGTCTGCTGCAGTCGGTTTCGCTGTTGCTGCTGATTCGGTTTTGCCCGAGTGATGATCGCTGCAAGCGCTAAGCGCGGCGATCAGACTGATGCAGCCCCAAGACATCCCGACGATCGAGCCAGTTTTTTTCGACATCGCCAACCTCCCAAAGAATGAGCCGCGGTTGCTGCGGAAGAATCGACAGCCTCGAAGCCGGCGGTGCCGGCGATGCGAGCAGGATGAACCTTCCACGACGGTGCGGCGGTATGGCACGACTATCGCTGTGCTTCGCTGGCGGGTCAATCCCGAACGCTGATCGCGGGATCGATCCATCGGGCGTTGCGCGTGCGGCAAGACCTCAAGCCGCGCGACTCCCTATACTTTTGCAAAATCAAATCCGAGCCGATGACGACCCATGACGCGAGCCAGCCGCGCCCAGACACGCTGCTCACGCTGCTGATGAACGCGCTGATCGGCCTGACTTTCGTGATTTCGCGGCTGCTGCTGCGGCCTTTCATCGGCGCGATGCGTTACAACACCGTGCCGGTGGATGCCGCAACTGGCCTCTCACTCGATCCCTCACGCCCGGTTTGTTACGTGTTGCCGCTGCGCAGCTGGATCGACCTGTTCGCACTCAACCGCATCTGCCGAGAACGCGGCCTGCCGCGGCCGCAGCGCGCAGCTGCGAATCTGCCGCAAGCCGGCAAGGCGGGCTATCTCTATATGCCTGCGTTGCTGGAAGTGCGGCTGCGCAAAACCGGTTTGACCAGCGTGCTGGCAGATGCCGCCGCTACAGACGATTACGATGTGCAGATCGTCCCGGTTTCGATTTTCTGGGGCCGCGATCCTGGCCAGGAAACCTCGCTGTTCAAGCTGATTTTTTCGGATAGCGTGCAGGCCGGTGCGATCCGCAAATTCTTGATCCTGATCGCCAACGGCCGCAACGTGCTGGCGAATTTCGGCGTGCCCTTGTCGTACCGCGCGTATCTGCAATCGGTGGACGATCCGGTGCGCGCCGAGCGCAAGCTGACGCGCGCGCTGCACTTCCATTTCCTGCGCGCGCGCACCGCAACGCTGGGCCCGACTTTGCTGCGGCGCTCGGTCGTCATCCGCGGGCTGCTGGCGCAGCCGAATGTGCGCGAGGCGATCGAACGCGAAGCGAAGAAAAAAGGCGTGCCGCTGGCGCAAGCCGAATTGCGCGCACGCGCCTGCGCCACCGAAATCGCCGCGGATTATTCGGCAGCGTCGATCCGCGTTTTCGAGCGGATTCTGTCGCGCATCTGGAACCGCGTCTTCAAGGGTGTGGACGTGCATGGTCTCGATCGCCTGCGAGAAATCGCGCAGTCGCACGAGATTTTTTACATGCCCTCGCACCGCAGTCATGCGGACTATCTGCTGTTGTCCTACACGCTCTACAACGCCGGTCTGGTGCCGCCGCACATCGCCGCCGGCATCAATCTGAATTTCTGGCCGGTCGGCGGGTTTCTGCGCAAATGCGGCGCGTTTTACATGCGCCGAAAATTCTCCGGCGACGTGCTCTACACGGCCGTGTTTCGCGCGTATGTCGATGGCCTGATCCAGCGCGGCTATTCGATCGAATTCTTTCCCGAAGGCGGTCGCTCGCGCACCGGCCGGCTGATGCCGCCGAAAACCGGCTTGCTGGCGATGGTGGTCGAATCCGCGCTGCGTCAGCGCGTACGCAAGGTGGCGATGGTGCCGGTTTATATCGGCTACGACAAAGTCTGGGAAGTCGGCAGTTACTTCAAGGAATTGCGCGGCGGCGCCAAGCAACGCGAATCGGCCGAAGGCTTGTTGAAGGCCACCAAGATTTTGGGTCGTTCTTACGGCAAGGCTTACGTCAGTTTCGGCGAGCCGCTGATCGTGCAGGATGCCGCCGACGCCGCCTTGCCCGGCTGGCGCGAAGCCTTCACCGCGGAGCAGCCGGAACGTCCGCCGGGTTTTGCCGAATGGGTACGCCAGCTGGCGGTCGATCACATGCGCCGCATCAACGCCGTCGCCGTCGTCAATCCGGTGGGATTGACGGCCTGCGCCTTGCTCGCCGCCCCGATGCGCGCGACTGCGGAAGATGAACTGGTCGACCAGATCGCGCATCTGCTGGAGCTGCTGGCGCCGTGGCCGCAGAGCGAACATCTGCGCATTCCCGAACGCGATGCCAAAGCCGCGCTCGCCTGGTCGGTGCCGATTGCGCGCATTCAACGCATGACGCACCCTTGGGGCGATCTGCTCGCCGCAAGCGGGCGCGACGGCGTGCTGCTCACCTACAACCGCAACAGCATTCAGCATCTGTTCGCCTTGCCAGCCTTGATCGCGCGCCTGTTCCGCACCCGCGGCGTGTTGTCGGAAGACGCCGTCATCATGGGCTGCCGTGCGCTGTATCCCTTCCTGCGCACCGAATTCTTCCTGCCGTGGGAAGCGGCCGATTGCGAAGCCGCCGCGCGCGCCTATCTGGAACGCATGATCGCCAGCGGTTTGCTGAGCCGCGGCGACGATGGCCGCATCGCGCGGCCGCAGGTCGGCAGCCCGGCGTTCGCCAGCTTTGCCGCGCTCGGCCGCCTGCTCGGCGAAACGCTGGAACGGCATGCGATGGCGGTGCTGCTGCTGGCCGAGGAGCATCGCGCCGGCCTGCCTTTGCAGCGGCCGAAATTTGAAAACGATTGCCGCCTGCTGGCCGAACGCATCGCGGTATTGACCGGACGCGAAGCGCCGGAGCTGTTCGATCGCGCGCTATTCGCGGGTTATCTCGATACGCTGATCAAGATCGGCGTGGTCGTCGAAAACGCCGATCGGCAACTGGTGATGACCGAGCGCGTCGAACGCATCGCCGAGCGCTCGATCGAACTGCTTTCCGACGAAACCCGGCAGATGTTGTTGCAGCTGCTGTCGCGGCGCGCACCGGCAACCGTAGCCGCAGTCGCGGAGCCGTAGGTATGCTGGGCTATAATCCGCCCCGTTCATTGCTGATCCCCAAATGTTCCACTGCATGCGGCTGAGCCATCGAAGCCGTCGACAATCCCTGATTCACTCCCAACAAGAGGCTGCTTCCATGTTCAAGCATTCCCGTGCATTTGCCGCGCTTGCCGGCGTTGCGCTACTCGCTGCCTGCGCCAAACCCGGCGACGATGCCGCCAAGGGCGACGCTGCCACACCTTCCGACCTCAGCACCGATGCCCAGAAATTCGGTTATTCGATCGGTATCGATCTCGGCCATTCGCTGGCGCAGGTGAAAGATGAAGTCGATATCAAGGCGCTCGAATCCGGCCTCGAAGAATCCGCCGCCGGCAAGACGCCGCGCCTGGATGACAAGACCCGCGAAGAAATCAAGAAATCCGTTTCGGTGAAGATCCAGCAGAAGCAGATGGAAGAGCGCAAGGTCAAGGCCGACAAGGCCAAAGCCGATGGTGAAGCCTTCCTCGCCGAAAACGCCAAGAAAGAAGGTGTGAAGACCACCGCCGACGGACTGCAATATGAAGTACTCACCGAAGGCAAGGGCGATCATCCGACCAAGGACGACAAAGTTACTGTGAACTACAAGGGCACGCTGATCGACGGCAGCACGTTCGACAGTTCCTACGATCGCGGTCAGCCGGTCAGCTTCCCGCTGGCCAACGTCATTCCAGGCTGGACTGAAGGCCTGCAACTGATGACGCCGGGCTCGAAATACAAGTTCTATATTCCGGCAGCGCTGGGATACGGCGAACGCGGCGCCGGCGCCAAGATTGGCCCGAACGAAACGCTGATCTTTGAAGTCGAGTTGATCAGCATCGACAAGACTCCGCCAGCACCCGCCGCCGCTCCGGCGCCGAAGCCGGCGAAGAAGTAAGTCTCGCGTTAGCAACCTCAACTTGCGGTCGTAAAAAGCCCGGCTTTTGCCGGGCTTTTTTATTGGCGTTGATCTGAATTCCAGTCACGCTTTGCGGTGATTCCGTCGAGCTTGTCGCTCGTCATCCGCAGTCACCACTCAATTACAATATTTCGATCCAGCGGCTTTGGCGTCGTTCAATTGCTGATCGAATTCGTCTTGCGTCAACGGTGAGGGCTGGCCGTCGTCGCCGGTCTTGAACAGGCGGCTCGCGGTTTTTTGTTCGAGAAAACTGACGCGCTCGCGAGCCTTGGCGCAGCGTTCGGCGTTGTCCGCTTTCACTTTCAAATTGGGATTGCCATCGGTGCGGCTGAACGCTGGTTTGGCGCCGGCATTCGCCGACGGCGTGTTGTACGAAGGCGGCGGGTTGACTTCTTCATAGCGGCCCGAAGCCGGCGGATTCTGGCTGAAATGGACCTGGCCGCTGGGGTCGACCCAACGGTAAATCTGCGCCGCGGCGAGCAAAGGCACGCAGCCAATCATCAACGCCAGAACGGATTTCATGCGGTGAGTGTAGCAAGCGCTTATCGGCGGCAATGAAAGCTTTTCGTCGGCCTCGGTGCGACGGATACCGCCGCGTTTGTGGGCTCGATCGCGTTTGAACCACGCTGGCCCGATATCGAAACGCGCACCGAGCTTGTAGCATACGCCGCCGTACTGACGATGTTGACTGCTGTCTCGCAGCGCAATGCGGCGTCGTTTTGCAGTCCAACTGCGCTGCTCTTATCCATTTATTCTTGATTTATTTTCTGCCCGCTTTCCGATTTCCAAAGCCGATGCGCGAACCCTCACCGAAACAAAATCTGAGCGCTGAACAGTGGGCGGAAGCCGCGCTCGATGCGATGGCGAGCGGCGGACTCGAAGCCGTTTCGGTGGAACCGCTGGCGCGGCGTCTGGGTGTCACCAAAGGTAGTTTTTACTGGCACTTCGCCAACCGCGACGCGCTGGTGCAGGCCGCGCTGGAGTTGTGGGAACGGCGTGAAACCACCGACGCGATCGCTCGGGTGCGCGACGAGCCTGATCCCTTCGAGCGCATCGTCACGTTGTTCAAGCGCGCCAATACTTCGCATCGCTCGGGCCGGCTTTATCTGGCGCTGGCGGCGGCCTCGGATCATCCCAGCGTCGGCGAAGTAGTACGGCGCGTATCGGCGCAGCGGCTCGATTATCTGCGGCAGAGCTACCAGGCGCTCGGCATGAATGCGCACGATGCGCGGTTGTGGTCGACGTTCGCCTACGCCACGTTCATCGGCAACCAGCAGGTGCATCGGGATGCGCCGGAGCAGTTTCCATCCGGCGCCGAGTTCCGGGATTATTTCAAACTGATGCTGCGCAGCCTGATTCCGCGCGCCATGCCCGCCGACGAATCGAACGCCGGCCAGCTTCACGCGGTCCATCTGCCGAAGACCTGAGCGCGGTTGCTTCCGTGCTCGAACTCATGCACGGAGATTTGCTGATGATGACCCTGATTGTGGTGGCCGGCGCACTTGTCGTTGCCTGGCTTCTGGCGTATCTCGGCGCGCCCTTGTGGGTATGGACCACAGGCGCTGCACTCGGCACCGCCGCGCTGCTGGCGACGCAGGCGATCGGCGTTGCTGCAACCGTGATTCTCGGCGTCGTCCTGGCCGTGATGCTGCTCCTGAATATCGTGCCGCTGCGGCGTGCGCTGCTGACGCGGCCGATCTTCGGCGTGTTCAAGAAAGTGCTGCCGGAAATGTCCAGCACCGAACGCGAGGCGATCGAAGCTGGTGAATCCTGGTGGGAAGCCGAGCTGTTCCAGGGCCGGCCGAAGTGGAACCGGCTGCTCGATTTCAACTACACCGAATTGACCTCCGAAGAGCGATCCTTCCTCAGTAACGAATGCGAAGAAGTCTGCAAACTGGTGGACGACTGGAAGACCGAATTCGAGGATAAGGACCTGTCGCCCGCGGTGTGGAAATACATCCGCGAAAAGCGCTTCCTGGCGATGTTGATCGGCAAGGAATTCGGCGGCCTCGGCTTCTCCGCACGCGCGCAATCGGAAGTGGTAACCAAGCTTGCGACCAAATCGATCGCGCTCGCAGTAACCGTGATGGTGCCGAATTCGCTAGGCCCCGGCGAGTTGCTGGTGAAGTACGGCACCGATGCTCAGCGCAAGCAGTGGCTGCCCGGCTTGATCGATGGTAGCGAGATTCCGTGCTTCGGCCTCACCGGGCCAGAAGTCGGCTCGGATGCCACCGCGATGCCGGATACCGGCGTCGTCGAAGTCGGCGAACACGAAGGCAAGCCCACGCTCGGCCTGCGGCTGAATTTCTCCAAGCGCTGGATCACGCTCGCGCCGGTGGCGACCGTGGTCGGCCTCGCGTTCAAGCTGAAAGATCCGCAGGGTTTGTTGAGGGAATACCTGCGCAAGAACGCGGCCGCGGATGTCGCGAAAGACGGCTTGGAACAAGGTCCGAAAGACGGCGAATACGGGATTACCTGCGCATTGATTCCGGCGAAACATCCGGGGGTTTCGATCGGCCGCCGGCATTATCCCGGCTCCGCATTCATGAACGGCCCGATCTTCGGGCATGATGTTTTCATCCCGATCGACTGGATCATCGGCGGGCCGAAAATGGCGGGTCACGGCTGGCGCATGCTGGTCGAATGCCTGAGCGCAGGCCGCGGCATTTCGCTGCCAGCACTGGCAACCGCGGCCGGTCAGGCGAGCTATCGGATGACCGGCGCCTACAGCCGCATCCGCCGACAGTTCAAGGTCGCAGTCGGCAAGTTTGAAGGCGTGCAGGAAGCCACCGGTCGCATCGCTGGCTACACCTACACGCTCGAAGCCATGCGCCTGCTGAGCGCATCGGCAGTGGATCACTGCACGCCGTCGGTGGTCACCGGCATCGCCAAATACCACATGACCGAAATTATGCGTAAAGTGCTGATCGACGCGATGGATGTGTTCAGCGGTCGCGGTATTCAGCAAGGCCCGCGCAATCCGCTCGCGCAGGCGTACAAATCGGTGCCGATTGCGATCACCGTGGAAGGCGCCAATATCCTCACGCGCAATCTGATGATCTTCGGCCAGGGCGCGATCCGCTCGCATGCTTATGTGCTGGACGAGATGGAAGCGGCTCGCACTGGCGATGTGAAGAAATTCGATCGCCTGCTGTTCGCACATCTCGGCAGCGCGGTGAATCGCGCCGTGCGCGCGTTCACGCATGGACTCACCGGCGCTGTGTTTGCACGCAGTCCGAAGGCTGGCATCACCGCGCCTTACTTCAAAAAAATGGAGCACCTGAGCGCATCGCTTTCCTTCCTCGCCGACATGACGATGGGCGTGCTCGGCGGCGAACTGAAACGCAAGGAACGCTTGTCGGCGCGACTTGGCGATGTGCTCAGCCAGTTGTACATCGCCTCCAGCGTATTGCGTTTTTACATCGCCAATGGCGAGCGTGAAAACGAAGCCAGCCACCTGCGCTGGGCAATGGACAACGCACTCGCCGAAGCCGGCAAGGCGCTCGAAGAATTCCTGCGCAACTTCCCGGTTCGGCCGGTGGCCTGGCTGATGCGACTGGTGACTTTGCCGCTGGGGAATCCTTATCAGCCGGTGGCCGACAAGCTCAATGGCGAAGTCGCCGAGCAGATGCTGGAACCAGGCGATCTGCGCGATCGCCTGAGCCATCTGGTGTTCCGCAATGGCGGCAAGAACGATCCGATCAGCATTCTGGAACACGCCTTCGACTTGTTGATCGATGCCGAAGAACCGTATGTGAAATATTTCAAGGCGGCTGCGAAAAATCAGCTCGACGGCGAACACATCGCAGACAAGCTACGCGACGCGGTGAAGAAAAATATCATCACCGCCGAAGAGGCCAAGCGCGTCGAGGAATACGACGCGGCGCGATTCGACGCCATCCTCACCGACGATTTCAGCAAGGAATATCTGACCGGCGATTTCAGCCCCGAGCAGCGTGCCGAGATCATCGAATTTTCCGCGCACCAGCGCGTGGCCTGATCGAAAGCCTGTTTTTAAGCTCGGCCCAAGTGCTTGAATGTTGGGCCGGATTTACTAATGCCGAAAATCCCCGGCTGGCGCATGATCGGGCCTAGAAACAAGAGCGTCGGCCTTGCTAACAGCCGCGCCGGCCGTTGGGGACCAGGAATCTTGATGAGGCCCGTACCGAATAAAAGGAAAAGGACCAGGGGATTCTAAGGGGAAAGTGGTGGTTTCACGCTGCATGTTGAGGGCCGCTTACGAGCGGCCTTTTTTGTGCGCATCATGCAGCAGTGCGAAGTTTCCGAGGGCGCGAAAGCGTCAGAAAGCGCCACATTAGGTTGCGAACGCAACAGACTCAGGCTGGACTCAGCAGGCTTGCATAAAGCGCCAGATAACGCTGCGCCGATTGCGTCCACGAAAAATCGCGGCGCATTCCGGTGCTGCGCAGGCGTGCGGTGATCGCGCCATCGGCCAGCAGTTCGAGGCCATGCCGTACGCCGTAAACCACGCCGCCGACATCGGCATCGCTGAAATGCACGCCGCTGGCGGAGCCATCTTTCAAGTTCGCGTCGGAGGCGTCGATCACGGTATCCGCAAGTCCGCCGGTGCGATGCACCAGCGGCAATGTGCCATAGCGCTGCGCGTACATCTGGTTCAAGCCGCAAGGCTCGAAACGCGAGGGCATCAGTAGTAAATCCGCCGCCGCATTGAGCCGGTGTGCCAAGCGTTCGTCATGCGCGATACGCACCGCAACGCGGCCTTCGGGTGCGTGATACGCGAAGCTGCGAAACGCGCTCTGCAAGTTCGGATCGCCGGACGCCAGAATCGCATACTGCGCCGGCAAGGCCAGCAATTCCTCGCCCGCATCGAGAATCAGGTCGGCGCCTTTCTGTTGGGCGAGCCGGCCGATGAAGGCGACCAGCGGAGTGTCGCCGACTTCCAAGCCCAATTCCTGCTGCAGGATTTGCTTGTTCATGCGCTTGCCTTCCGCGACATCGGCAAGGCCATAATTTCGATCGAGCCAGCGATCAGTCGCCGGGTTCCAGGTCGTTTGATCGATGCCGTTGACGATGCCGTGCAATCTGTCCGCATGCCTGCGCAGCACGCCATCAAGCGCGCAGCCGAATGCCGGCGTCCGGATTTCTTCGGCATAAGTCGGGCTGACGGTAGTGATCGCATCGCTGAAATTCAGCCCGCCCTTGATGAACGAAAAGCCGCCCCAGAATTCCAGCTGTTCGGGCTGCCACCAGATCGCAGGTAGCCCCAGCGCATCGAACTCGACACGTCCGAACTGACCTTGATAAGCGAGGTTGTGAATCGTGAAAACGATGCGCGGCCGCCTCGGCAACAGTGTCAACAAAGGTGCCGCGAGCGCAGCTTGCCAGTCGTGCAGATTGACGATGTCGGGCGCGAACGCGGCCAACGCACCGCTGGCAATCTGCGCGATCGCTTCGCTGAAATAGCCGAAGCGCAAGGCGTTATCCGCGAACGCGCGGCCGTTCGTGTCTTCGTAGGGATTGCCTTCGCGGTCGAACAGCGCCGGGCAATCCACCAGCAGCACCGGCAGAACTTCAGCCTCGCTTTTGACGAGTTCGCCGCTGACGATTTCGCAGGACTGGCCGCGGATCGACAGCTTGCCGAGCCGCGTCGTGCTGCCCAACTTTTGCCGCACGCCGCGATACGCCGGCAACACCACGCGGGCATCTGCGCCAGCGGATCGTTGCGCAAACGGCAGCGCACCAACCACATCGCCGAGACCGCCGGTTTTGGCGAGCGGAAAACATTCGGCGGCGGCATGCAGGATTTTCATCGGCATCATCATTGGCATTGCGCGGGTTTGTTCTCAAGTCGTTATCAATCGTGATCCGGCAGCCGGAAACTTTCGTGAGGTGCGATGTCAGAGCTTGCAGAAATGTGCCGGAGAAGCACCAGAAGGCGCGCCGGCGTTACGGTACTTGTCCCATCATCCATCCCAAGGTTTTCTTCAGGCTTTGAGGCTGTCATTGCGGCTTCCATGCAATCATAGCCATGCTTCGCCTGAGTTGACCGCGACCACCCGATAACAACGGAAAGACACGCATGACCGGCACCCGCGACACGCGCTTCGTCAGCCGCCTGACCCGCGAAACCCTGGCGCTTATCATGGCTGGCGGCCGCGGTTCGCGCTTGATGCAGCTGACCTCGACGCGCGCAAAACCTGCGGTGCCGTTCGGCGGCAAATTCCGCATCATCGATTTCGCCTTGTCGAATTGCATCAACAGCGGCATCCGCCGCGTTGGCGTGCTCACGCAATACAAAAGCCATTCGCTGATCCGCCACTTGCAGCAGGGCTGGGGTTTCATGCGCGGCCAGTTCGGCGAATTCGTCGAACTGTTGCCGGCCGAGCAGCGCACCGAAATCGCATCCTGGTACGCCGGCACCGCCGACGCGGTGTTCCAGAACATCGAATTCATCAAACAGCACCAGCCCGCACAGGTGCTGATTCTCGCTGGCGATCACATTTATAAAATGGATTACGGCCGCATGCTCGCGCACCACGCGCGCACCGGCGCGAAAGTGACAGTCGGCTGTCTCGAAGTGCCGCTCGCCGAAGCGCGCGATTTCGGTGTGATGGAAATGGATGCGGACACGCGCATCGTGCGCTTCGATGAAAAGCCGAAACAGCCGCGGCCAATTCCGGGCAAGCCGGATGTCGCGCTGGCCAGCATGGGCATCTATGTGTTCGATGCGCTGTTCCTGCTCGAATGGCTGCGGCGCGATGCCGGCATCAGCGAGTCGAGCCACGACTTCGGCAAGGATGTGGTGCCGGCCGCGATCAAGGATGGTGAAGTGTTCGCGTATCCGTTCACCGAACTGGACAATCCGGAAAAACAGGGCTACTGGCGCGATGTCGGCACTGTCGATGCGTATTGGAAAGCCAATCTGGAATTGATCGGCGTGCTGCCGGAACTCAATCTTTACGATCAGGATTGGCCGATCTGGACCTTGCAGGAGCAAGTGCCGCCGGCCAAGTTCGTATTCGACGAACCACACCGGCGCGGCAGCGCGGTGGATTCGCTGGTCAGCGGCGGCTGCATTGTTTCCGGCGCGGAAGTGCGTTGCAGCGTGCTGTTCTCGAATGTCCGCGTGGAAAGTTCGAGCGTCGTCGAGCATTCGCTGCTGTTGCCGAACGTCAAGATCGGTCGCGGCTGCCGCATCAAGAAGGCCATCATCGATGAAGATTGCCAGGTGCCGGATGGCACCGTCATCGGCGAAGACCTGGTGCAGGATCGCAAGCTTTATCACGTCAGCGAAGGCGGCGTAACGCTGGTCACGCGCGAGATGCTGCTGAGCTGAGCGGCCACGATGCATCTTCGCCGATGCCAATATTTGCAGCGCTGCAGTTGAACCATCGGCGAGGCTGACGATCAGACGGTGACGGCGGGCAACTCCGCCAGCTGCTGCGCGCGGCCAGGCTTCCGCCCGAATGTTGTCGCATTAATCTTCATACTCAGCTTGCAACGGGGAGGCATCGGCACCCAATGGTCGGTAGTGGCGCGGCGCGAATCTATTACCTGCATCCACTGCTGGCGGGAGCGCCGCCGTGGGATGTGCATCTCGATCGCTGCATCGCGCTGGGTTTCACCGATGTGCTGATCGCGCCACCATTTCTCACCGGTCGGGCGCGCAATCTCTTTCTCACCGCCGATCACGCTCAGTCCAACGCCGAACTGAATTTTCGCGGCGATGCCACAGCCCTGCTCGTCAGCGTTGCCGCAGCCTGCAAAGCACGAGGCCTGAGATTGCTGCTGGATCTCGCACTCGATCGCGTCGCCGCCGATGGCGTGCTGGCGCGCGAACAACCGCAATGGTTTCGTGATGATTCGATTCTGGTGATGGACCCGCGGCGCAATCATCTCGAACGCGGCGCAGTGACCTTTCGCTATGTGCGCGAAGGCGACACGGCATTTTCATCCACGATCGATCCAGCCATCGCATCCTGGTGGAATGCACAGATTCAGCAATGGATCGCGGCTGGCGTCGACGGCTTTCGCTGTCTGGGCTTGAAGCACACGCCGGCAGATTTGTGGAAGGGTGTGATAGCGACTGCGCGCGCAGGCAAAGCCGATGTGCGCTTTTTCGCCTGGACGCCGGGGCTTACGCCGCCGCAAGTGGCCGCGCTCGCCGAAGTGGGTTTCGATGCCACCGCATCGTCCGCAGCCTGGTGGGATTATCGGGAAAGCTGGTTCGCGGATGAATTGCAACGCCTGGCGAAAATCGCACGCCCGCTGAGTTTTCCGGAAGCGCCGTTCGATCTGCGCATTGCCAGAACACTGGGCGACAACGCGCAACGCGAGCGCGCGGCACGACGCGCGCTTTGGTTCTGCGCCGCGCTGGGTCAGGATGTCTTGATCCCGATGGGTTTCGAGTTCGGCGCGCGCAGTTCACTCGATGCGCTACGCGGCAACGCCGACGAATTTGAACGCCTCGTCGCCACCGCGATTTACGATCTGAGCGCCGACATCATCGCCGCCAATGCCTTCATGGCCGCCGATGGTTTGCGCCAGCAGAACGGAACCACGTTGAAGCAACTCTCGCCCGCGGATGCGCCCGTCGCCGCATTCCTGCGCGCCTCCGCGGCCGACCCGAGATCTGCGCAGAATGCGGAAATCATTCTGGTCAACTCCCATCTGACGGCTGCAAAACAACTGGCGCCACACGAAATCCTGCCGCTGGCCGGCGGTCGTCTGGGTCAATGGAAAACCGCAGCATCATCCGCGCTGGACGACACTTCCGAAAATGAGGCGCACTTGAATCTTGCCGCCGGAGAAACGCGCGTGTTGAAAGCCGAAGTTGCCGCCGCCGCACTCGCGCCGAGTGCCGCGCGCAGCAAGCGCGCCGTGGAAGCCGCGCTAAAGATGCCGCGGATTGCAATCGAAAATCTCGCGCCGAGTATTGATGGCGGACGCTTCGCGCTACGCCGCATTGCCGGCGAGACGATCGACGTCGAGGCGGATATTTTCACCGACGGTCACGAGATGATCGCCGCCGCGCTGCTGTGGCGACCGATCGATCAGCGTGAATGGAACGAGGTGCCGCTGAAGGAACTCGGCAACGATCGCTGGAGTGCGGCATTCACGCCCACGCGCATCGGCCGCCACGAGTTCACCGTGCTGGCCTGGGATGATCCTCTCGCTTCGATGCAATCCGGTCTGGCGAAGAAACATGCGGCTGGCATCGACGTTACGCTCGAACTCGAAGAAGGCCGTTTGCTGCTGGAAAAAATCGCAGCCGAAGTCGAAGCCGGCAGTGAAGTCGCGGCGATCGCGGCCAGCCTGGTAAAAATGAAATCGCCTGAACGCCTGCAAATACTGCTATCTGCGGCGACATCTGCGAGTGTATCTGCCGCGCACTATCGGCCGTTTTCGGTGCGGCAGGAGCCGGCGATTCCGCTGGAAGTGGAGCGCACGCTGGCGCGCTACGCGAGCTGGTACGAATTGTTTCCGCGTTCGCAGACCGATGATGCAAAACGTCACGGCCGCTTCAGCGATGTGATCGAGCGCTTGCCGCTGATCCGCGAGATGGGTTTCGATGTGCTGTATTTTCCGCCGATTCATCCGATCGGAAAAACCCATCGCAAGGGTCCGAACAACACGCTGAAAGCCGGCAGGAGCGATCCGGGCAGCCCGTATGCGATCGGCGGCAAGGATGGCGGCCACGAAGCGATTCACTCCGAGCTGGGCACTCTGCAGGATTTCCGCGCGCTGGTCGCCGAAGCGGGCAGGCAAGGTTTGGAGATCGCGCTCGACTTCGCCATTCAATGCTCGCCGGATCATCCCTGGTTGAAGGAACATCCGGGCTGGTTCGCATGGCGGCCAGACGGTTCGATGAAGTACGCCGAGAATCCGCCGAAGAAATATCAGGACATCGTCAATGTCGATTTCTATGCGGACGATGCGAAGCCGGCGCTGTGGATGGCGCTGCGTGACATCGTGCTCGGCTGGATCAACGAAGGCATCCGGATTTTCCGCGTCGACAATCCGCACACCAAGCCGCTGCCTTTCTGGGAGTGGATGATTGCGGATGTGCGCGGGCGTCATCCGGATGTGATGTTCCTGGCCGAGGCTTTCACGCGGCCGGCGATGATGTATCGCCTCGGCAAGATCGGTTTTTCGCAGAGCTATACCTATTTCACCTGGCGCAACACCAAACAGGAGTTGACGGAATATCTGAACGAGCTGAACACCGCGTCGGTGTCCGAATTTTACCGGCCGAATTTTTTCGTCAATACGCCGGATATCAATCCGGTCTTTTTGCAAGGCAGCGGCCGCGCCGGGCATTTGATCCGTGCGGCGCTGGCGACGATGGGTTCGGGTCTGTGGGGCATGTATTCCGGCTTCGAGTTGTGCGATGCCGCGCCGCTGCCGGGCAAGGAAGAATATCTCGACTCGGAAAAATTCCAGATCCGGCCGCGGCCGATGCAAAGCTTCCGGGGTGCGCCGGAAAATATCATCGGCGAGATCACGCAGCTGAACCGCATTCGCCGCGAAAATCCGGCACTGCAAACGCATCTCGGCTTTCGCGGATACAACGCTTGGAACGACAACATCCTGTATTTCGGCAAAGCTACTGCGAACCAGCACAACTTCATTCTGGTGGCGATCAGTCTCGATCCGCATCAGGCGCAGGAAGCGCATTTTGAAGTGCCGTTGTGGGAACTGGGCCTGAGTGATGGCGCTTCGATCGAAGCCGAAGATTTGATGAACGGTCACCGCTGGTGGTGGCATGGCAAAACGCAATTCATGCGCATCGAACCCTGGCATTTGCCGTTCGGTATCTGGCGTCTGCGCACACCGGCATAAGGATAAAAAAAGTATATGACCCTGGAATCCAGACCGCCGCCGCGGCTTAAAGCGCGCGCAAAAAAGCGCGTAAACAAGGCGGCAGAAAAATTCATCGACGATCCGCTCTGGTACAAGGATGCGGTGATTTATCAGGTGCATGTGAAGTCGTATTTCGACGGCAACAACGATGGCGTCGGCGACTTTCCCGGCTTGATTGAAAAGCTCGATTACATCGCCGGCCTCGGCGTCAACACCATCTGGCTGCTGCCGTTCTATCCCAGCCCGCGGCGCGACGATGGCTACGACATCGCGCATTACGAGGGCGTGCATGAAGACTACGGCACGATGGCCGATGCCAAGCGCTTCATCAAGGAAGCGCATGCGCGCGGTCTGCGCGTGATCACCGAACTGGTCATCAATCACACGTCCGATCAGCATCCGTGGTTTCAGCGTGCGCGGCATGCGAAGCCCGGCAGCAAGTGGCGCGACTTTTATGTGTGGTCGGATGACGATCAGAAATATTCCGGCACGCGCATCATTTTTCTCGACACCGAAAAATCCAACTGGACCTGGGATCCGGTGGCGAATGCCTACTTCTGGCATCGCTTCTATTCGCATCAGCCCGATCTGAATTTCGACAATCCGCAAGTGCTCGAAGCGGTGTTGAGCGTGATGCGTTTCTGGCTCGATCTCGGCGTCGATGGTCTGCGATTGGATGCGGTTCCGTATCTGATCGAACGCGATGGCACCAGCAACGAAAATCTGCCGGAAACGCATGCGCTGCTGAAAAAATTCCGCGCCGAGATCGATCAGCATTATCCCGATCGCATGCTGCTCGCCGAAGCCAATATGTGGCCCGAAGACGTGCAGCAGTATTTCGGCGACGTCAACGAAAAAGGCGAGGCCGACGAATGCCACATGGCGTTCCACTTTCCGCTGATGCCGCGCATGTACATGGCGCTGGCGCAGGAAGATCGCTTCCCGATCACCGACATTTTGCGGCAGACGCCGGACATTCCCTCGAACTGCCAGTGGGCGATTTTCCTGCGCAACCACGATGAGCTGACGCTCGAAATGGTGACGGATAAAGAGCGCGATTACCTGTGGAATTACTACGCTTCCGACAAGCGCGCGCGCATCAACCTCGGCATCCGCCGGCGGCTGGCGCCCTTGCTGGAACGCGATCGCCGCCGTGTTGAATTGCTCAACTCGCTATTGTTGTCGATGCCCGGCACGCCGGTGCTGTACTACGGCGATGAGATCGGCATGGGCGACAACATCCATCTCGGCGATCGGGATGGTGTGCGCACGCCGATGCAATGGTCGATCGATCGCAACGGCGGTTTCTCGCGCGCCGATACTTCGAGCCTGGTGCTGCCGCCGATTCAGGATCCGCTTTATGGGTATCTCTCGGTCAACGTCGAAACGCAGACGCGCGATCCGCACTCGCTACTGAACTGGACGCGCCGCATGCTCGCCGTGCGCAAGCAGCAGAAAGCCTTCGGCCGCGGCACACTGCGCATTCTGTATCCCAGCAATCGGCGCATCCTCGCGTACCTGCGCGAATTCACCAACGACAAGGGCGAGACCGAAACCATTCTCTGCGTCGCCAATGTCTCGCGCGCCGCGCAGGCGGTGGAGCTTGATCTCACCGTGTTCGCCGGTCGCGTGCCGGTGGAAATGCTCGGTGGCACGGCGTTCCCGCCGATCGGCCAGTTACCGTACCTGCTCACGGTTCAACCTTATGGCTTTTACTGGTTCGTGCTCGCCGCGAGCGCGCAGATGCCGGCCTGGCATTCGCCGCCGCAGCAGCAGATGCCGGAGTTCGCCACCTTCGTGTTGCGCCACGGCGTTGACGATCTGCTGCGCGTGCCGGCGCGCACACTGCTCGAACGCGAAGTGCTGCCGACCTATCTGAGCAAGCGCCGCTGGTTTGCCTCGAAGGACGAAAAAATTCTCGAAGTGCGCGTCGCCAATGCGACCTCGTTATCGTCCGCGCAGGCGCAGCGGCCAATGCTGCTCACCGAGATCGAAGTGCGCAATGCCAAAGGCACCGAGCGCTATCTGCTGCCGCTCGGCTTCGTGCCGGAAAGCGAAGCCACCCTCAGTTCCGCATTGCCGCAGCAGCTCGCGCTGGCGCGAGTGCGTCGTGGTCCGCAGATCGGTTATCTGACCGACGCTTTCACGCTGGAAGCCTTTGCGCGCTGCCTGATTCATCATTTGCGCAACGCCGACGTGCTGCCCGCCGGCGGTACCGAAGGCGAACTGCGTTTCGTGCCGACCTCGCGTTTGCAGGAAATCGAATCGCTCGCCGAAGCCGAAGTGCGCTGGCTCGCGGCGGAACAGTCCAATAGTTCGCTGGTGATTGGCGATGTGGCGATCATCAAGATCATCCGGCGGGTGTCGGCCGGCATTCATCCGGAAGCCGAGATGGGCCGCTATCTGACCGAACGCGGTTACGCCAATGCCGCCGCGATGCTCGGCGAGCTGACGCGCGTCGAGCCCGACGGCACCCTGCATGTGCTCGCCGTGGTGCAAGCGTTCAAGCACAACCAGGGCGATGCCTGGGTCTGGACCTTGAACACACTGGAGCGCGCGATCCGCGACGCGACGACCGCCGGCGCTGCGGAAATCGACAACGAGCACGATGCCTTCACCGAACTCGAAACCTTCGCCAGACTGCTCGGCAAGCGCCTCGGCGAATTGCATGTCGCGCTGGCGCAGCCCACGGACAACGCGGCTTTCGCACCCGAGCGCGCCAGCGCGAAAGATGCCAATCGTTGGGCCGATGCGGTGATCGAGAAACTTGGCGAAGCGCTCGACGTTCTCGGCGCGCTGAAGGAATGGCCGCAGCCCGCCGACAAGCAGCGCGCGGATTATCTGCGCAAGCACCGCGAGGCTTTGACCCGTGCCGTGAAGACACTCGCACAGCGCGGCATCGGCAGCCTGCGCACACGCATCCACGGCGATTTCCATCTTGGCCAGGTGCTCGCTGCGCAGGGCGATGTGTTCATCATCGACTTCGAGGGCGAACCGGCACGGCCACTCGCCGAACGTCGCGCCAAGACCAGTCCGTACAAGGATGTCGCCGGTCAATTGCGCTCGTTCGACTACGCCGCTGCGATGGCGCTCAGTTCAGCAGCGAACGCTGCTTCCGGCAGTGCCGACAGCACCGCCGAGCAACGCATCGACATCACCACGCGCTTCCGCGAAATTTCGGAAACCGCTTTCCTGTTCGCCTACCGCGAGGCTGCGGCTGGTGTCGCCCATGATTGGCAAGACCCGGCCGGAGAATCCGCCTTGATCGACTTGTTCAGCCTCGAAAAAGCTGCTTACGAAGTACGTTACGAAGCCGCCAACCGGCCTGCGTGGATCGGTGTGCCGCTGCGCGGCCTGGCTGCCATCGCGGAACATCTGCTTGCCGGCAAGGATGCACGCAATGAAGTCTGAACCGGTGCGTGCGCAGGATCAGTTGCTGCTGGAACCCGCGGCTGCGAACGCATTGGCGCAAGGCTATGCCGGCGATCCGTTCGCGCTGCTCGGACCGCATGCGGTTGCCGGCGGCACGGTGATCCGCGCGTTCCTGCCAAATGCGCTGGGTGTGGATGCGATCGATCGCCAGAGCGGAAAATTGCTTGCAAGTCTTCAGGCGCAGCAGGTACCCGGACTTTTCGCCGGGCTGATGACGCAGGCGCCACAGCCGTATCGATTGCGCATTCGCTGGCCCGCCAGCGAGCAGGAAATCGAAGATCCGTACAGCTATCCGCCGCTGCTGGGCGAACTCGATCTGCATCTGTTCGCCGAAGGCAATCACTACGAACTCGGCCGCGTGTTCGGCGCGCAGATGATGACGATCGACGGCATTTCTGGCGTACGCTTCGCGGTATGGGCGCCGAATGCGCGGCGCGTTTCCGTGGTCGGCAATTTCAATAGCTGGGATGGCCGGCGTCATCCGATGCGGCTACGTCACACTGCGGGTATCTGGGAAATTTTCATTCCGCGGCTCGGTGCCGGCGAAACCTACAAATACGAGATTCTTGGCCCAAACGGCGTGCTGCCGCTGAAGGCCGATCCGGTTGCGCTCGCCACCGAAGCGCCGCCGCGTACGGCATCCGTCGTCGCCGATTCAAAGCCTTTTTTATGGACCGACGACGACTGGATGAAGGCGCGCGCGCAGCGTCAATCACTCGCTGCGCCGATTTCGGTTTACGAAGTTCATGCCGCTTCGTGGATGCGTCACGGCGGTGACGATGGAGGCATATATACCTGGGCCGATCTCGCACAAAAGCTGATTCCCTATGTGCGCGAGATGGGCTTCACGCATATCGAGCTGTTACCGATCATGGAACATCCGTTCGGCGGTTCCTGGGGTTATCAGCCACTGTCGCAATTCGCGCCGAGCGGACGCTTCGGCACGCCGGCGGATTTCGCCGCGTTCGTCGATGCCTGCCACGATGCCGCAATCGGCGTGATTCTCGATTGGGTGCCGGCGCATTTCCCGACCGATGCGCATGGTCTGGTGCAATTCGATGGCACGCATCTGTACGAGCATGGCAATCCGTTCGAGGGTTTTCATCAGGACTGGAATACGCTGATCTACAACCTCGGCCGACGCGAAGTACATGGCTGGATGCTGGCCTCCGCGCTGCACTGGCTCGAACATTTCCATGTCGATGGTTTGCGCGTGGATGCCGTGGCTTCCATGCTCTACCGCGACTACAGCCGCAAGGCCGGTGAGTGGATTCCGAACCGCTACGGCGGCCGCGAAAATCTGGAATCGATCGACTTCCTGCGGCATCTGAACACCATCGTCGCCGAGCGCGCACCCGGCGCGATGATGATCGCCGAGGAATCCACCGCATGGCCCGGTGTCAGCAAACCGGTCAGCGAAGGCGGCCTCGGCTTCAACTACAAGTGGAACATGGGCTGGATGCACGACACATTGCGTTACATCGAGCGCGATCCGATCTATCGCCGCTTCGATCACGACCTGATGACCTTCGGCTTGGTCTACGCCTGGTCAGAAAATTTCATGCTGCCGATTTCGCACGATGAAGTCGTGCACGGCAAGGGTTCGCTGATCGGCAAGATGCCCGGCGATCGCTGGCAGCAATTCGCCAATCTGCGCGCCTATTTTTCTTTCATGTGGACGCATCCCGGCAAGAAGCTCTTGTTCATGGGTTGCGAATTCGGGCAGCAGCGCGAATGGAGCCACGATCGCCAGCTCGACTGGTTCCTGCTGGACGATCCGATCAATCGCGGCGCCCAACATCTGCTGCGCGATCTGAACCGTCTTTATCAGCGCGAAGCCGCGTTGCATGAAGAAGATTGCAAGCCGTCCGGATTCCGCTGGATCGTCGGCGACGACCGTGCGAACAGCGTGTTCGCGTACTTGCGCATGGCGCATGGTGCCAGGCCTGCGCTGGTGGTTTGCAATATGACGCCGATGCCGCGCTATCACTACCGGATTGGTGTGCCGCACGCGGGCCGCTGGGTCGAAGCCTTGAATTCCGATGCCGGAATTTATGGCGGCGGCAACCTCGGCAACGGCGGTTCGCTGATCGCACAACCGGTGCCGAGTCATGGCTTGCCGGCTTCACTCGAACTGACTTTGCCGCCGCTGGCAAGCGTGATTTTCCTGCTGGAACCGGATCAACCAGAGCCTTCGACATGAGCAATGTTCCGATTCGCCTGCAAGCTGGCGCGCCGTATCCACTGGGCGCGACTTTCGATGGACAAGGCACCAACTTCGCGGTGTTCTCCGAGAACGCCGGTGGGATGCAGCTGTGTCTGTTCGACGATTCCGGCAAGAACGAAACCCGCTTTGAACTGCTCGAATGCACCAATGGCATCTGGCATGGCTATCTGCCGAATGCGCGGCCAGGCACGCAGTATGGCTATCGCGCTTACGGCGCCTACAAGCCCGAGGAAGGCCATCGTTTCAATCCGCATAAACTGCTGTTCGATCCTTACGCGCGCAAGATCGCGGGTGAGGTGAAATGGTCGGACGCGCTGCATGGCTATCGTCTGGTCTCGCCCAAAGCGGATCTCTCATTCGATCGCCGCGACAGCGCATTCGCCATGCCGAAAGGCGTCATTACCGATGAGCATTTCGACTGGGGCGACGATCGCGCGCCGCGCACACCGTGGTCGGACACGGTGATTTACGAAGTACATCTGCGCGGCCTCACGCGGCTGCGCGAGGATTTACCGGAAAAGGATCGCGGCACTTTCAGCGCGCTCGGCCATGTTCGCACGGTGGAGTATCTGAAGAGCCTCGGCATCACTGCCGTAGAGTTGTTACCGATCCATTCTTTCGTCAACGATCGGCGTCTGGTCGAAGCAGGCCTCAGCAATTACTGGGGTTACAACACGCTCGGCTTTTTCGCGCCCGAGTCACGTTATCTTTCCGACGGCACGCTGGCGCAGATGAAATGGGCGGTGAAGCAGCTGCACGCGGCGGGTCTCGAAGTGATTCTGGACGTCGTCTACAACCATACCTGCGAAGGCAGTGAGCTGGGCACGACGATGTCATTCCGCGGCCTCGACAACAAGAGCTACTACCGCTTGATGCCGGACGATCCGCGCTATTGCATCAACGACACCGGCTGCGGCAACACTGTCAATCTCACGCATCCGCGTGTGATCCAGCTGGTGATGGATTCGCTTCGTTACTGGGTGCAGGAATTTCATGTCGATGGTTTCCGCTTCGATCTCGGCGTCACGCTCGGCCGCGAAGTCACCGGCTTCGATCCCGGCTGCGGTTTCTTCGATGCCTTGATGCAGGACCCGGTACTGTCGCGCGTCAAGCTGATTTCGGAGCCTTGGGATATTGGTATGGGCGGATACCAGATCGGCAATCATCCCGCCGGCATGGGCGAATGGAACGGCAAGTACCGTGATGACGTACGCAAATTCTGGAAAGGCGACGCCGGCATGCGCGGGGCGCTCGCGGCACGCCTGCAAGGCTCGGCCGAAATGTTCGATCACCACAAGCGCCGGCCTTGGGCTTCGGTGAATTTCATCACTGCGCACGATGGTTTCACCTTGCGCGATCTGGTCAGCTACAACGACAAGCACAACGAAGCCAATGGCGAGGACAACAAGGACGGCGGCAACGATAACGAGAGCAACAACTGGGGTGTCGAAGGGCCGACCGACGATGCCGCGATCAATCTGATCCGCGACCGCGTGCAGCGTTCGCAGCTGGCGACCCTGATGTTTTCGCACGGTACGCCGATGTTGCTCGGCGGCGATGAATTCGGCCGCTCGCAGAACGGCAACAACAATGGGTATTGTCACGACGATGAACTGGCGTGGTTCGACTGGTCGCAGATTGCCTCCGAACCCGGCAAGGCCTTGCGCGAGTTTGTCGCACGGCTGATCGCACTGCGCCGCAGCCATACTTCGCTGCGCGGTTTGTCGTTCATGCATGGTCGCGACGAAATCGCGCCGGGCTTGTTCGATGTGGAATGGTTCGACGAAAGCGGCGATGCGATGGACGCTGATCGCTGGAGCTATTACGAAGGCCGTTTGCTGATGGTGCGGCGACTCGCACGCGACAACCAGGATCGCGCCGAGGCCACGCTGCTGCTGGTCAACAATTCCAACGACGATCGTGACTTCCAGTTGCCGCAGCCGCAAATGCCCTGGCGGCTGCTGCTCGACACCGCCGATTTGCAAACCCGGGAACGCGATCTCGGCGAGGATCAAATCGTCAAGGTTGTCGCGCATGGCGTGGTGCTGCTAGCCACGCGCCAGTTCGAGATGCGCGCGTGAGTGCAGGTTTCGCGCAAGCCCTGCCGTTCGGCGCAAGGCTGCTCGAAGACGGACGCTGCCGCTTTCGTTTATGGGCGCCAGCGAAAAAATCGGTGACGCTCGAAATCGAAGGCATGCGGCCACAAACCATGCGGCCCGCCGGCGCAGGCTGGTTCGAGATCGATGCCGATTGCGGCGCTGGCGCGCGCTACAAATATCGCGTGGATGCGGAACTGGCGGTGCCCGATCCGGCCTCGCGCTTGCAGCCGGACGACGTGCATGGCGCCAGCGTCGTCGTCGATCCCCGCGCGTATCGCTGGCAACATCCGCAATGGCTGGGGCGGCCGTGGGCGGAGGCGGTGATTTACGAATTGCACGTCGGCGTCTGCGGCGGTTATGCCGGTGTCGCCGCACGCTTGCCGGCGCTGGCCGAGCTGGGCATCACCGCTATCGAATTGATGCCGATCGCTGATTTTCCTGGCATCCGCAACTGGGGCTACGACGGCGTGATGCCATTCGCGCCGGATGCGGCTTACGGTACGCCGGACCAATTGAAGGCGCTGATCGATACCGCGCATGGTCTGGGCCTGATGATTTATCTCGACGTCGTTTACAACCATTTCGGACCGGATGGCAATTATCTGAACGCTTACGCGCCGCAATTTTTCGATGAAGCGCTGCACACGCCCTGGGGTGCGGCGATCGATTTTCACAAGTCCGAAGTGCGAGAGTATTTCACCCAGAACGCGCTGTACTGGTTGATGGAGTATCGCTTCGACGGCCTGCGCTTCGACGCCGTGCACGCGATCTGCGATTCCGATTGGCTCGACGAAATGGCGGAGATCGTGCGCGCTGCCGTCGCGGCGGAATCGCAAGGCCGGCGGCATGTGCATCTGGTGCTGGAAAACGAGCGCAACGCCGCCGGGCATCTGCAAGGCGCGGCGGCCGACAAATTCAACGCGCAGTGGAACGACGACGGTCATAACGTGCTGCATGTTTTATTGACCGGCGAAACCGAAAGCTATTACGCGAATTACGCCGAGGCCCCGGCTGCGAAACTGGCGCGTGTGCTGGCTGAAGGTTTCGCTTATCAAGGCGAGCCAATGCCGAGTCACGGCGATAAGCCGCGTGGTACCAGAAGCGCGCATTTGCCGCCGAGTGCCTTTGTGCTGTTCCTGCAAAATCACGACCAGATCGGCAATCGCGCACTCGGCGAACGCCTCAGTGTGTTGGCCGATCCACAAGCGCTGCGCGCCGCAGTCGCGCTGCAATTGTTGTGTCCGCAGATTCCGCTGTTGTTTATGGGCGAAGAATGGGGTAGCTGCGCGCCGTTCCTGTTCTTCACCGATTTTCATGACGAGCTGGCCGACGCCGTGCGTGAAGGCCGGCGCAAGGAATTCGCCGCATTTGCCGCATTCGCCAACGCAGCATCGCGCGCAAAAATTCCGGACCCGAATGCGCAAAGGACCTTCACGGATTCGCAAGTCGATGCAAGCGAAGCCCTGCGTGCGCCGCATGCCGCGGTGCAAGCCGAATATCAAAAATTACTCGCGCTGCGCCGCCGGTACATTGCGCCAAGGATTGCAGGTGCCAGCAGCGCCGGTGCCCGCGTGGTCGGCGATGCGGCCGTCATCGCGCATTGGCGCTTGGCCGATGGCGCTGGGTTGTCGATTGCGATCAACCTCGCTGACGAGCCCATCAATTCAAGCGGCGACTTCAATGCCGATATCAACGCCGGGACTGGCGCATTCGGCGCCGAGCTGATTTACGAAAGCCTCGCGGGTGCGGCAGCTGCTGCACGCGCAGGACAACTGCTGGCACGCAGCACGGCCGTGTTCATCGATGAGCCCGCTGCACAGTTAACGGAGCCGTCGGCTTGAGCGACGATCCACTCCTGCAGCGTCTGGCAGAGGCCGCCGGCATCGCCATCCACTGGTCCGATTATCGCGGTCAGCCGCAACAAGTCAGCAGCGAAAGTCTGCGCCGTATTCTGAAAGCGCTCGACCTGCCCTGCGATACCACAGCCGAGACCACAGGAAGCCTTCAGCGTGTCGAAGCGGAACGCGCCGATCCGCAACTGCCGCCGTTGATTACTGCCATCGCCGGTGAGCCAACGCTGGTGCCGGACAGCATCGTCACGCGCCCCGGTGCGAAGCTGCGGCTGCAACTCGAAGATGGCAGCCAGCGCGACTTGACCACGGTGCCCGCCGATCACGGCCACGCCTTCATTCCGGCGATTGCTGAAACCGGTTATCACCAGCTGAAACTGGCCGATCGTACGATCACCATCGCGGTAGCGCCACAGCGCGCGTTCGGCATTGCGGACTTGGCTGCCAATCCTGAAGTCAATACCGAGGCCGCGCCTCAAGGCCAGCTGCAATCTGCTGTAGAACCGCGTCGCCGCTGGGGTTTGGCGGCACAGCTGTATTCGCTGCGCCGCGCCGGCGATGGCGGTATCGGCGATTTCACCGCGCTCGCCGATCTTGCGCAACGCGCGGCAAAACGGGGTGCAGACGCGATCGCGGTGAGTCCGGTGCATGCGCTGTTTGCCGCCGACATTCAACGCTATGGGCCTTACGCGCCATCGAGCCGTTTGTTCATCAACGTGCTGCACGCCGACCCTGCGTTTGCGTTCGGCGAGGCGGCCTTGCAGGCGGTGATCGCCGAGCATGATCTCGCGGCCGAACTGCAACGGCTGGAGGCGCTGCCCTTGATCGACTGGCCCGCAGCGGCAGCGCTGCGTTATCGCATCCTGCGCGCGCTGTTCGATCGTCACGCGGCCGATCAGGTGCTCACGAAGAAAGGCGGCGACACCGCGAAGTCTTTCGCCGAATTCCGCAAGCTGGGCGGGCAGGCGCTGGAAGATCATGCGTGCTTCGAGGCACTGCACGCGCAGCGCTTCGGTGCCGATCCGGAACAATGGCACTGGCGCAGCTGGCCCGCAGAATTGCGCAATCCGCGCAGCGCGGCAGTGGCACAATTCGCCGCTGAAAATGCAGTCGAAGTCAGCTTCCATATTTTCCTGCAATGGCTGGCGGATCGCGGCCTTGCCGCAGCGCAAACAGCGGCGCGCGATGCCGGCATGGCAATTGGCCTGATCGGCGATCTCGCGGTTGGCACCGACGGCGGCGGCAGCCATAGCTGGAGTCATCAGCAGGATGTGCTGGTAGGGCTTTCGGTCGGCGCGCCGCCAGACCTGCTCAATGGCCTCGGCCAGAACTGGGGCTTGACCGCGTTCTCGCCGCGCGGTCTGCGCGAACACGGCTACGCGCCGTTCATCGCGATGCTGCGCGCCAGCCTGCGGCATGCCGGCGGACTGCGCATCGACCATGTGCTCGGCCTCGGTAGGTTGTGGTTGGTGCCGGAGGGTGCCGCTGCCAGCGAAGGCGCTTATCTGCACTATCCGCTGCGCGATCTACTGCGTTTGATCGCGCTGGAATCCTGGCGTCATCGCGCGGTGATCGTGGGTGAGGATCTCGGCACCGTGCCGGAGGGTTTTCGGGATCAGCTCGATGGCGCTGGTGTCATGGGCATGCGCGTGCTGTGGTTCGAGCGCCAGCATGAATTGTTCATCGAACCTGCGCGCTGGTCTGCCACCGCGATGGCAACGCCGACCACGCACGATCTGCCGACCATCGCCGGCTGGTGGCGTGGCCGCGATATCGACTGGCGCGTGAAGCTTGCGCAATTGCCGCCAGACGCCACCGAGGCGAGCGAACGCGAGTTACGTGCGCGCGAACGTCAGGCCTTGTGGGCGGCGTTCGAATACGCGCAAGTGGCGCAGGGCGCACAGCCTTCATCGCCACAAACCGATAGCGTGATCGACGCCGCATTGACATTCGTGGCGCGCACTCCGGCGCCGCTGGTAATCGTGCCGATCGAAGACATCGTTGGTCTCGATGAACAGCCGAATTTGCCTGGCACTATCGACGAACATCCGAACTGGCGGCGGCGTTTGTCGGAAACCGCAAAGCAGCTATTGCAGGCGCCAGCCGCAGTTGCGCGTCTGCAAAGCTTATCCACGGAGCGTCCAGCAAAATGACTGTGGAGATCAATCCCAGCTTGAGCAATCTGCCCGGCGCCACCGCGCGTCTGCAGGTCCACAAGGATTTCACGCTCGAAGATGCGGCCGCGCAAGTGCCGTACTTCAAGCAGCTCGGCATCACGCATTTGTATGTGTCGCCCATCCTCACCGCACGCGCCGGCTCGCAGCATGGCTACGACGTGGTCGATCACAGCGTGGTGAATTCCGAACTCGGCGGCGAAGCGGCGCTGCGTGCGCTGGTCGCTTGCCTGCGCCGGCATGGCATGGGTTTGATCGTCGATATCGTGCCGAATCACATGGCCGTGGGCCGTGGCGATAACGCCTGGTGGCTCGACGTGCTCGAATGGGGCCGCGACAGTCATTACTCCGGATTTTTCGATATCGACTGGGATGTGCCGGACCCGCTGCTGCACAACCGCGTGCTCGCGCCATTTCTCGGCAAGCCTTACGGCGAAGCGCTGGCCGATGGTGAAATCGAACTGCGCTTCGATACCGCAAGCGGCAAATTTTCGGCGATGTATTTCGACCATCACTTCCCCATCGCGCCTAGCGATTATGGCCCGCTGCTGCGTGCCAATGGTGATGCGCTCGGCAGCCTCGCCAAGCTGTTCCGCGAAGCCACTTCGCGGCACGGCAGCCGCAGCAGCCGGCGCGAAGCGTTTGCGCAAGCCTGCAAAGCGCTGGCCGCTGCGAATGCGGAAGATGGCGCGGTGCGCGATGCGGTCGCGCTGCTGCTGCAACGTATGTCGCCCAAAACCGAAGCCAGCCGGCTGCATCTGCATCGACTGCTCGAACGCCAGCACTATCGGCTGTCGTGGTGGCGCACCGCGCCGGATGAAATCAACTGGCGCCGCTTCTTCGATGTGATCGACCTCGCCGGTCTGCGCATTCAGGACAACGCCGTGTTCGAGGCGGTGCATGCGACCACGTTCCGGCTATTCGCCGAAGGCTTGATCGATGGCCTGCGCGTCGATCATGTCGATGGCCTCGCCGATCCGCGCGCCTACTGCCGAAAACTGCGTGCGCGCCTGCAAACACTGGCCTCCACGCGGCCGGCCGAATTGCCGCGCGGTGCCAGCTATCTCATCGTCGAAAAAATTCTCGCGCCCGGCGAACTGCTGGCACGCGACTGGCGCACCGATGGCACTTCCGGCTATGTCTTCATGAACGAGGCCGGCGCGCTACTGCACGATCCTGCTGGTGAAGCGCCGCTCACGCAGTTGTGGGCCGAGCGTTCCGGCAGCAGCGGCGATTTCGAGGACGAAGAACGCCGCGCGCGGCGCCGCATTCCGCAGGAATTGCTGGCTGCGGATTTCAATGCCTGCGCGCACGCACTGCATGCGATCGCACGCAGCGCGCCCGCCACACGCGACTGGAGCTTGGGCGCAGTGCGCCGCGTGCTGACCGAACTGCTGGTGCATTTTCCGGTGTATCGCACCTATGCCGATGCGCGCGGGCGCAGCGCTGCGGATGCGGAGATCATGCGCAAGGTTGTCGCCGAAACGCTGCTGACGTGCCGCCCCGGCGAGCGCGCGCTGGTCGAGTTGATCGATCGCTGGCTCGGTGGCGAAGCGCCGCAACAGGCACACGGCGCGGCCGCTGTGCGCATGCGTCTGCGCGCACTCGCGCGGTTCCAGCAACTGACTTCGCCGGTCGCGGCGAAGTCGGTCGAAGATACCGCGTTCTATCGGCATGGGCGCTTGCTGTCGCGCAACGAAGTTGGCGCCAATCCAGGACAGTTTTCGTTGAGCGTTGCGGACTTTCACCAGCTTTGCGGCGAGCGGCTGAAGCGCTATCCGTTGGCGATGCTGGCTACCGCAACACACGATCACAAACGCGGCGAAGACCTGCGCGCACGGCTTGCGGTGCTGAGCGAAATTCCGCAGGAATGGGCCATCGCCGCGCGTCGCTGGAGCGAGTTGAACACGGACCTGAAACCCGAGCAGGATGGGATCAAAGGGCCGGATGCGACCGACGAATACATCCTCTATCAAATGCTGGTCGGCGCCTGGCCGCTGACACAGCAGGCCGACGATGCGGCAGGCCTTAAAAATCTGTGCGAGCGCCTCGCGGCATGGCAGGAAAAAGCGGTGCGCGAAGCCAAGCGCCGTTCGGGCTGGATCGAACCGAATCTGGCTTACGAGCGCGCCTGTACGGAGTTCCTGCAAGCGCTGCTCGACCCCGCACGCTCGTCCCAATTCCTGCAGGAATTGCAGGCGTTCGGTGCCAACATCGCCGCCGCCGGCGCCGTCAATGGTTTGACGCAAACGCTGCTGCGCACGACCACGCCCGGCGTGCCGGATTTATATCAAGGCACCGAGTTCTGGGATTTCAGCTTGGTCGATCCGGACAATCGCCGGCCGGTCGATTTCGCCGCGCGCAGTGCCGCGCTGGCGGAAACCAAAGCGTTGCCCGAGTTGATCCAGCACTGGCACGATGGCCGCATCAAGCAACGACTGCTGGCGCGCATGCTTGACGCGCGCGTGCGGAACCCCGAGTTGTTTTCGCACGGCGAATATCGGCCGCTGGTCGTGCGCGGCAGTTGTGCGGCCAACGTCATCGCATTCGTGCGCAAGTACGGTGATCAATCCATGCTGGTGGCGACGATCTTGTATCCCTACAAGCTGCTGGGTGAGTCGACGACGCCAGCCATCGAAGTCGAGCATTGGGGTGATACACAACTGTTGATTCCAGCATCGCTGGGCAGACAAAGATGGCGGAATATTCTTACCGAGCAAGCGATCGAAACTCCTGCTGCCGAGTTGCGTATCGCCGATCTCTTCAAGGATTTGCCGATGGCCGTTTTGATGGCAACGTGATTACAGCATCCATCAGGGAGTCGAGATCGAATCGCCGCGGTTATTCCTTCGGATTGATGATTAGAATGGGTGGATAAATTTCACCGACAGGATTTGTCATGAAAGTTAGCCTGGCAGACTTGCTCGCGCGGATTCCGGGTGCGCCTTCCGCGCAGTGGCCGCAAGGCGAGCGTTACGCGCTGGCGTTCGAGCATGGCAGCATGTCGGTCGGGTTCTATGCGCCGATCGATGCCGATCTGCAACAGCCGCACAAGCGCGATGAGCTGTATCTCGTTCATGCCGGCAGCGGTGAAGTCGTCATCGCCGACAAGCGCCACCTTTGCAAACCCGGCGATGTGTTTTTTGTCGGCGCCGGCGTGCAACATCGCTTCGAAAATTTCAGCGAAGGCTTTTGTACGTGGGTAGTCTTCTGGGGTCCGCCGGGTGGCGAAGTGCCGCATTAGAAATGTGGTGAATGCGGGCCGACACCGGCTTCACCCTCGGTTCGACTCGCCGCCATATCGCGCGGTAGCCGTCGCCAGTTAAGCTCTCGGCGAACGCCTTCGGATTCCCTCAATCACGCTGATGAAAATCGTACTCATGTTCGCAATCGCAAGCCTCAACGCCGCCGCGGCACTCGCGCAGGATACGGACGATCCTTATCTCTGGCTGGAAGATGTCGGCGGTGAAAAGCCGCTGGAATGGGTGAAGGCGCAGAACGCAGTCAGCAGCAAAGCGCTTGAAGCTTGGCCCGATTTCGCGCCGATTCACGATCGTCTTCTGGCGATGCTCGATTCCAATGCGCGCATTCCTTTCGTCAGCAAGCAAGGCCGCTGGTTTTACAATTTCTGGCGTGATGCGGAGCATGTGCGCGGGCTGTGGCGGCGCACTTCGCTGGCCGAATATCGCAAGCCGGAACCGCACTGGGAAACGGTGCTCGATCTCGATGCGCTGGCCAAATCCGAAAACGAAAACTGGGTCTGGCATGGTGCTGAATGTTTATATCCGGCGCGGGAACGCTGCCTGCTGAATCTGTCGCGCGGCGGCGGCGATGCAGTGGTGGTGCGCGAGTTCGATGTCGTCCGCAAGCGCTTCGTCGAGAACGGCTTCGTGCTGCCAGAAGCGAAGAGCAGCGTCAGCTGGCGCGATCGGGACAGCGTGTATGTCGGCACCGATTTCGGGCCGGATTCGCTCACCACATCCGGCTATCCGCGCATCGTCAAACTATGGCATCGCGGTACGCCGATCAGCACGGCCGAAACAATATTTTCCGGCGAAGCAACCGACGTTTCCGTGCAGGCCGCGGTTTCCGATGAGCCGGGTTATCGGCGCGAATTCGTGACGCGCGCGATGACTTTCTATACCAGCGAAACCTGGCTGCGCGAGGAGGGAAAGCTGATTAAACTCGATGTGCCGGAAGATGCCGAAGCCGGCACCTGGCGCGATCAGGTCACGGTGAAATTGCGCACCGACTGGACCACTGGCGGTAAAACCTATCCCGCCGGCGCCTTGCTTGCGATGGACCTGAAAAAGTTTCTGCAAGGCGAGCGCGATTTTGAATTGCTGTTCACGCCGAACGCGCGCACATCCCTGCAAACACTGACAAGCACGCGGCATCATCTGCTCGTCAACACACTCGAAAACGTGCGCAGCAAGCTCTATAGCCTGACGCATATACATGGCCGCTGGATGCGCGCGCCGATCGATGCGCCCGAGTTCGGCAGCGTCAGCGTCGCGGCAGTGGATGAGGATCATTCGGATGATTACTTCCTCACTGTCACCGATTTCCTCACACCGACCAGTTTGTACCTCGCCAGTCTCGATGGACCGAAAAAAGATCAGCGCGAATTGCTCAAGCAACTACCGGCATTCTTCAACGCCGAAGGTCTGGAGATTGCGCAGTTCGAGGCGATCTCGAAAGATGGCACGCGCGTGCCTTACTTTCAGGTGTCGCGCAAAGGTTTGGCGCTCGATGGCAACAATCCGACGCTGCTTTACGGCTACGGAGGTTTCGAGGTTTCGATGACCCCGGCGTACAGCGGCGGCATCGGTTCCGCCTGGCTTGAGAAGGGCGGCGTTTATGTGCTGGCGAACATTCGCGGTGGCGGCGAGTTCGGGCCGGAGTGGCATGAGTCCGCGATCAAGCAGAATCGTCAGCGTGCTTATGATGATTTCATTTCGATTGCTGAGGATTTGATCGCACGCAAAGTAACGTCGCCGAAACATCTCGGCATTCAGGGCGGCAGCAACGGCGGCTTGCTGATGGGCGTGATGCTCACCGAACGCCCCGACCTGTTCAACGCGGTGGTTTGTCAGGTGCCGCTGCTCGACATGCGCCGCTACAGCCACCTGCTCGCCGGTGCCTCGTGGATGGGCGAATACGGCGATCCGGACAAGCCGGAAGAATGGCAGTGGATCAAGCAATATTCACCTTATCAAAACGTCGTCAAGGAGAAGTCTTATCCGCGGGTGTTGTTCCTCACTTCCACGCGCGATGATCGCGTGCATCCCGGCCATGCGCGCAAGATGGCGGCGAAAATGGAAGCGCAAGGGCACGACGTGCTGTATTACGAAAACATCGAAGGCGGTCACGGCGGTGCAGCAAATAATCAGCAACAAGCCTACATGAGTGCGCTGGCGTTTACGTTTTTGTGGAAGCAGTTGCGTTAGAGAAATTATGAGCAGAGGCTGAGCGCGACATCCCATGCGGTCTGCCTTCACACGCCTATACGCCTGTTCAGAATTTCGTGGGCCGAGCCGTGCTTATGACAACGGCGTCAGCGCTTCGACCAGCGCGCGATAACCTTGCACCAGCCGCGGACCAGGACGTCCCAGCCAGGCTTCGGTGATCGGCACAATGCGGTTGTCGCGCACTGCGGGCACGTTGGACCAGCCCGCGCGTCGGCGCACGACATCCGCGCGATAGTTTTCTTCGCGCACCCCGCACCAGCTCATCACCACGACTTGCGGTGCGGCTGCGAGGATTTGCGCATCGGTGAGTGCTGAGCTTTTCGCATCGAGCTGCGCCCAGGGATTTTCGCCACCGGCGAGTTCGATCAGATCAGTCGCCCAGGATTGCCGCGCCGGCGCGATCACCGGTTTCGGCCACCATTCGATCAGCACTTTCGGTTTGACGCCGGAGGCTTTCAGCGGCGGCATTGCGCTGCGCATTTCGGCGATAAGCGCGTCGCCGCGGGCATGCACTCCAAGTGCCTCGGCGATGCGCCGAATGTCGCTATAAATGTCTTCGAGCGAGCGTGGATCGCAGACCAGAATCTGCATGCCCGCCGCTTCGAGTTCCGCAACGATGCGTTCGTGGCCGGGCACCGTCAGCGAGGTCAGCACGAGGTCGGGTTTCAAGGCGATCACGCCCGCGACATCGAGATCGAGATCGCGGCCGAGCTTCGGCAAAGTTGCGACCACATCGAGCGGAAAGTCCGAATCGGTGTCGATCCCCACTAGCACTTCCGCACAGCCTAGCGCGCAGACGATTTCGGTGTTCGAGCAGGTGTGGGAAAAAACGCGCATTAACGCTGGAAGCTTTATTGAATCCACTTCGGAAAGTAACCGATCGTATCCTGCAGCGCTGCGTCATGCGTCGGCACGATATGCAGGCCGGGGTTCGCATCGAGCAGGCCGCGTTCTTGTAGAAGCTTGCGCCAATTGGTATCCGCACGGCGTGCCCGGCGGGATATTCGGCGGCGCTTCCGGCCAGCGATTGCACACCACTATCGCGATCAGCAGAATAACAGTCGCAGCGATGGCTTTACGCATGGCTCGTTTCTCATGAATAGCTTGAAGCCGTTCGAGTATGGAACCGCGCTGCGGTTCTCTAGCATGCATTCCCGCGAGGGCGCGCAGTCACAGGCGTACATCAGGGCATACAATGGGCGCGGGAGTCGGCCAGGCAATCGCCGCCATGCTTGAGTAATCAGGCGATGGGGGAGGAAAGTCCGGGCTCCGCAGGGCAGGGCGCCAGTTAATGGCTGGGCGGCGCAAGCCGACGGAAAGTGCAACAGAAAGATACCGCCGATGGCCGTTGAGTCGAAAGACTTGCCGGATCAGGCAAGGGTGAAATGGTGCGGTAAGAGCGCACCGCGAGCTTGGCAACAAGCCGGCACGGCAAACCCCGCCCGGAGCAAGGCCAAATAGGGAAGGTGGGCGGATGACGCAAGTCACTCGCCCGACGCGCGGCCCGCGCGCCTTCCGGGTAGGCTGCTGGAGCGCATCGGCGACGACGCGCCTAGAGGAATGATTGCCTCGGCTGCGGACTTCGGTCCAAGGCTTAGACAGAACCCGGCTTATCGGCCGGCTCCCACTTTTCTTCGATTGCTGTAACGGATGCCCGTGCCGCGAATCAAAGTTGTTACTCCGCGATAAATCAGGGGTCTCAAACTGGACAGGGCAAACCTGCTTCCGCTGATTGAACGAGGCCAAGCAGTGACTGCTGAGCAAAGACTTGAGGTACAGTCGACGCGCGGCAACGGGAGTTGAATGATGCATCTGATCTCAAGACTGCGCTCGACCGTTTGCTGTGCTTGGTTAAGATGAGGATTGGCATTTCCCGAAAATTCGTTGTGGCGGCTTGGCGCAAAAAAGGCTTCATCATGAGCGAGAAAGTTCAACGAACGCATGCGCCGAGGCGCGAGGGCGCGCCTGAATTCTTCGATATCGTCGCCAACCTGCCGTACCAGCGTGGCATTGCGGTGTTTCGCATTTTGCTGTGCGCAGTTTTGGGCGCTTCGATCGTCGGCGCTGCCGCGGATCAAACGACGTTCGACCCCAATCAAGATGGCAGTCTGGCTTCCAAAACCATCCGGGTTTCCAGAGCAGGCGATTGGGAAGTTCAAATGCGTCTGTCGAACTCGGCGCACGATCTGCAGAAGCAATTCGCCGAGAAGGTTTTGCAGACCGGCGCGGCTTCCGGCAACGACGCCGCCGCCGAAGCGCCGAGCTTGCCGGTTCATCTGCTTTTGACGGTGACGGGCGTTTACGGATCCGCGCTGCGGGTGATCCAGGAATTCGAGATTTACCAGGAAACCCTGAAACAATCCCGCAAGCAATCGCTAAAACAAGGCGGCGCTGGCAAGGCCTGTTTCAGCGTTAAACAGCTGCATCTCAACAAGGGCACTTACACGGTGACGCTGCGAGTGATGGAAGGCGAGCCGGAACTCGAAGGTTTCGAGTCGAGCCTGCTGGTGGAAAGCGCGCGCAAATGAACGAAGCTGTTACCTGCGCAGTGCGGCGCGGAAAATTTCAGTAAATTTCCATCGCCGAATGAAAGCTCAGCTCATCAGCACTTCCTGCTGCGCGCTGGCCAAGAGCTTGCCGCGGCGATCGAAAAATCTGCCGTGCCCGAGGCCTAGTCCGTTGCCCGAATTCGGGCTGTCGAGATCGTAAAGCAGCCAGTCCGCAGTTGATGGTTCTGCGTGAAACCACAGGCTGTGATTAAGACTGAGCACGGCGTGCTCGCGCGCGAAAATGCTGGCGGCATAGCGGGCGGTCGGCACTGCGCCGATCCAGTAATCGGATAAGTAAGTCAGCGCGCAGTATTGATGAAAGGCGTCTGCTGGCAACCGTGCAACCGGTTTGAGCCAGACCGAAAACCGCGCCTCGTTTGCAGCGCGGAAAATTCCTGCCTCGCAATCCACTGGTCTCGCCTCGACCGCTTTCTTGCCGAGCATCCGCTGGATCGTTGCGGGCGTCATGCGATTGACGTGGCGCAGCGCGAGCTGATCGAGATTTTCCAGCTGTTCCGGCGTTGGCATGCGCGGCGGATCGGCCTGATGCGCGTGCGCGCCGTTGCCGCTATAAAGCGAGACATCCGCGGTCATCAGCAGGCGGCCGGCTTGATGGACTTCGACGCGCCGGTGCGCAAATCGCTGGCCTTCACGAATCCGGCTGACGGCATATTCGAGCGGCAGTTCAAGTTTTCCCGCGCGCAGGAAAAACGCCTGCATTGCGTGCGGCCTGCGCCGCTCGGTGGCGAGCATTGCTGCGCCGACGACATTCGCCAGATACTGGCCGCCGAAGATGTCGCCATTCATGTTCGGCGAAAGCGTCGCGGCGACGAAGCGGTCGCCGCCGAGCGCATCGAGATGCAGCACCGCTTGTAGATTCGTCGAATCGATAACCGTCGCGGCGGGCGGATGGGCGTCGCTCATGAATGGAGTGCTTAAGGGATGGTGGCCGGCGCTGAAGCCGAGCGCATTTTAATCGGGCCTGCGCGGCGCAGTGCGCGCGTCTGGTCGATCATGGTCACGAAGCAGGCACCTTTCGGCGATTTTCGATTTGGATGAATCCCGGCGCGTAATTACGACCGTCGCGGATGAAGCTCTGGAACTGGTTCGGGTTACAGCAGCGAAGCTCGTGATGACGCTCCGGCCTCGCCCGATTTCGCCTGCGATGAACGCATCGACCGGCGCCGCCGATCGCCGCTTCGCAGACGATGCAGGTCTCGATCCAGCGACGCGCTTCGGCCATAATGAGAAACTACTCAGACATCGGTCTGCTGCGGTTCGCCGTTCGATCATGCCGTCCTAATTTTCTCAATCCGGAGTCAGAAGCTGTGAGCGCCAACAACGACCAAAACTTCGTCAAGACCGTATTCGGCGTGATCGTCGCGCTGGTGGCGCTTACCGTGGTGATCCTGATCGTCGCAACGCTGCTGAGCGGCAAGGAGCCGGTAGATGCGGCGGCGATCCAGAAACTGCAATCGCGCATTGATCCGATCGGCCATGAGATCACCGATCCGGAAGAATTCAAGAAGCTCACCGCGGTGGCGCCGCACGCGCCATTGAGCGGGGCGCAAGTGGTCGCACAGGTCTGCACTTCCTGCCACAGCGCCGGCGTGCTCGGCGCGCCGAAAATTGGCGACAAGGCCGCGTGGAGTGCGCGCAAGGTGGCCGATGGCGGCATCGATGGTCTGGCAGCGTCGGCGGAGAAAGGCAAGAACAGCATGCCGGCCCGCGGCGGCCGCGCAGACTTGAGCGACGACGAAATCAAGGGCGCGGTGCAGGAAATGCTCAAGCAGACCGGCGTCTAGCCGGCCGCTCACAAATATGTAATATTGGGGTGCTGGGCAGGCGCTGGATGACGTTTTCAACGCCTGCGCGCTTGAGCAAAATATCGCAAAGCGCTGGTCTGTGGCATCGGTAAAGCGGCTCGCTGGCACATTCTGTGCTCCTCGAAGGCGCTGTTCAAAAAGCAGCATTTCCAAAATATAACTTAGGGCTTGAAATGAAAAAGAAAACTGCAGGGTTTCTGCTGTCTATTGGTTTCGCAGGCTTACCCGCCATGGCGCTCGCCGACGGCCCGGGTCTCAGCGACATTCTCGTTAATTCGGGAATCACCGCCGCCGGCTACCTCGATGGCTCGTATGAGGCGACATTCAACAAAACCAATGGCGGTACCGCCGGTGAAGTGCCATTGCACGAGTTTGATACCAACGCAAACAGCTTTCTGTTCAACCAAGCGGGTCTGACGCTGTCCTATCTCCCCACCAGCGGCTTTGGTGGCTTGGTCAACGTGATCGCTGGTGAAGACGCCAAGATCATCAACGGCACTTACGGCGATAGCTCGTCGACGCCGTTTTCGCTGACGCAGGCTTATGTGCAATGGGCGACCGGCAATTTCACCGTGATCGGCGGCCGCTTCGTTACGCTGGCTGGCGCCGAGGTCATCGACGACACCAAGAACGCCAATATCTCGCGTTCGCTGCTGTTCACTAATTTGGAGCCGCTGGTCCACACCGGCGTCCGCGCGAGCTACAAGTTCAGCGATCTGGTAACCGGCTATCTGGGTGTAAACAACACGGCGGGCACACCGGCAGGCAGCGATGCCGACAAGCATAAAACGATCGAAACGGGCGCCGCCTTCACATTCTCGAAAACCTTGTCTCTGGCGCTCGCCGATTATTACGGTGTCGATGGCAACGACGGGTCTCAGGTCAAGGATAACTACCTTGACGCGGTGGCGACCTTCCAGGCGACCGACGCTCTTGCGCTGGTTCTGAATGGCGACTATGTGCGATTCATCGGCAATGGCACCAATGAAAACATCGAAGGGCTGGCGGCTTATGCCAGCTATCAATTGCTGCCGAATTTGAAGGGATCGGTCCGCGCAGAGTACGTCCGTTTCTCGGAATTCGGCTCGAACACCGACGTGCTGGAAGGTACGATTACTGCCGACTACTCGCCGGCGACCAACTTCGACGTGCTCGGCGAATTCCGTACTGACTATTCGGCGACCGGCAGCAACGCCGGCCTGTTTCCCAATGGTTCGGTTGATGAGGGCGAAGACGGCACTGTTGACTTGAGTCGCAAGAGCCAGCCGGAAGTCCTGATCAAGGCCATCTGGAAATTCGGCACCCCGGTGCCGACCACCTGATCGTCAACAGCTTGTGAAAAAGGGTCGCTTCGTGCGGCCCTTTTTTTATGGCGCGGCGAATCGCTAAGCTGCCTGCAATTTGACGATCTTGAGTGTGGCTGCGATGTGGATCAGAAACGGCTGCGTGGCGCTGATATTTTTCATTGCACCCGGCGTGTACGCGCTCGATGGTCAACTCAGCGGCAACCTGAAAGCCAGCAGCGACTATCTGTTTCGCGGGATCGATCGCACCAACAGCCCGGCCGCGCAAGGCGAACTGGATTATGCCGCCAGCAACGGCATTTACGCCGGCGCCTGGGCTTCCAATGCACGCGCAGCGGGCGGCAGCGAGGTCGATGCCTACGCCGGCTTCGGCCGCACTATAACGGTGCGCGACATCTTTCCCGTGCATTTCGATGGCGGCGTCATTACCTATCTTTTTCCGGGCGACGAACGCGATGGCAGCGCTCGGCACAATCTCGATTTCGTCGAAACCTACGCGAGCTTTCGATTAGGTCCGGCATCGCTAAAAGCCTCCTTCTCGCCGGACTACGAAAATGCCGGCGGCGTCGCCACGGCATTGACTGGCCGGCTGCGTTGGCCTTTGCTGGAAAGTCTGGCAATTCGACTCGACGGCACGCTCAATCTCGGCCCCGGTTTGAAGCAGTACACCGCGCGCCTGACCCAAGACAGCCGCGGCCGCGATTACTTCAATTACGCGCTGATGTTCGACTACTCGCTGCCAGACGATTTCAGAATTTCAGCTGGCATTGCGGGCACCACGCTGGACCTCGCCAACAGTCGCGGGCGCGACGGCGATCAACCCAAATATCTGATCGAGATCGGCCGGCATTTCGATTTTTGAAGCAAGCGATTTTGCAGCTTGCAGTCGCCTCACCCGGCGCCGGATTTGGATGAAGCTTCGAGCTGGCGATAGCGGATCGCCTCGGCAACATGCGCGCTGCCGATCGCATCCAGTCTGGCGAGATCAGCAATGGTTCGCGCCACTTTCAATACGCGATGGTAGGCGCGCGCGGAAAGCCCCATGCGCGCCATCGCCAGTCGCAGCAAAGCCTGTGCATCCGAATCGGCCACGCAATCGCGTTCGACTTCTTTCACGGTGAGCAGCGCATTCGGTTTGTCGGCGCGTGTGAGTTGCCGTGCGCGTGCCGCGCCAACGCGCTCGCGCACTTGCGCGCTGCTATCGGCTGCCCGACCGTCTGCACGATTTTCGCTGCGGCCCAGCGCATCCGGGTCCACCCGCGGCACGAACACTTGCAGGTCGATGCGATCCAGCAAGGGGCCGGAAATTTTCGAGCGATAGCGCGCCACCTGATCGGGCGTGCAGCGGCAGCGTTCGCCGGAATCGCCCAGATAGCCGCAAGGGCAGGGATTCATCGCCGCGATCAACTGGAAGCGTGCCGGAAAATCGACCTGTCGCGCGGCGCGCGAAATGGTGATCTGGCCGCTTTCCAGCGGTTCGCGCAGCACTTCCAGCACGGTGCGATCGAATTCCGGCAGTTCATCCAGAAACAGCACGCCGCGATGCGCCAGCGTGATTTCACCCGGCCGCGGATTGGCGCCACCGCCGACCAGCGCAACGCCTGACGCGGTGTGATGTGGCGCGCGGTAAGGCCGCTGCCCCCAATGTTGCGGATCGAAGCCGCCGCTGCCGATGGAAGCGACCGCGGCAACCTCCACCGCTTCCGCTTCGGTCATCGGCGGCAACAGGCCCGGCAGCCGCGCGGCGAGCATGCTTTTGCCGCTGCCTGGCGGGCCCATCATCAACAGTGAATGCTGGCCAGCGGCAGCAATTTCGAGCGCGCGCTTGGGTTGATATTGACCGCGCACATCGGCCAGTTCGAGGGCCGCATCCGGCACCGCATTCGGCGGCGCGGCGAGCTTGGTCGGCAGCGTGCCGGCGTGTAGCGCGCCGCACAATTCCGAAAGCCGATTGGCGACGATGATCTCGACACTGCGCGCCAACTGCGCCTCGGCTGCGTTGGCGGCCGGCAGCACCAGTCGGCGGCCGCTGGTTGCGCATTTGAGCGCCGCGGTGAGCGCACCGCGAATCGCCCGCACTTCGCCGGTCAGCGACAGTTCGCCGAGCACTTCCAGCGTTGACAGCTGCGCATTCGGAATCTGCTCGGATGCTGCCAGAATGCCAAGCGCGATCGGCAGATCGAATCGCCCGCCTTCTTTTGGCAGATCGGCCGGCGCCAGATTGACGGTGATGCGCCGGTTCGGAAACTGATAACCGCTGTTGACGATGGCGGCGCGCACGCGATCGCGCGATTCGCGCACCGCCGCTTCCGGCAGGCCGACGATGGCGAGCTGCGGCAGGCCGGGCGCAAGGTGGACTTCAACTGTCACCAGATCGGCCTGCAAGCCGTTTTGCGCGCGGCTGTAGACCGTCGCCAAACCCACGCTAGCGGCAACCCGTATCGATGAAAACGCCGGTCACGCGATCGAAAGCCCGGATCAAACCGCTCTGCCTTCGGTGGATCCGGCGCGATCCTGCCCGGCCACATCACCAGCGGCTAGACCGGCCGCCTGCTGCTCCAGCAATTGCAGCCGTTTTTCCATCCGCGCGAGACGCGCCTGCGTGCGGCTCAGCAATTCGGCTTGCACATCGAAACGCTCGCGGCTGACCAGTTCCAGCCGATCGAGATTAGCGCGCAGCACGCCGCGAAAATTGTCTTCGAGTTCGGCACGCAGACCTTTCAAGCCGGGCGGCAGCGCCCGTGCCAGACGGGCGGCGAGTTCTTCGAGCGGTTGCGGGCTGGCCATCCTCGTCTCCGTAACGGTGAAAAAAGTGAGCTGGTCCGCGAGTGTACCCAAGCCGGCCGTGAATTTCGCAATGATTGGCCATTCAAGCTTGATTTCGGGATCGGGTTTGCGGCGATAAATCGATGGCATAGTCCATGCATCTTCAGTCCGCGCCAACCGGGAAACTGGCGAAGTCGAACTAGACGAGTTGTAACTATCGCTGCTTGAACAAGGAGTTGCCTCAAATGAAATTAATCACAGCCATCATCAAGCCGTTCAAGCTTGACGAGGTCCGTGAGGCGCTGTCGGAAGTGGGGGTTGCTGGCATCACCGTCACTGAAGTCAAAGGCTTTGGACGCCAGAAGGGACACACCGAGCTGTATCGCGGGGCCGAATACGTGGTCGATTTTCTGCCGAAAGTGAAAATCGAAGTCGCGGTGGACAGCGGCAAGCTGGAAGCGGCAATCGAAGCCATTACGAAATCCGCTCACACCGGAAAAATTGGTGACGGCAAGGTATTCGTCACCACGCTCGAGCAGGCGATCCGTATTCGCACCGGAGAAACCGGCAGAGAAGCGCTGTAAATACCTGAAACATCTGTTCACATCACCCAAAAGATCCTCCAAAAAATTGCTTAGGGAGTTACGAAAATGACATCGTTGTCTCGTTACCTCAGTGTGATGCTCTTCACGGGCCTCACCGCATTCTGCTTCAACGCTGTGGCCGATGATCCGCCGGCCCCCGATGCAACCCCATCGTCGGAAGCGGTATCGTCGATGCCCGCGCCAGCGGCAAAAATAGTCAAGAAAAAGAAGCACAAGCCAGCCGAAGCGCCAGTTGCTGCCGCTGCGACGGCGGCCGCACCCGCTGCACCTGCTGCTGAACCCGCTCCCGCGGCGACCAAGGAAGCAGAAGCCGCTCCGGCGAAAGAAGCGGTCGCCGATACCAAGGATGCTGCCCCTGCCGCTGCCGCCACCGATGCTCCGGCGACCCCGCCGACGCCGAAGTGTGGCGACAAGGGCTTCGACTGCAACAAGGGCGACGTCTCCTGGATGATGACATCCACCGCCTTCGTGCTGTTCATGACGGTGCCCGGTCTGGCCCTGTTCTACGCGGGCATGGTGCGCACCAAGAACTCGCTCTCCACGGTCATGCAGAGCTTTGCGATTTTCTGTGTCGTCGCCGTGCTGTGGGTGGTTTACGGCTACAGCATGGCATTCACTTCCGGTCACGTGAATGCCGATGGCACGCTGGTGAGTCCGATCTCGCAATTCATCGGCTCGCTGGACAAGCTGTTCATGGCCGGTGACGATCCGACCACGGCAGTAGCTGCCACCTTCAGCCGCGGCCAGTACATGCCGGATTATGTTTACTGCATGTTCCAGCTGACTTTTGCGGCGATTACGGTTGCGCTGATTTGCGGCGGCTATGCCGAGCGCTTCAAGTTTTCGGCGATGATCATTTTCAGCATTCTCTGGTTCACCATCTCCTACCTGCCGGTTGCGCACATGGTCTGGTACTGGGATGGCCCGGATGCTTACCCGACTGCCGCCGATGCTTTAGCGGATGCGACCAAAGCCGCCGCTGCCAAAGCGCTGGCCGACAGTCACGCCGGTTTCATCTGGCAGAAAGGCGCGCTCGATTTTGCCGGCGGCACTGTCGTGCACATCAACTCGGGTATTGCGGCACTGATTTGCGCGATCTTCATCGGCAAGCGTAACGGCCTCGGCAAAACGCACTTCGCGCCGCACAGCTTGATGATGACTGCCATCGGCACCGGCATGCTGTGGATGGGCTGGTTCGGCTTCAACGCCGGTTCCGCGCTCGAAGCCAGCGGCTCCGCCGGCCTCGCGTTCTTCAACACCTTGTTCGGCACCGCGGTTGCGGGCTGCGCGTGGGCGCTCACCGAGTGGGTTCTCAAAGGCAAACCGTCGCTGCTCGGCGTTTGCTCGGGCATCGTCGCCGGCCTGGTGGCGATCACGCCAGCGGCGGGCTACGTGGGCCCCAAGGGCGCGTTGATTGTCTGCGCAGTGGCCGGCGTGGTCTGCCTGATTTCTTCCACTTACGTCAAGAAATGGCTCGGCTATGACGACGCGCTCGATACCTTCGGCGTGCATTGCATCGGCGGCATTATCGGCTCGCTCGGCACCGGCATTTTCGTCAATCCGGCATTTGGCGGCACCGGCGTGCCCGATCTGGTGACCGGCAAGGAAACCTTCGACGCAACCGGCCAGATCATCAGCCAGCTGTGGGACATCGGCATCACGCTCGGCTGGTCCGGCGGTTCCGCGCTGCTGATCCTGATCGTGCTGAAATTCACCATCGGCGTTCGTTCCAGCGATGCAGCGCAGGAAGAAGGTCTCGACCTCGCCGACCACGGCGAACGGGCTTACAACTACTAAGCCTGACTCTCCATCGTCCGAAAGAGTCCGCGCCATCATCGCGCGGACTCTTCCGGAAAAACCCTTTTCCTCCAGGGGTTGAAGCTTGGGCGGGCCGGCAACGGCTCGCCTTCTTTTTTAGCGGTGATGTTTTGATAGCGATGCGTGCGACTTGAAATCGGAAAGTTTCCGATGGCGGCGGCCGACATCCGTTAAAGTCTGGTTGTCATCGCATGCAGGTCAGGTCTATCTGGTTGCAGCTTTGATAGACTTTCAGAATATTTTGGGGGCTGACCATGAAAATGCTGCTTGCGATCATCAAACCGTTTCGCCTGGACGCTGTACGCGAAGCACTCTCGGAAGCCGGAGTACAAGGCATGACGGTGACCGAAGTGCGCGGTTTCGGCCGCCAGAAAGGTCACACCGAACTTTACCGCGGCGCCGAATACACGGTGGACTTGCTGCCGAAAATCAAGATCGAAGTGGCGCTGTCGCCGGATCAGGTCGACAAGGCGATCGACGCCATCAGCCGCGCGGCGAAAACTGGTCAAATCGGCGACGGCAAGATTTTTGTCTACGATCTCAACAGTGCCGTCCGCATCCGCACCGGCGAAAGCGGCGAAGAAGCGGTCTGATTGCGGCTTGTCCCAATAGCTTTGTCAGAACCTTCGGTTTGCACGGGGTAATCGAATGACGACTTCAGCAGCAGAAAATGCCTCGGCTCATGCGGAATTCAGCCGCGTGATTGCTGCCTGCCGTGAGCAGGCCGGCGCAGCCTCAGCGTCGTCGCGGCGCAAGCCGATGCGCGTCAACACCGGCCGCAAGCTGGGCTGGATCGCGCTGCTGCTGAGCGGTTCGGTTCTGGCCGATGCGAACAAGGTTTACAGCTGGACTGATTCGGCGGGCAACATCCACTACAGCGATCAGACGCAAGCCAACGCGCACGAAGTCAAAACCGCGCCACCGCCGTCGTCACAAGCGGTCACTACTGGCGGGACTTCGAGTGCGGCCAGCGATGACGATGCGCATGCGCAGGACTGCCAGCACAAGCGCGACCAGCTCACCACGTACCAGAATGCCTCGAAGATCACCGAGACCGATGCGCTCGGCAAGACACGCGAATACTCGCCTGAAGAACAGCAAAAACTGATCGATATGACTGCGGCATCGATCCATGATCTCTGCACGCCGCAATAACTGCCGCCTGCTGCTGGCCGCACTGCTCGCTGCCTCGCCGGCACTCGCTCAGACCCTGCCCGCGCAAACCGCGCCGCCAGCGCCGGATTCACCGGATGTGCTGCCGCCACCGCAGGAAACGCCGCCTTCCGCAGTCTACAAGTGGGCGGATAAAAGCGGCGTGCTGCATTACGACGACAAGAGCCTGACCGAACTGCGGCTGACGCTGGACATGATCGATTCGCGGCCGATCGCGCCACCGCGCGGCGGCGGTGCGCCGAAGGAATTCGTCGACGAAGTCGAACGCCGCTGCGACCTCACGCGCGAACGCCGGCAGAGTTATTTGAGCGCACGCGCGCTGTATGGACGCGATCCTTCCGGCAATGTTTATCCAATGTCGCAACGGCAGGTGGCGCTGGCGATCGGTGCGCTTGGCCGCGATGAATCGCGCTATTGCAGCCCGGATTCCGCCAGAACGCTGTACCTTGCCGCAATCGCGCGGCCGGCCACCAGCGCCGCCAGATAAGCGTTAGTCGGCTTCGATCGTCAGGTTTGATCCGAAACGAATCCGACCGCTAAGCGCCAAGCGCGCGCTTGACGAAATTCGGCACCGCAAAAGCCGCCCGGTGAATTTCGGCGTTGTAATACTGCGTTTCCAGCGAGCTCAATGCGGCTTCATCGAGACGTTCCGCCAAGGCACCCGCGGTTTTCTGCGCGATCGAACCGGACCACCAGCCGCTCGGATAAATCACCTGCGGAAAATGCAGCAGCCGCGTCTGCGCAAAGCCTGCTTCATGCATGGCCTTGTGCATCTCGACGATCAAATCCAGATGCAGCAGCGGTGATTCGGACTGCTGCACCAGCAAGCCATCGGGCCGCAGCGCTTTCAGGCAATCGACATAAAATTTCTTGCCGAACAAACCTTCCGCGGGACCGACCGGATCGGTCGAGTCGATGATGATGAGGTCGAGACTTTCCGGCGCGGCCTCTTTCATCCACGCAATGCCATCGCCGAAGAACAGCGTAGCGCGCGGATCGCCGTTGGCCACACAGAGTTCGGGGAAATACTGCTCGGCCAGCCGCGTCACGCGCTCGTCGATTTCCACCTGCGTTGCACGCTGGACTTCGGGGTGCTTCAACACTTCGCGCAAAGTACCGCAATCGCCGCCGCCGACCACCACCACGTCGCGCGGATTCGGATGCGAATACAGCGCCGGGTGCGCCATCATTTCGTGGTACAGGAAATTATCGCGTGTCGACACCATCGTGCAGCCGTCGATCACCATCAGATAGCCGAAGGTTTCGGTGCGATAAATTTCGATTTTCTGGAACGGCGTGGCCTCGGCATGTACGCGCTCGCCTAGCTTGAGCGAAAATGCCGTGCCGGTTTTGTCCATCGGTTCGGTGAACCAGGTGTTATCTAAAGCCACGTCGCGCGCTCCGCAAAACTGCCGTCATCGGGGTCGCGCAGTATACGATTCGCACCGCTACAAATGAGTGACTGCCTCCCCGGCAGCGGCAATAATTCAGATGCGATCCGTACCCGATCGCGGAGCATTGAAGATGGATGGCACCCGACGCTGGACCGCCGCCGACGCGGCCGATCTCTACAACATCCGTCACTGGGGCGAAGGCTATTTCGGCGTGAATGCAGCCGGGCATGTCGTCGTCCATCCGCATCCTGCGCGTGCGGATATCGCCATCGATCTGCTCGAACTCGCCCGCCAACTGCCGCGCGAAGGTCTCGATTTACCGGTGCTTTTGCGCTTCCCGGATATCCTGCGTGATCGCGTCGATGCGCTCACCGGCGCGTTTTCATCGGTGATCCAGGAGCTGGATTACAAGGGCCGTTACACCGCGGTTTATCCGATCAAGGTGAACCAGCAGCAGTCGGTGGTAGATGCGATCGTGCGCCACGGCTTCGCCAATGGCGTGGCCCGCGTCGGTCTCGAAGCCGGCAGCAAACCGGAGTTCGCGGCCGTGCTCGGCCTTACACCACCGGGCGGCATCATCGTCTGCAACGGCTACAAGGATCGCGCCTACATCCGCCGCGCGCTGATCGGCGCCAAGCTCGGCCATCGCGTGTATATCGTCGTCGAGAAACTCTCTGAACTGCCGCTGGTGCTGGAAGAATCGAGGAATCTGGAAGTCGAGCCGCTGATCGGTCTGCGCGTGCGTCTCGCCTCGAACTCCACCAGCACGCAGCAAAACACCGGCGGCGAAAAATCCAAGTTCGGCCTGACCACGCCGCAGGTTTTGAGCGCGATCGAAATGATGCGCGCGGCCGGCAAGCTGGACGCCGTTCGCATGCTGCATTTCCATCTCGGCTCGCAGGTTGCCGCAGTACAGGACATCGCCCGCGGCCTGCGCGAAGCCGCGCGGTTTTATGTCGAACTACGACGCCTCGGCGCGCCGGTCGACGTGGTCGATGTCGGCGGCGGCTTGGGTGTGGATTACGAAGGCACGCGCTCGCGCAGCCATTGCTCGATGAACTACAGCTTGCGCGAATATGCCCGCAATATCCTGCGCACTTTGCAGGATATCTGCGCTCAATCCGGCGAACCGGAGCCGGATGTGATTTCCGAATCCGGCCGCGCGCTCACCGCGCATCACGCGGTGCTGATCACCTCCGTCGTCGATGAAGAAGTCGTGCCATCAACGCCGCTTGAAGCGCCCGCCGCCGATGCGCCGCCGGTGCTGCAAACCCTGCACGCGCTGAT
>CAJCJH010000023.1 GCA_903970615.1 Rhodospirillales bacterium
GCAACCTGCGCTCGCGCTTACAGTCGCCGCAGCACCACGCTGCCGGCAGAATAACCCGCGCCGAACGCAGACAGCACGCCGATATCGCCGGCGGCCAGATCGCGGTGATATTTGTGGAACGCGATTACCGAACCGGCTGAGCTGGTGTTGGCGTATTCATCCAGAATCACTGGCGCTTCGGTTTCGTTGGCGTCGCGGCCGAGCACGCGCTTGGCGATCAGCTGGTTCATGCCGAGATTGGCCTGATGCAACCAGAAACGCTTGACCTCGGCCGGCGCAATACCCAGATCGGCCAAGTGCGACAGCAGCAGCTCCGCCACCATCGGCACCACCTCCTTGAAAACTTTTCGGCCTTCCTGCCGGAACAGCACTTCATCCCAGCGGCGCGGCGGCTGTTCGGAAGGATTCAGGAACCCGAAATCGTTGCGGATATTGTTGGAGAACTGTGTCTGCAATCGCGTGCCGAGAATCTCGAACCGATCCTGGCTCAGCGAATTTTCCAGCGGCTCGATCAGCAGCGCGGTCGCGGCATCGCCGAAGATGAAATGACAATCCCGATTGCGGAAATTCAGGTGCGCCGTGCAGATTTCCGGGCTGACCACCAGCGTTGCGCGCGACGATCCACGGCTCACTGCATCCACCGCCGTCTGTACACCGAACGCGGCTGAAGCGCAGGCCACATTCATGTCGAAGCCGAATCCGCGCGTGCCGAGCAGCGCCTGCAATTCCACCGCGATCGCTGGATAAGGCCGTTGCAGATTCGAGCAGGCCACCAGCACTGAATCGACATCTTGCGGTTTGCGGCCCGCGTTCTCGAGCGCCTGCAATGCCGCGGCCGCACCCATTTCGGCCATTAGCGACGGCTCGCCTTCGCCACGCTTCTCGATCCGCGGGCGCATCACTTGCGGATCGAGAATGCCAGTCTTGTCGACCGTGAAACGCGAGCGAATGCCGGATGCCTTGACGATGAACTCACTGCTCGATGGCTGCAATGGCGAGGTTTCACCGGCACCGATCGCCGCGGCGTGCTGCTGATTGTAGTCGGCGACGTATCGATTGAACGTGGCGACCAGTTCGTCGTTAGACACCGCTTCGGCCGGAGTGAACAGGCCGCTGCCGCTGATACACACTTTTTTCATGTCGTGTCGAACAAAGCCTTCCGATTACTACGGGCGAATCGCCGCGATTCCGCTCAAGTTTAACGCGCGGAGAACGATGCCGATTCGATCAAACTCCTCCGCTCGTGGCAATCAGCGCGCCGCGTTCCAGCCGGCGTCGCTGATCGCGCCCGCGATGGTCCGGCGCACAGCCTCTTCGCCGCGGAAAGTCAGATGTCCGCCCGGATACCAAGCCACCGGCCGCTGCCAGTGACGCGACAGTTTCAACGGCTGCTCCGGCGGCACTACGCGATCAGCGCTGCCCGCAAAAATGTGCAGTTTTTCCGGCGCGAGTTTTGGCGCGCAAACCAGTGGCGAAACCACCGTCAGCAACTTTTCGTACAGTGTCAGATCGAGCCCTTGCGCAGTGAAATAATTGCGATGCGGCGGCGGCACCAATGCCCACAGTGTGGATGCGAAATCGGCGACCGGAATGCCTGCCACGGCGAACTCAAGCCCCGGTTCGTACGCGGCCAGCAACGCGGTGTTGTAGCCGCCCAGACTATAGCCAAGCACGCCGATGCGGGCATCCGGTTCCTGCGCGCGTATCCAGGCGATCGTGCGGCGCAAATCCCACAGCGCCTGCGTTTCGGCGTAGAGCAGATCGAGCAGATCGCCATCAAGAAAATAATCGCCGCTGAGCCGGCCCAGCTTGCGCCGGCCATGCAGCGGCAGCAGCGGCATCACCAGGTTCAAGCCCATTTTGTGATGCAGGAAATCCGGCGTGAACAGGCGGAAATCCATGAAATCGAGCCCCATGCGATAGCCATGAATGCACAGCAGCCAGGGCTGGCCCGGCGTGGCGTGGCGCAGCACGCGCGCATGGCAATCCCGATTACGCTGATGTCCGGCCCAGACCGTGCTGCCTGGCAGTTGCGCATGCGGCACGAATGCGCTGCTGAAGCTGAGCCATTGGAACGGCTGCTGATACCAGCGCGCCGCCTGCAACCGCGCATCTTCGGGCGCGGTTGGCGTGCGATGGAAGCTGGCGGGATCGGCTAGCCAGCCTTCATCGGTGAGCACTTCTTCGAGCCGATGCGCTTCGTCGCACATGATTGCGGCTTTATCGCCGCTGGGGATTTTCGCCATTGCGACGAAGTAACCGATCAAGGCTTCATCGAGTGCGGCCTTGGCATAGACCTTCGTTTCCGCAGGTGGCCGCGGCGCACCATCGGTCAGCGGCGCGTATTTCAAGGCGATACGGCCCGCGATGACGAATGCGACGCCGCTGACAATCAAACCCGTCAGCGCCGGCCAGAATGCGGCCAACATCGCCGGCAAGGCCAGCAGCACGCCCAGCACCGCACCCAGCGCCATGTAGAAGGTGATCTTAGGCTCGCCCGGCCACAGCAGCAGCGAAACACCGGATGCCAGCAGCAGCGATCCGGGCAGGAAGCTGCACAGCAGCCAACCCCAACTTCCATCGCCCGAAGTGAGCCAGTAAAAACCGGCCAGAATCGGAATCAGGCTGAGCCAGTCGTGTTGCTGCGGTGCTTCGCCGGTCAGGGTTTTCTTCGTGGGCTGATCCATTCTGAGTTTTTTCGATGAGGTTTGATGAATTCAGGACGATGGGCCGGACCGATATTTCAAACTGGCATTCCACACTTGAATTCAGCCCGCGATTCAAGCCGAACGCAACTGCGCGGTGACGACCCACCACATCAACGGCAATGAAATGACGATTGCGGCTTGCAGCAACCAATGCCAGCCGCGCGCGCGCTTCACGCCGAGTGTCGCCGCCGCGGCCAGCACGAACAGCAGACTGAAACACGCCGTGATAACCAGCACTCCAGACAGGCCGCTGCGCGTCACCGGCGAGCTGTCGATGAAAATGCCGAAAACCAGTGCAACGAAGCCCACCGAGATCGCCATCACACCGCCGACGGCGGCCAGCACTGCGTCGATCCACAAAAGCGTTTTCATGCTGTCGACGATTTTCCGGTTATGGCCTGGATTTGATTTTGGTCTTCGCTTTATTTGCAGCATGCTTGCCCGCCGGGCGACGCTTCAGCAGACGCAGCAAGGGCAGCAATTCGCGTGCGACTTTCGGTTGTGCCGCGCCCGCGCGCACCAGCAAACGCACAAAGCTTCGCACGATGCGATCGCGGCTCTTGAACACACTGCCGACCATCGGCACCGCGCGATTGTTCATCATCGTCACCACATCCTCCGCCTCGTGGCCGAATTTGAAGCGGACGGTGAGCCGCACTTCCAGCGGTTCCTTGGCACGCTGCTGGCGCCGCGACGCGATCCCGGAAGTGGAACTGACTTTAGTCACTCAGCAACCGCTCAAGCCGCGAAAGTACTGTTAAGGTTGGCCGTCGAGACCCTAGCATTTTGATTGCATATTGAATGAATCACTCTGCCATTTTTTGAACAAGAGCTCGCTCCATGATTGCCAGACATCTGGTGTGTTTTGCGCACGGCAAGGAAAGCGGTCCCTGGGGTACAAAAATCACGCGCTTGGCGGAAACCGCGCGGCGGCGTGGCTTTGAAGTCATCAGCCCTGATTATAGTCACACGCACGATCCACGGGCGCGGCTGGCGCAACTGTGCAACTTGCGGCCGCAGGCGCAGCGCGCGCTGGTGCTGGCCGGCTCCAGCATGGGCGGCTGGGTTTCGGCGATGGCCTGTGCGGATTTGCAGCCGAATGCACTGCTGCTGATCGCACCTGCCCTTTATTTTGCTGGCTTCGATGACGAACCGCCCACACCACCGTACCTGACGCGAGTCGTGCATGGCTGGGACGACGACATCGTGCCGGTTGATCGCGCCATCCGCTATGCACAAAAACATCGCGCGCCGCTGCATCTGCTCGACAGCGGCCACACGCTCAATGATCGGCTGTCGATACTGGAATTGCTGTTCGATCAACTGCTGCAGCATGCCGTACTCGACGCGGCTTATCGTGCCGCGGATTATTTCGTATCGAGCGCTGGCGCCAATTTTCGGCTGCGCATCGGCACGCATGATCCCTTGGTCGATTTCAGTCTCGTCGCACACCTCGGCGTGAAAGAAAACTGGACGATGCTGACCGCCTGTAATCCCGCTTCGCAGCCGCTCAGCGAGGCGGAAAATCAGGCACGGATGAAGTCGCTTTGGACGGAACTCGAACAGGCCGGGATCAAACATTCGGCAACGCATTCGCAAGATCCCGATGGCGAATGGCCAAACGAAATCGGCGTGCTACTGTGCGATCCACCGCCGGGATTTTCACAAGAACTCGGCCGGCGGCATGGCCAGAACGCGATCGTGCGCGGGCAGATCGGCGCAGCGCCGGAATTGCTCTGGCTTTGAGTTTTTCCAGCGTTTATAAAATAACGGTTCGTTGTGATTATCACGATGAAAACCGCACCCAGCGCACGATTACGCAACATGCGATCACACATCGAACGAAGTCTGCGCCGGCAGATAAGCTGCGACGAATTCCGCCGGCTGCCGGCGCGGACGGCCAGTTTTCAAATCGACGCAGACCCAATGCGTACGGCCACGCAAAACGGTTCGCATGTCGCGCACGCGGACGATCTGATACGCGCGCCACATGCTCAGGCGCGCATCGTTTTCGGCAATCCAGGTCGCCAGCAGCAATTCCTCGCCGAGAAAAGTCGCTTGCAGATAATCCAGTTCGTGGCGCCGCGCGACACAACCCGCGCCGATGCGTTCGTAATCTGCGAAGTCGAGGCCGAGACTAACCGAATGCGCCCAAGCCACCCGTTCGAGCCAGCCCAGATACACCACATTATTGGTGTGCCCGAAGCGATCGATATCGCCCGCCTGAACGACGACGCTCTGCACGAACGGTTGCGCGACTTCCCATTGCGGCTGAGGATTTTCGGCGCTCATTGGTGCGGATCGAAACTGCGGCTGGACGACAGCTGCCAGTATTTTTCGTAGACCTTGTGTGCCGCCGGATTCGCCAGCAATTCGCCCGGCTGGAGGAAATTGTAGAGATCGGACAGCAGGCGAATTTCACTGCCGGAAACGCGGCGCACGATGTGATGCGGCCGTAGTTGACCCGGATGCGTGAGCCCGGCCGCGCCAATCAGATCGCCGAGCGCACGCAAGGTGTTGCGCTGGAAATTGCGTACACGGACCGACTTGTCTTCGACCACCACGGCGCGCTGCCGCGCCGGATCCTGCGTCGCCACGCCGGTCGGGCAACGGTCGGTGTGGCAGCTCTGCGATTGCACGCAGCCGAGTGCAAACATGAATCCACGCGCGGCGTTGCACCAGTCCGCACCCATCGACAAGGTGCGCGCGAGATCGAACGCCGACACCACCTTGCCGCTGGCGCCGAGACGGATTCGATCGCGCAGGTTCAAGCCGACCAGCGTGTTGTGCACCAGCAATAGTGCCTCCTGCAAGGGCGTGCCGATGTGATCGGTGAACTCCACCGGCGCCGCACCGGTACCGCCTTCGCCGCCATCGACGACGATGAAATCCGGCGTGATGCCGGATTCGATCATCGCCTTGCAGATGCCGAAGAATTCCCAGGGATGACCGAGCGCGAACTTGAAACCGGTGGGCTTGCCGCCGGATCGCTCGCGCAGGCGCGCGATGAACTGCAACAGTTCGAGCGGCGAACCGAACGCCGAATGTCCAGCCGGCGATACGCAATCCACGCCGACTTTCACGTCGCGCGCCTCGGCGATTTCCGGCGTCACCTTCGGCCCCGGCAAGACACCACCGTGTCCCGGCTTGGCGCCTTGCGAGAGTTTGATCTCGATCATCTTCACCTGCGGCTCGTTAGCATGCACGGCGAATTTTTCGAGATCGAAATGACCGTCCTCGGTGCGGCAGCCAAAGTAGCCGCTGCCGATTTCCCAGATCAGATCGCCGCCATGTTTGCGGTGATGACGACTGATCGAACCTTCGCCGGTATCGTGCGCGAATCCGCCGAGTTTGGCGCCGAGATTCAGCGCCATGATTGCGTTGGCGGAGAGCGAACCGAAACTCATCGCGGAAATGTTCAGCAGCGCGCTTTCGTAAGGCTGCGCGCATTCCTTGCCGCCGATGCGCACGCGAAAATCGTAGTCGCTGAGATGTCGCGGCTGGATCGAATGATTGATCCATTCATACGCATCGCCGTAAACATCCAGCTCGGTGCCGAACGGACGTTTGTCCTCGACACTTTTCGCGCGCTGGTACACCAGCGAACGCTGCGCGCGCGAGAACGGCACAGCTTCGTTATCCGACTCGACGAAATACTGCCGGATCTCCGGCCGGATCGCTTCGAACATGAAACGGAAATGCGCCAGCAGCGGATAATTGCGCCGCAGTGAATGATGAGTCTGCAACAGATCGTAAACTCCGAGTGCGGTCAGCGCCGCCGCGATGATCGCCAGCGCCACCCAGCCGGGTGCGACCAGACGTGCCGCCAGCACGCCGCCGATCAGCAAAAACACCGAGCCGAGCAATGCGGAATAGCGCAAGGGCAAACTGAGCACGCGCATCATGCCGGGCATCTCCAAAAGGCAGAAAATATTTTCATGCGAGCGCTTATAGCCTGATTCCGTGACGGATCGCCAGCGCGCTGGCCAACCACCAGCGCGCGATCTTTGGGCAACACCGGGCAATCACTCAACCCGACACCGCAAGCTCGCGGTTGAGCATCGCGGCAACAGCGGTTAAACTTAATTCGTACCGAAACGGTCTTATTTCCATGCTCAAGCTCAGCAAGCTCACGGATTACGGCACGCTGGTGATGACGGTTCTCGCCGCCGCACCAGAAACCATGCGCACGGCTGCCGACCTCGCCACGCGCACGCGTCTCGGCGCACCGACGGTTGCGAAGCTGTTGAAGCTGCTTGCGCAAGGCGAACTGGTGGAATCGAGCCGCGGCGCGCATGGCGGTTATCGGCTGGCGCGCGCGCCGGAAAAAATCACCGTTGCGGATGTCGTGCGCGTGCTCGAAGGCCCGATCGGCATTACCGAATGCGCCGTTCACAGCGGCGGCTGCGGCATCGAATCGAGTTGCAGCGCGCGCGCCAACTGGCGCCTGATCAACAGCGCGATTCGTCACGCGCTCGAAGCCGTCACGCTGGCGCAAATGGCGGCCCCGATGCGGGGCGTGAAGGCCATGCGGGACAGTGCGAGCAGCGCCATCAGCCTGTCGCGGCTCAACTTGGGCGGGCATAACGCTAGCGCAAAAATTTCAGGAAAACTCTGATGTCCGCCAATCTCAGCGAAGTGCGTCAACTGGTTCGCAACCAGAAATACAGCGCCGGTTTCATCACCGATATCGAAGCCGAGAAAGTTCCGCCCGGACTTTCCGAAGATGTGATCCGCTTGATCTCGGCGAAGAAACTCGAACCCGAATGGCTGCTCGAATTCCGGCTGAAAGCCTATCGCCGCTGGCTGACGATGAGCGAGCCGAAATGGGCGCAGGTGCAATTTCCACAGATCGACTATCAGGCGATTTCGTATTACTCGCAGCCGAAGTCGCATCTCGACGGCCCGCGTTCGCTCGACGATGTCGATCCGAAATTGCTGGAGACTTACAAGAAGCTCGGCATTCCGCTGAAGGAACAGGAAATGCTGGCGGGCGTGCAGAATGTCGCGATCGATGTGGTGTTCGACAGCGTTTCGGTCGCCACCACCTTCAAGAAAAAACTCGCCGAAGCCGGCGTGATTTTTTGTCCTTTGAGCGAAGCCGTGCGTGAGCGGCCCGATCTGGTGCAGAAATATCTGGGTTCGGTAGTACCGTTCGCGGATAACTTTTATGCAGCCTTGAATACAGCCGTGTTCACCGAAGGCTCGTTCGTCTATATCCCGAAAGGCGTGCGCTGCCCGATGGAACTGTCCACTTATTTCCGCATCAACGAACGCAACACCGGTCAGTTCGAGCGCACCTTGATCATTGCCGAAGAAGGCTCGTACGTCAGTTATCTCGAAGGCTGCACCGCACCGCAGCGCGATGAAAATCAGCTGCATGCGGCAGTCGTTGAACTGGTTGCGCTGGACGATGCGCAGATCAAATATTCGACCGTGCAGAACTGGTACCCAGGCGACGAACAAGGCCGCGGCGGCATTTACAACTTCGTCACCAAGCGCGGCGATTGCCGTGGTGCGCGCTCGAAGATTTCATGGACGCAGGTCGAGACCGGCTCGGCGATCACCTGGAAATATCCGAGTTGCATTTTGCGCGGCGACGATTCGGTCGGCGAGTTTTATTCCGTCGCGCTGACCAACCATAAACAGCAGGCCGATACCGGCACCAAGATGATTCACGTCGGCAAGAACACCAGGTCGACGATCGTCTCAAAAGGCATTTCTGCCGGCCGCGGACAGCAGTCGTATCGCGGCCTGGTGCGTGTATTGGAAGGCGCGGAGAACGCACGCAATCACACGCAGTGCGACAGCTTGTTGATCGGCGATCAATGCGGCGCGCACACGTTTCCGTACACCGAAGTGCGCAATCCAAGCGCGCGATTGGAGCACGAGGCGACCACCTCGAAAATTGCCGAAGACCAGCTCTATTACTGTCGCGCACGCGGTATTTCGGAAGAAGACGCGGTGTCGATGATCGTCAACGGCTTCTGCAAGGAAGTGTTCAAGGAATTGCCGATGGAGTTCGCGGTGGAAGCGCAGAAATTGTTGCAGGTGAGTCTGGAAGGAGCGGTCGGCTGATGCTTGAAATCAAAAATCTCCATGCCAGTATTGATGGCAAGGAAATCCTCAAAGGCCTTTCGCTGAACGTCGGCGCCGGCGAAGTCCACGCCATCATGGGGCCAAACGGTGCGGGAAAATCCACGCTCGCGCATGTGCTCGCCGGGCGCGAAGGCTATGTCGCCACCACCGGCGAAGTGAAATTCGAGGGTAAGGATCTGCTGACGCTGGAACCTGAAGCGCGCGCCTGCGAAGGCGTGTTTCTCGGCTTCCAGTATCCGGTTGAAATTCCGGGCGTCAGCAATCTCACTTTGCTCAAGGCAGCGATCAATGCCCGGCGCAAATATCGCGGACGAGCCGAAATCGAAGCAAGTGATTTTCTGGCCTGGATTCGTGATCGCGCGAAGATCGTCAAGATCGATCCGAAGATGCTGTCGCGCGGCGTCAATGAAGGCTTTTCCGGCGGCGAGAAGAAGCGCAACGAGATTCTGCAGATGCTGATTCTCGAACCACGCTTGATGATTCTCGACGAAACCGATTCCGGCCTCGACATCGACGCGCTGAAGATCGTCGCCGACGGTATCAACACGCTGCGCTCGCCGGAGCGCGCGACGGTTCTGGTGACGCACTACCAGCGCCTGCTCGATTATGTGCAGCCGGATTTCGTGCATGTACTCGCGCGGGGCCGCATCGTCAAAAGCGGCGGTCCCGAACTGGCGCAGGAACTCGAAGAAAAAGGCTACGGCTGGCTGGAGGCCGCGTGAAATTGCAGCCTTATCGTGCCGCTTTCGACCAGTTCGCTTCGAGTCTTCCGGCGAATGAGCGCCTCGTTCGAGACGCGCATCTGCAACGCTTCCTGAGCCTGGGATTCCCGAGCAAACGCGAGGAAGACTGGCGCTATACCGATCTCGCAGCACTTTCCGAGAAAAGTTTTGGCCTTGCAATTCCCGCTGGAAATGAGGCGGATTTCAAGCGCATCGACGGCACTGAGCGCTTGGTGTTCGTCGATGGCCGGCTCGATTCGGCACGCAGCACAGCCGCGCAATTTTGCGCCGAAATACCGGCCACCGAATCGCCTGCGACCGACGGCGTGCTTGCATTAAATGCCGCGTTTTCGTCGGCCGGGCTCGACCTCAAGCTTGCCGCGAAACAGCAGCTCGAACAGCCGCTGCATGTGCTGTTCCTCAGCAGCGCGGGTGCCGATCGTGCAACGAGCATGAGCCACCAGCGCCATCGCATCGTGCTTGGAGAGAATGCTTGCGCGACGGTGATTGTGGAGTTCGCCCGCGAATCCGGCAGCGACTCATTGGCTACGCATACGTTCGATATTCAACTCGGTGCGAATGCGCAACTGACGCTGCATCGTCTGCAACACGAATCTGCCGCGACCACACTGCTGACGCGCATCGATGCCAGCCTCGGCCGCGATGCACGTTTCAACGCGCTGTGTCTCGATGCCGGCGGCGGCTTCGTGCGTCACGATTTCAATGTCTCGCTCGACGCGCCCGGTACAAACGCCGAACTGCATGGCCTGTTCGCGCCGCTGCCGAAATCGCATATCGACAACCACACGCGCATCGTTCACGCGGCGCCGCACGGCCGCAGCCGCGAGCATTTTCGCGGCATCGTCGGCGAGCGTACCAAGGCGATTTTCAGCGGAAAAGTGGTGGTACAGCCCGGCGCGCAGAAAACCGATTCCGAACAGCGCATCGCCAACCTGCTGCTATCCAAGCGCGCTGAAGTCAACGCCAAACCCGATCTCGAAATTTATGCCGACGATGTGAAGTGCGCGCATGGCGCCACCGTCGGCCAGCTCGACGACACCGCCCTCGCCTATCTGCGCAGCCGCGGCATTGATGCGGCCACCGCGAAGTCGCTGCTGCTGCGCGCGTTCGCAATCGAGATTCTCGATCATGTGAACTTCGTGCCGCTGCGCCGGCATATCGAAGCGCTGCTGAATTTCCCGGACGATCCGCAACTGGACGCGCTGATCGAGGCCGTTTCGTGAACATGCCGCAACACGCAGCTCCGATCGCGGCCACTTTCGATCTCGCCAAAATCCGCAACGATTTCCCGATTCTGCGCGAGGCCGTACGTGGCGGTAGGCTGGCTTATCTCGATAACGGCGCGACCACGCAGAAACCCGAATCCGTGCTGTACGCACTCGACGATTACTATCGGCACAAGAACGCCAATGTGCATCGCGCCGTGCACGATCTCGCCGAGCGTGCAACCACTGCCTACGAAGCTGCGCGCGATCGCATCGCCGCGTTCTTCAATGCCAGCCGCGAGGAAATCGTGTTCACGCGCGGCACCACCGAGGCGATCAATCTGGTGGCGTACAGCTTCCTGCAGCCGCGCTTGCAAGCTGGCGATGAAATTCTGGTGACGGGCATGGAGCATCACTCCAACATCGTGCCATGGCAATTGATCGCCGCACGCAGCGGCGCGCACGTCGTGCCGGCGCCGGTGACCGATGCGGGCGAACTCGATCTCGATGCCTGGCGCGCGCTGTTGAATACGCGCACCAAGCTGGTCGCCGTGATGCAGGTTTCCAACACGCTCGGCACGATCAATCCGGTTGCGGAGATGATTGTCGAAGCGCATGCGCGCGGCATTCCGGTGCTCGTGGATGGCGCACAGGCGATCGCCCATCTGAGCGTCGATGTGAAAAATCTCGATGCCGATTTTTATGTCTGCTCGGCGCACAAGGCTTATGGCCCGACCGGCTTCGGCATGCTTTACGCAAAGCGCGCGTATCTGGAAGCGATGCAACCCTGGCATGGCGGCGGCGACATGATCCGCACCGTCAGCTTCGAGGGCAGCACCTGGAACGATGTGCCGTACAAATTCGAGGCCGGTACGCCGGATATTTCCGGAGCGATCGGCTTCGCTGCTGCGCTGGATTACATAGCCACCATCGGTCTACCGGCCATCGCGGCACACGAACACAGGCTGCTCGAAGAAGGCACGCAGCGGCTGCAGAACATCAAGGGTTTGCGCGTCATCGGCACCGCGCCGGGCAAGGCCGCGATTCTGTCGTTCGTGATGGACTGCGCGCATCCGCAGGACATCGGCACGATTCTCGACCAGGAAGGCGTTGCCGTGCGTGCCGGCCATCACTGCACCATGCCGCTGATGCAGCGCTTCGGCATTCCCGCCACCGTGCGCGCATCGATGGCGGTGTACAACGACAGCGAAGATCTCGAACAGCTCGAACGCGCGCTGGTCAAGGTCGGCCGATTGTTCGGCTGATCGTTCGCCAGTTCTCAGCGATCTGCGCCGCGCTTGCACAAGCAAGCCTCCCTGAGCCGAATGCTCCGTCCGCTATACTTCCCGGCCATTCAATGTTGATGCCTCGATGGCGAAGTTGCTGATCAAGACTTTCGGCTGCCAGATGAACGAGTACGACTCGTCGAAGATGGCGGACGTGCTCAAGGCCTCGCACGGCTATGAGTTGACCGACGATGCGGAAGCCGCCGATCTGGTGCTGCTCAACACCTGTTCGGTGCGCGAAAAAGCCTCGGAAAAAGTCTTCTCCGAACTCGGCCGTTTGAAGGAATGGAAAGACGCCAAACCTGGCCGCGTCGTCGGCGTAGGCGGTTGCGTGGCGAGCCAGGAAGGCGAGGTGATCGCGCGCCGCGCGCCGGCGGTTGATCTCGTATTCGGCCCGCAAACTCTGCATCGCTTGCCCGAATTGCTGGAACAAACGCGGCGCACGCACAAGCCGGCGATCGACATCCGCTTCCCCGAAATCGAGAAGTTCGATCATCTGCCGGAACCGCGCGTCGAAGGCCCGACCGCGTTCGTCTCGATCATGGAAGGGTGCAGCAAATACTGCACGTTCTGCATCGTGCCGTACACGCGCGGCGAGGAAGTTTCGCGGCCGCTCGACGATGTGCTGGCGGAAGTCGACGCGCTGGTGCGCCAAGGTGTGCGCGAAATTACTTTGCTCGGCCAGAACGTCAACGCTTATCAAGGTTCGATGGCCGATGGCGGCAGCTGCGATCTGGCGCTGCTGATCCACATTCTCGCGCGCTTTGAAACGCTCGGCCGCATCCGCTTCACCACTTCGCATCCGGCGCATTTCAGCGACGCACTGATCGATGCCTATGCCAGCGAACCGAAACTCGCCAACGTGCTGCATCTGCCGGTGCAATCCGGCTCCGATCGCATTCTGGCGATGATGAAACGCGGCTATACGCGCGCGCAGTTTCTGGAAAAAATCGCACGGCTGCGCAGCCTGCGGCCGGATATCGGATTGTCTTCGGATTTCATCGTCGGCTTCCCTTCGGAAACGGAAGAAGACTTCGAGCAGACGATGGCATTGATCGAAGCCGCGCGTTTCGATTTCGCCTATTCATTCGTCTACAGCCCGCGGCCCGGCACACCGGCTGCGAACCTGCGCGATGGCGTGCCGATGGCGGTGAAGCAGGCGCGGCTCGAACGCCTGCAAGCGCGCATCCGCGATCTCGGCATTGCCTTCACCGAACGTCTGGTCGGCACCGCGCAAACCGTGCTGGTCGAAAAAGTTTCGCGCCGCGGCAATGGCCAGCTCGCCGGCAAAACGCATTGCAATCGCTGGCTCAATTTCGATGGACCGGAATCGCTGATCGGCCATTTCGCCGAAGTACGCATCACCGAATCGTTGACCAATTCACTTCGCGGCGAACTGATCGGCATCACGGCGGGCGAAGCCTTGACTGAAACAAACATTGAAACAAGGGGCGCATGACGACGACGCAAACCGTGAAAACTCCGCAAGCCGGCGCCGCACAACCGGCGATCGATCTTCTGCTGGAACCAGATGACAGCACGCGGCTGGCGAATTTGAACGGCCCGTTCGACGAGCATCTGCGTGCGATCGAACTCAGCCTCGGTATCGAAATCCGCAATCGCGCCAATCGCTATGTTTTGCTCGGGCCTGCGCCGGAAATCGCGCTGGCCGAACAGTTGTTGCGCGAGCTGTTTGCGCAGACCGAAGACAGCGCGATCGACGCCGAGCAAGTGCATCTGGCCTTGCGCGAACACGCGCCTGCTGAAACCGGCGAGTCGTCCCACGAACGCAAACGCGGACCAGCCGATGTCGTCGTTCGCACCAAGCGCGGCGTGGTGCGCGGCCGCGGCGAAATGCAGAAATCCTATCTGCAGAAAATCGCCAGCCATGACTTGAGCTTCGGCATCGGCCCGGCCGGCACCGGCAAAACTTATCTCGCGGTGGCGAGCGCAGTGCAGGCGCTCGAACGCGACCGCGTGCGGCGGCTGGTGCTGGTGCGGCCTGCGGTGGAAGCTGGAGAAAAACTCGGCTTTCTGCCGGGCGACATGGCGCAGAAAATCGATCCCTATCTGCGGCCTTTGTACGATGCGCTTTACGAGATGCTCGGCTTCGAGAAAGTCGCGCGGCTGGTCGAGCGCAGCGTGATTGAAGTCGCACCGCTGGCCTTCATGCGTGGCCGCACGCTGAATGAATCCTTCGTGATTCTTGACGAAGCGCAGAACACCACGGTCGAGCAGATGAAGATGTTCCTCACGCGCATCGGCTTCGGCTCGGTCGCCGTGGTCACTGGCGACGTCACCCAGATCGACCTGCCGCGCGGCGTCACCAGCGGGCTCAAGCAGGCGATCGAAGTGCTGGATCAAGTACCGAAAATCGGCTTCACATTTTTCCGCAAAGAAGACGTGGTAAGACATCCGCTGGTTCAAGCCATCGTCGGTGCCTATGATGCTTTTGATGAGCGCAACAAATCGAGCCGCCAGGATTGAGCAGCTTTTTGCAGCGCTCCGCCCACTCTGTCGTCGGCTGATCGAAGCGTGATCCGCAGCATCGCGGTGCAAAGGCGCGTGCCGCCGGCTGGAGTGCCTACGCCCGGCGCTTTGCGCGGCTGGGCCTTGGCTGCGCTTGGCGCTGCGGGCGGCGCGGACAAAGGCGAACTCACCATACGAATCGTCGATGAAAGCGAAAGCGCCAACCTCAATGGACGCTATCGCGGCAAGCATTACGCCACCAACGTGCTGTCGTTTCCGTACGAGGCGGAAGGTCTGGCCGAGCCGATACTCGGCGATCTGGTGATCTGCGCGCCAGTGGTCACGCGCGAAGCCGCCGAGCAAGGCAAGGACGCACGCGCGCACTGGGCGCACATGGTGGTGCACGGTGTGCTGCATCTGATGGGCGAAGACCACGAAGACGAAGACGAAGCGCAGCGCATGGAATCGCTGGAGCGCGCGATCCTCGCCCGGCTCGATTTCGGCGATCCTTATGTCGATGAGTAGCGTGCATCAACAGCACGAAATCGTGGCGCTGCGGCGATCCTTGCATCAGCATCAGGCAGCGTTTGCCACAAGGAAATCTCGAAGCTTGCGGCCGTCGATCTTCAGTCAAAGTTATAGTTGATTCGTGAACAGCATGAACGAGGGTCAGGGTGATTCTGCGGAGCCGCGCACCGGCGCTTACAAAGATGCCGGCTGGTGGCGGCGGCTGACCAGCCGCATGGCGCGCAGCCCGCGCTCGCGCGAGGACCTGATGGAACTGCTGCAGGCCGCGCGCGAAGACAACCTGGTCGATGCCGACGCCGCCGCGATGATCCGCGGCGTGTTCCAGACCGGCGAACTTTCGGTGCGCGACATCATGGTGCCGCGCTCGCAGATGGTGGTGCTGGAAGCGGCCTCGAAGCTGGATGAATTGCTGCGCGCGGTGGTCGATGCCGGCCATTCGCGCTTCCCGGTGATCGGCGATTCGCGCGATGAAATCGTCGGCATCCTGCTGGCGAAGGATCTGATCAAGTTCACTTCCGGAGTGGCCGGTTTTCAAGCCGGCGAATTCGATCTCACGCGCTGGCTGCGGCCTGCGGTGTTCGTGCCGGATTCCAAGCGCGTAAATGTGCTGCTGAAGGATTTCCGCAAGAGCCGCAACCACATGGCGATCGTCGCCGATGAATACGGCGGTGTGGCCGGCTTGGTGACCATCGAGGATGTGCTCGAAGAAATCGTCGGCGAGATCGATGATGAATTCGACGAAGCCGAGGGCGCGCATATTCTCAAGCAGGACGAGCGCCGCTATCTGGTGAACGCGCTCACGCCGGTTGAGGAATTCAACGACTACTTCGGCGCCGAATTTTCGATCGAGGAATGGGATACCGTCGGCGGCTTGGTCACGCACAGCATCGGCCACATGCCGCGGCGCGGCGAAAGCGTGCAGCTCGACCGCTTCCACTTCAACGTGCAGCGCGCGGATAGCCGCCGTGTGCATCAGTTGCAAGTCACGCTCGCGCAAGGCTGATGGGCTTGGCTGAACGTCAACTGTTGCGCGGCCGTTCCGTATCGACTTACGCGCGCCTTGCTGCTGCATTGCTGTTGATTGTGCTGGCACTGCTGCGGCCAGCGCAGGCGCAGTACGACGATGAACTGCGGCCGAGCACCGGCGATGGCAACGCGCTCACGATCAGCCTGCTGACGTTCGGCCCCGGTGGAATTTACTGGGAACGGTTCGGCCACAACGCGCTGCTGGTACGCGACGCCAGCACCGGCAGCGAACTCGCGTACAACTACGGCCTGTTCGATTTCGAGCAGAAGAATTTCTTTCTCAACTTCGCGCGCGGCTACATGATTTACCGTGTCGGCGCCGATCCGCTGCGTTACGACCTTGCGTTCTACAAACACGAACATCGCTGGGTGAACCAGCAAACACTGGCATTAACGCCAGATCAGCGCGTCCGGCTGCGCGATTTCCTGGTGAATAATGCGCAGCCGGAAAACGTCAATTATCGCTACGATTATTTTCGCTCGAACTGTTCCACGCGCGTGCGCGATGCGCTCGATGAAGTGACCGGCGGCGCGCTGCGCGCTCAATTGCAGGCACAGAAAACCAACGCAACCTATCGCATCGATGCCGTGCGTCTGATCGCGCCCGACCGCCTGTTTGCGATGGCGATGGATATTGCGCTCGGGCCGATCGCGGATCGTCCGATCGATCTCTGGGACGAAAGTTTCGTGCCGATGGTGCTTATGAATGCACTGCAAACGGTGCAGATCAAAGATGAAAACGGTGCCATGCGGCCGCTGGTGGCATCGTCCACGCGCCTGCTCGAAGGCAGCGTCGAACAACCTGCGGCACAGCCGCCGGATTACCGGCTTTTTTGTCTCGCCGCCGGCCTTGCATTCGGCGCATTGCTGTTGCTGCTGGCCGTTCTGCGCGCTTATTTCCTCGCGCGCCTGAGCTTCGTATTGCTGGCGGCGTCGATGTCGCTCTTGAGCGGCATCGGCGGGCTGATTCTCGCCGCAATCTGGGGACTCACCGACCATTGGGCCGGCTGGGAAAATCTGAATTTACTGCTGTTCGATCCTCTCAGCCTGCTGCTGTTGCCGGCAATCGTCAGCGCCTTGCGCGCGCGCTGGCAGCCGTCGAAATTCAGCCGCCAGATCAGCCGCTTGATTGCATTGCTGAGTGGCATCGCGTTGCTCACGTTCGGCCTCACGCTCATACAGCAAAACCTGCAATGGGTGCTGCTGATGCTGCCCCTGCACCTGGCACTTTCGGCAGCAATTACGCGACAGCCCCAAGCCTGATGCGACTATCGGCAGCGCAGTTGTAAGCTGGAAGTTACGAATGCATCCGAAGTCCACACGCCATGCCTAAAGCCGTTACGCCCTATTTCACGCCCACCACATTCAAGTTCCTGCGCGCGCTCGCGCGCAACAACAACCGCGATTGGTTCGCTGAGCATAAACCTGAATACGAACAGCATCTGCGTGCGCCACTGCTGCGCTTGATCGCCGATCTCGCCGAGCCGTTGAAGGAGATCAGCGCGCATTACGTGGCGAATCCAAAACCGGTTGGCGGTTCGATGTTCCGCATCTATCGGGACACCCGCTTCGCCGGCGACAAGACGCCGTACAAACCCTGGGCCAGCGCCAATTTTTATCATCAGGCCACGCGCGCGCTGTTGCGCGGCACCGATGGCAACAGCGGCATGATGGGCCGGCTCGATGCGCCGAGTTTTTATCTGCACATCCAGCCCAGTGAAAATTTCGCCGGCGGCGGACTGTGGCATCCGATGCCCGAATCCCTGAAGCGCGTGCGCGCGTATCTGTTGAACAATCCGGCGAGTTGGAAAAGCGCCACGCGCTCGGCGGCGTTCAAGCGCATTTACAGCGAACTCGGCGGCGAAAGCCTGAGCCGTCCACCGAAAGGTTACGACCCCGCGCACGAACTGATCGATGATCTGAAGCGCAAGAGTTATGTCTGCTCAGCGCGATTGACCGATGACGAAATCCTCAGCGCCAATCTGCCGAAACTGCTGTTGCAACGATTCAAGCAGGCCGCGCCGATGATCGACTGGTTATGCGGTGCGCTCGATCTGGATTTTTGAGTTTTATTGCACGACTCATCTGCCTGAAAAGCAGACGGTAAACTGGCGTCATTCAGCCATAATAAATTCACGGAGGGAGCGCCGGGGATGGCGACATTAGTACCGGCACGCAACACTTGTTTATCGCGGATGACGTCCGGCGAAAAGCGCTTTTCTGAACGTCTCGAAAAGAAGCTTGAAGACGATTATCTGTGCTGGTTCGACGTTCCGATCGGGCCCAGGCAATTGCATCCCGACTTCATCATCGTGCATCCGCAACGCGGCTTGTTGGTGCTCGAAGTTAAGGATTGGAAGCTGGATTCCATTCAGCAGTTTGATCGTCATTCGTGTCGCCTGTTAACCGAGCGAGGCTTGGTCAGTCTGCCCAATCCGCTGAATCAGGCGCGTACCTACGCGATGCAGATCGAAGTACAGCTTCGACAAGATCCCGCGCTGCGGAATCCACAAGCTCACCGCTATGCAGGCAAGCTGGTTGCGCCTTGGGGCTTTGGCGTGGTGCTGGCGAATATCAGCCGCGCGCAGTTCGAGGCGAAGGGTTTGGATCAAGTGATCGAGCCCGGCCATGTGATTTGCCAGGATGAGATGCTCGAATCGGTAGATGCCGAACACTTTCAGCAACGCTTGTGGGCCATGTTCACGCAGGTCTTCAGCTGTAAACTGACATTGCCGCAGCTCGATCGCATTCGCTGGCATCTGTTTCCGGAAATCCGGGTCAATCCCCAAGCCAATCAGTTCGGCCTTTTTGGTTCATCCGTATCGGCGATCGAAAAACCCGCCGCCGAGCGCACCGCCGCTACGCCATTTGCGATTCCGGATTTGATCAAGGTGATGGACTTGAATCAGGAACTGCTGGCGCGTTCTCTGGGCGACGGTCATCGCGTGATTCATGGCGTCGCCGGTTCCGGCAAAACCATGATCCTCGGATATCGCTGCCTCAAGCTTGCCGCTGAGCTTTCCAAACCGATTCTGGTGTTGTGCTTCAACGTCGCGCTGGCCGCGCGGCTGCGGCAGATGATGCAGGTACAAGGTTTCGGCGAGCAGGTGGTCGTGCTGCATTTCCATGACTGGTGCAAAACCATGCTGACGACATTCAATGTCGATAAGCCGAGATGGCAGCGCGACAAAAATGCTTACAGCGAGGAATTGGTCCATCGCACAATCGCCGGCGTCGAGAATGGCCAGATTCCGCGCGCGCAATACGGCGCGGTGATGATCGAC
>CAJCJH010000024.1 GCA_903970615.1 Rhodospirillales bacterium
CCGGCCTGCTCGGCATGGTCGGCAAGGCCGAGCGCGGCGAGCTCGCCATCGACGCCATCCGCGACAACCAGGCGGTGTACCTGATGGCGGTCGGCGGCGCCGCCTACCTGGTATCCAAGGCGATCAAGGCCTCGCGCGTGATGGCTTTCGCCGACCTCGGCATGGAAGCGATCTACGAATTTGAAGTGAAGGATATGCCGGTGACGGTGGCGGTGGATTCAAGCGGCGAGTCGGTGCATCAAATCGGGCCGAAGATTTGGCAGGCGAAGATCGGGAAGATTCCGGTGACAATAGCTTAGCTACATAAGAGACTCATATCATCATGCGGATCACATATGCGCTAATAGTTTTCGCCATCGTTTTTCCCACTACTATTGTAGCTGATCAAGAAGCGACTTCTAAAATTATCACGCTCTCCATAGATCAAGACCTTATCTTGTTCTTCAAAGGAGCAGTTTGGTTGAGCGGGATTTTTCTTGCTGCGTTTGCCTTTATTGGGATAGCGTTCTTTGGCTGGGACGTTCGCAAAGCGCGCGCCTCTCTGCTTGATGCTCAGAACGAGACAAAAAAGCTTTTAGAAGAACTAAAATCGGACTTCGCGGCGATGAAAGATCTGAAGGAAAAACTTGAGCAGCTAGGTGCACAACTTGAAGAAAACGCGGAGGCCCGTTCCAATGAGACTCCAGTTTCTACGGCAGCTGGACGGTCTAACATTGATCTAATCCGAGAGGTCATTAAATCTAGCAGCTATGAATGGACCACCATTGGCAGAGTAAAGAAACTAACTGGGCTTTCGCGCGATGAGATTCTTGACTGTATTAGGACGACTGCTGATATTCAGATCGGGAATGGTCGCAAGACTCAAGACTTTATCTTCAAGTTTTGCAACAATTATTCGTCGTAGCGTGCGCTTGGAGCACGAGATGGCATGTCAAACGGTCAAGAGTCGTGCGCGGGGCGCTCGCTACGCCGGCTTAAAACAACGCCGATAAAATCTCACCTAGAGCAATCAACTCAATCAAGACGGAAAACGATGCATCGATAAGAAAGGGAAGGTTTCCGGAGGCAATTCTTTCCGATAACGCTTTACTTGCATCCATGTGCTCGTTGATGCTTTGATCGTTTAGCAAAGCTGCCAACTTTATAAAACGCTCCTCGGCAATTTGATTAAAGGTTAGTTGGGAACGTATAAGTATTTTCGCGGACTCAAGTACTTTGATATAAATCAATATCAAAGCTGCCGCAATCATAGTTTGAAATGCTCCGGACGCCTTACTAAAAATCAAAATCACCACTACAAACATTATTATGTTGAGAGTGATGGTCCTAGCGATACCGAAAACTTTGTTCATTTTTATACCTTAGCCAATTTGTTTAATCTCGTTCTGCTGAACTCCAAATGCAGTGCATAGATTGACGTGATGTGTCTCGCTCGTCTGGCTAAAAAGTCGACGACTCGGTTTGAAGTCATCCAACCAAATAAATAGATGAACGCGCGTCCGCTCGTCCGCTATTCGGCCGTTTGAGAACCGCAGATAAATTGGATCAGCTGTTCCATCATTCGCATAAAAATTTCCAGTTAGTACCGCCAGCAGATCGTTAAATCCACAAAGTTAATCATGATTAACGAATGCGAGTACGTTGGGATGAATTAAATCCTTATTTACAGCATCGAATTGCTTCACTGCTTCATGAATATCTGATGAGACACGGTTGAATACTGGATCGTTTCTGGCGCCGCCTGCGAACTCATTAGGAGCAGCGCTCTTTGATTGCTCCTCCAACCGATTTCTTAGCCAATGATCTTTCGAAATAGATTTAACTTCACAATAAAAGATAATTTCTTCGCCGCTAAAGACGCGAAAATCAGGAGTCTTCCCAGATCTTTTTTCTGTTTTTGAAAAGTTTCTAGAAGTGAAGCCAAGCTCCTCAAGATAAAGCTTGACTCTTGATTCCTCTTCGCTGATGTTCGGCGTCATATGTAAATTAAGCCATGACGACCGGAATTTTCCCAATCTTCGCCTGCCAAATCTTCGGCCCGGTTTGATGCACCGACGAACCGGCTGAATCTACTGCGACCGTTACCGGCATGTCCTTTACTTCGAACTCGTAAATCGCTTCCATGCCGAGGTCGGCGAATGCGAGTATGCGCGCGGCTTTGATGGCTTTGGAGACGAGGTAGGCGGCGCCGCCGACGGCCATCAGATACACCGCCTTGTTGTCCTTGATCGCGTCGATGGCAATCTGTCCGCGCTCGCTTTTGCCGACCATACCGAGCAGGCCGGTCTGCTCCAGCATCTGGCGCGTGAACTTATCCATGCGCGTGGCCGTGGTTGGGCCGGCGGGGCCGACGACTTCGTCACGCACGGGATCGACCGGGCCGACGTAATAGATGAATCGGTTAGTGAAATCGACCGGCAGCTTTTCGCCCCTGTTCAGCATGTCGATCATGCGCTTGTGCGCGGCGTCGCGGCCGGTGAGTAGTTTGCCGTTAAGGAGTACCACTTCGCCAGGTTTGAAACTCATGACTTCTTCACGAGTAATGGTGTCGAGATTCACGCGGCGCGCTTTAGAGGTGTCGTACGTCAGCTTCGGCCAGTCTTCGAGCGAGGGCGGATCGAGCGCCACTGGGCCGCTGCCATTGAGTATGAAGTGCGCGTGACGCGTGGCCGCGCAATTCGGAATCAGCGCCACTGGCAGGTTCGCGGCGTGCGTTGGGTAGTCGAGAATTTTCACGTCGAGCACGGTGGTCAAGCCGCCGAGCCCTTGCGCGCCGATGCCGAGTGCATTCACCTTGTCGTATAGCTCGATGCGCAGTTCCTCCAGCTTGTTTTGAGGACCGCGCGCTTTGAGTTCCGGCATGTCGATCGCTTCCATCAGCGATTCCTTCGCTAGCAGCATGGCCTTCTCCGCAGTGCCGCCGATGCCGATTCCCAACATACCGGGCGGGCACCAGCCGGCACCCATCGTCGGCACGGTTTTCAATACCCAATCGACGATCGAATCCGAAGGATTGAGCATGACGAATTTGCTTTTCGCTTCCGAGCCGCCGCCTTTCGCGGCAACGATCACTTCCACCGTATTGCCCGGTACGACCGAAACATTGATGACGGCGGGCGTGTTGTCCTTGGTGTTGATGCGCTTGCCGGCGGGATCGGCCAGCACCGACGCACGCAGCTTGTTGTCCGGATGGTTGTACGCGCGGCGCACGCCTTCGTTGACCATGTCGTCAACGCCCATCGTCGCATCCGGCCAGCTCACGTTCATGCCGATTTTCAAAAACACGGTGACGATGCCGGTATCCTGGCAGATCGGCCGCTTGCCTTCGGCGCACAGACGCGAGTTGATGAGGATTTGCGCGATGGCATCTTTCGCGGCTGGCGATTGTTCCCGCTCGTAAGCCGCCGCGAGATTCTTGATGTAATCGACCGGATGAAAATAAGAGATGTATTGCAGCGCATCGGCGACGCTCTGGATCAGGTCGGCTTGCTGGATTGCGGTGGGAGCGGTCATGTCGTGGCGGCGGCTTGAGGATGACGGAGGGAGCCTTATTTTAGCGTGCCAGCGCTAGTGCTCATTCGCGCAGCGCGCGATCAATTTAGCGATTCAATTCCGATTGAGACCGCGCATCTCATTCAGATCAAGCGCGTTCACTGCCTAGTTCAATCGCGCAACGAAAACGGCGTGAAGCGTGTGCCGCGGTCGAAAGTATCCACGCCTTCCGCGCGTTTCAAAAAGCCGACGACCAGATAAGTGATCGGCGTGAACAACACTTCCACCGTAACCTTGAAGAAGAAGTTGAAGGTCATCAGCGAGAGCAGCGTGTGGTTGTCCATCACGCCGTAAAACGCGATCGGATAGAACAGCAGCGAATCGACGAACTGGCCGATGACGGTGGAACCCCAGGCGCGCGACCATAACGCCCGGCCTTCGGTCCAGACTTTCATTTTCGCCATCACGAACGAGTTGAGGAAGTCGCCGATCCAGTACGCGATCATGCTGGCGACGACGATGCGCCAGACATTGCCGAACACCAGCTCCAATGCGGGTTGCAGCGCGCGGTTGAATTCGGAGGTCTGGCTCGCCGGCATTTTCAGGATGAAGGCAGACATCAATGTGGCAAAAATCATCGCGCCGAAGCCGGCCCAGATCGCCCGGCGCGCGCGCGCGAAGCCGTAAACTTCCGTCATCACGTCGCCGAAAATGTAGCTGATCGGGAAGAACAGATTGCCGGCGCCGAAGGTTACTGCGCCGATCAGTGGGAGTGTCGCCACGCAGGCTTTTGCGGGGCCGATCAGGTTCGAGCACAGCAGCACCGCGACCATGCCGGCCATCAGGAAATCGTAGTAGCGAAATGCGCGCAAGGAACGGCTCCGGGCTAAGCGTTGAGGAATCGCAAGGGATGCGTTTGATCTTAGACGATGCAAGAAGCGCTGCGGTCTGACAGACTCGGAAACCGTCTAAAAAAGCTAAATTTCGAGCGCGCCTGTTCGAGGAATGAATGCTAAAGCGCCTGCGCGTGCAGGGCTTTTTCGATGGTCGCGGCGATATGTTTTTTCAGCAGCGGCCGGCCGAGCATCGCCCAGCTCAACGACATCGCCATGCCGAGCACGGTGCGCTGCAGCCAGGGTTTGACTGCCGCGAGCGCCTGCTTGCGATGAAGCTGGAAGATCGCGTCGAGCCGCTTTTGAATCGCCGGCATCAGCGGCTGAGTGGCGAAGCGGCCAGCGGGCCATGCCATCAACTCTTCATCGATGGCGACGCGGTCGATCAGCGGGATGATCGGCAGTTGTCCGGCTTCGTTGCGGAATCGTGCCAGGCTGCTGTCATCGAGTGCGGCATAACCGGCGCGGACGATCGGGTTATCCGCCGGCAAGGTGAAATGCTCGCGCAGGAATTGCTGGCAGTTGCGGCGGCCGAGCTGGAAATCGTGCTTGCGAAAATCCTCGCAAAAAAAGCCCAGGAAACCTTGCAGCGCGCCGCCGGCGATCCATTCGCTGGAAGCCTCGGGCGCCTTGGAAAGCGTCGGCGCAATCACGAAACGGCTGTAGACGGATTCGTCGTAGGCCATCGCCAGATCGAGCGGTTTGAAGCGCGATTGCATGATCAAACTCCAGAACAGCGGCATCAGCTGTTGCAGCGGCGGCAGATGCAGGCGCGGGCGCTGAGTCTGCGGATCGATCTTGGTCACCGGCTCGGCGCCGTCGTGCGGGGTGGAGACGAAAGGCGCAATCATCAGTACGGCGCCGTCGGCGGCTTCCGCTGCGTGCGGCACGCTTTTGCCCGGCCCGCCGGCGATCACTTCGTGTGCGAGTTCAAACGGCTCGTTGTTGTACATGCCGGCGTCGATGCAGGCGAAAGCGTAAGGCGAGGGCGGCGCTTGCGGATTTTTCCAGGCTGGCGGAATCGCGGTGAGCGCCACACCCGGCACGCCGCTATCGACCAAATGCCGCCAGCCGTAATCGGCCACTTCGCGCGTGATCAGACGCGGTTTCAGGAACAGCGGAAACGCACCCGAGGCGACGGCGGCATCGCCCAACGCCTGCCATCGCGCGAGATCGGTATGCGATTCCGCAGCAAGCCTCGCGTGCGTCGAGAGATAGGCCGGCACGGTGCAGGCGGGATCGCCACCGACCAGAAAACTCTGGTGATCCGAATGCTCGATCATCGCCTCGTCGTTGATCGTCTTGTTGCCGCGGAAATCGATGCGATAAGGCACGCCGCGCAAGTTGCCGAGTGCCATGCGCGCCACGAACGGCCGCGCCACGTAAGGCCGCGTTTGACGCTCGCCGGAATAGCGCAGAAAGTGCTGCACGCAGGCATCGATCGCTTCGCAATTCAATAGTGAATCGAACTCGCCGCGAGCGAGATCGCTGGTGCTGAGCAACTGCCGGATATCGATCGCCTCGACCCAGCCGTGATACAGCGGATTGTCCGGCGCCGAAGCGCCTTCCTGCATTTGCAACGCGCCGTTCGCCGCCACCCGCACATGCGGAAACCGGTACGGCAGCACGATCGCCAGCAGGGCCGCGCACAGCGAACCTGCCGAGGCGCCCGCAACCGCTTCGAGCGAAACCCGATGCGTCGGCACCGCATCGCCGCGCGTTTGCGCCACCGTCCAGCAATCCAGCGCTTCGATCAAAAAATCGAGCACGCCCGCGGTATACGCGCCGGCCGAAACCGCACCGGCGAGCGACAGGCCGATCTTGAAAGCTGGCGTCGATGTGGATTCTTCCACGCTGAAGTCCCGTTCCCCTGAATGCGACATCCTGCCATCTGAATCCACTGCCCGCTATGAATCGTGTTGCCAATTCCATTGGCAGCAGACAAAAAAAGACCGCCCGCAGGCGGTCTTCGAGACTTTGCATATCAATGAATCAATGACCGCCGCCATCGAGAGATTTGACCGCCTGCGTCATCGCTACCATCACTTTCTGCGCATCGCCGTAAACCATGTTGGTGTTGTCGGCGAAGAACAGCTCGTTCTCTACGCCGGAGTAGCCTTTGCCCTGGCCGCGCTTGACGACATAAACCTGCTTGGCCTGATCGACGTTGAGAATCGGCATGCCGTAAATCGGTGAGGATTTGTTGGTGCGCGCGGCGGGGTTCACGGTGTCGTTGGCGCCGATGACGATGGCGACATCGGCTTCCTTGAATTCGCCGTTGATATCTTCCATGTCGTAGATGATGTCGTAGGGCACGCCGGCTTCGGCGAGCAACACATTCATGTGACCGGGCATGCGGCCGGCGACGGGATGAATGGCGAACTTCACTTCCACGCCGGCATCCTGCAACAGCTTCACGAATTCATAGAGCTTGTGCTGCGCCTGCGCAACCGCGAGACCATATCCCGGCGCGATGATGACCTTGCTGGCATAGCGCATGTTGATGCCCGCATCGCCCGCATCGACCGGTTTCATGCTGCCCTTGATTTCGCCCTGCTGTTCGTCGCCGGCCGCGCCGAAGTTGGAGAAGATCACGTTGGCGACGCTGCGATTCATCGCCTTCGCCATCAGCAAAGTCAGCAGCGTGCCGGCCGAGCCGACCACCATGCCGGCGATCATCAGCGCCGGGTTTTGCAGCACGAAACCTTCAAAGCCTACCGCGAGGCCGGTGAAGGCGTTGAACAGCGAGATCACCACCGGCATGTCGGCGCCGCCGATCGGCATGGTCATCAGCACGCCGAAAATCAGTGCGCCGACGAAGAACGCGGCGGTCAAGATCACCGGCGCGTGGCCGTGTTCGGCGAAGGCGATGAACAGCCCCAGCGCGAGCGTTGCGAGGAACACCACGCCGTTCAATGCCTGCTGACCCTTGATGCGCCAGGTGCCATTGATGCGGCCATCGAGCTTGGCCCAGGCGATCATCGAACCCGAGAGCGAAATACCGCCGATCAGTGCGCCGATGATGGTGACTACCAGCGGGATCAGCGTGTATTCGGCGCTTGGCTTCAGCAGCTCGACGGCTGCGATCGCCGCCGCCGCGCCACCGCCCATGCCGTTATACAGCGCGACCATTTGCGGCATCGCGGTCATCTCGACTTTTTTGCCGCTGCGCCAGGCCCAGCCTAGGCCGAGCAGCAAAGCGACCGCGGCGAGAACGACGTTGACGACCAGATGCGGCTTGGCGGCTTCCTCGACGCTGAACACGTACAGGAAGCTGGCAAGCACGGCGATCAACATGCCCCAGCCGGCGACGACGATGCCGGAACGCGCCGTCACCGGCGACGACATGCGCTTCAAGCCATAGATGAACAGGAACGCGGCGAGCAGGTAGCTGGCGTCGATCAAAATTTGTGGATGGAAGTTCATTCGATTAAGCCTTCTTCTTGTCGCTGGCCTTGAACATTTGCAGCATGCGTTCGGTGACGACATAGCCACCGGCCGCGTTGCCCGCGCCGAGCAGCACGCCGAAAAATCCGATGATCTGTTCCGGCAGCGTAGTCGCATTCAACAGCGCGTACAGCGCGCCGACGACGACGATGCCATGCACGAAATTCGAGCCGGACATCAGCGGCGTGTGCAGAATCGACGGCACGCGGCCGATGATTTCGTAGCCGGTGAACGCGGCCAGCATGAAGATGTAAAGGGCAACGAAGCCGGTGATGGTGGTAGCGGTATCCATAGTCGTAATCCTCAGCGTTAAGCCGCAGCGACGGCTGGTTCGATGGCTTTCTTCGCCGCTTCGTTCTTGATCTCGCCGCCAAACGTGAGGCAGCTTTTGGCGATGATTTCATCGCTCCAATCGAGCGCAATCGCCTTCTCTTTAAGAAACAGTTCGATCAGGTTGAACTGGTTTTTCGCATACAACTCGCTGGCGTGTTCGCCGAGCAGGCTCGGCACATTCAGCGGGCCGACGATAGTGGTCTGGCCGACCTGGATCGTCTCGCCCGGCTGTGTGTATTCGCAATTGCCGCCACCTTCCGCCGCCAGATCGATGATGACGCTGCCGGCTTTCATGCCATCCACCTGCGCCTTGGAAATCAGCTTCGGCGAAGGCCGGCCCGGAATCGCAGCGGTGGTGATGATGATGTCGGCAGCTTGAATGTGCTTGGTTACCACACTGGCGATCTTGTCTTTTTCCTCGGCCGTGAGTTCGCGCGCATAGCCGCCCTGACCGCGCGCATCGACGCCGGTATCGACGAACTTGGCGCCGAGCGATTCGGCCTGTTCTTTGGTTTCGGGACGCACGTCGTAGCCTTCGGTCATCGCACCGAGGCGGCGCGCAGTAGCGAGCGCTTGCAGACCGGCGACGCCGAGGCCCATCACCAGCGTTTTCGCCGGGCGGATCGAACCTACAGCAGTCGTCATCATCGGCAAAATGCGCGCGATGGTGGTCGCACCCATCAGTGCGGCGTAATAGCCGGCGAGTGCGGCCTGCGAACTGAGCGCGTCCATCGCCTGCGCGCGCGTGATGCGCGGCACCAGTTCCATGGCGAAGCAGGTGATTTTCTTGTCGCGCAGCAATTTGGTGAGTTCGACCTCCTTGTGTGCGTAGACGAAGGAAATCAGGATCGCGCCTTCCTTCATCGCACCTGCGGTTTCAACACTCGGCGGCTGCACCGCGACGACGATATCGGCATCCGACACCAAGCCCTGCGGATTGGCGGCGAAGCTGACATTCTTGAACGCGGCATCGGGCAATTTCACAGCGTCGCCGGCGCCCGATTGCATGTGAATTTCAGCGCCGAGCTTGACCAGCTTGTCGGCGACAGCGGGCACCATGGCAACGCGCTTTTCGTTCGGCCGCAGCTCTTTCAGCACCGCGATTTTGACCGGCATGACTCCTCCTGATAATTACTGGATCGACCCGCCGCATCCCGCAACCTGGCTTGAAACAGCGCGCGAGCCGGCCGGCAGTCTAACGGATGCACAAAGCGGCGACGAGAAAAATGCGCCTATCGTCGTGATTGATGGATTTCATCGATCCACTCAATCCAGTGATCGGTACAAGTGATCGGGCAGGTCATCGACCAAGTTCCGCTGAGTGATCGGCACGCGCTGCGATCGGCTGATATGGATCGCGCGATCATTTCGCCGCGGGCGGTTCGGCGGCGAGTTTTTCCAGGTCCGCGGCGAGATCGTCGAACGCGGTTTGCAGATGCTGCCGCTGCTGCGCGGTATAACTGTTGCTGAAATCCGTGAGCAGCGCGACATAGCGCTGGTGCATGGCCGCGCGCGAATGCTCGAACGCCGTGATGTCGGGATTCTGCACCGCAGTGAGCGCCTGCACGCGCTCACGATTTCCGGCTTCGTGCCGGCGCTGCAACACTTCGGCCATCTGAGCGCGCCAGGCCAAGGCGGCGCGATGATCCACGGCTTCATCGCGCATCAGTGTCTGGCTCCAGTCGCGCAGCATTTGCTCCTGCACGGGCTGCAGCGGGCCGGCGTATTTCTGCAATTGATCGTGCATCTGCTCTGCCTGTTTGCGGCGCCAATGGGCATCGTCGAGCCTGGCTTCGCGGTGTGCGGATTTCTCGATGCGTTTATCGATCTCGGCGAGAATCTGTTGAACCTGCGCGTCGTCGAGGGTCGTCAGCAACGGCGCAATTTCGTCGAGCAAGTGCTGCGATGAGGTTTCGATGAAGTGATCCAGCGAAGTCAGCTGCGCATCGATTTGCGCAGGCGTTTGCAGGCTTTGCGAAGTCTTGGCGATGGCGCGCGCAGTCTCGGCGTAGCGCGGCAATTCGCTGCTGCGATGCCAGCGCCAGAACTCGTCGAAAGCCAGATCGAAAGCCTGCTGCTGCTGCGGTCGCAGATCGACGAAGCCGGCCACATAATGCCGTGCCAGCAAATCCAGATGATCGTAAGCAAGCCCGGCCCAGTCGCAGCTGCACAACAGGCTGGCGGCGAGCAACATCGGCAACAGGCGCAACGCGCGAAACATGGGCAATGGGAACCAGCCGGAAAGTGCGTAGAACAGGCACTTTACGGCAGCAAAGGTTCAGTCGCGCAGCGCTTGAACACGATGCCGCACGGCGGCTCAGATCAGGTGCTGAAACCGTATAGCTCGCCGCTTGATGGATATCAAGCCGTCATCCACTTCATCCAGCATTAGCAAGGCCATGAACCCGCCGGCCACAGCGCGGGAATCAGGCCATTTCTTCCATGATGAAATCGGATTTGGCCGCGCCGCAATCCGGGCAGGTCCAGGATTCGGGCACATCTTCCCAGCGCGTGCCGGGCGCGATGCCTTCTTCGGGAAGGCCCTTGGCCTCGTCGTAAACAAAATCACAGACCAGGCACTGCCACTTCTTCATTGCTCGGACCCTAAAGCGGTTGAAAACTGAAGGCGGCGCATCGTCGCAGATGCGCCGCCGGGAGACGCGAATTATGCCGCAGAGACCGCGTATTCCGCTATCACCCGCTGACGGATCGAAGGTTTGATGTTGGCCAGTTGCATGTCGCCGCCGAAATGCGCGACGACTCTGGGATTCATCAAACGGAACCACAACGGCGGCACATAGGCAGCCAGAATCATGCCGGCATAACCGGAAGGCAATCGCGGCAAGCCATCGAAATTACGCAGGGTCTGGAACGAGCGGGTCGGGTAGGCGTGATGATCGGAATGCCGTTGCAGGTGATACAGAAAAACATTCGTCGCCAGATGATTGGAATTCCACGAATGATGCGGCTGGCAGCGTTCGTAACTGCCATCGGCTTTCTTCTGCCGCATCAAACCATAGTGTTCGAGATAGTTGACGACCTCCAGCAAACTGCCGCCGATCGCACCCTGCAGAATCATGAACGGCAGCGCCCAGATGCCGAGCCAGGCAGTCATCGCGCCGAACAGGAGCACGCTGATGCCCCAGGCTTGCAGGTTCTGGTTATCGATCGACCAGACGCTTTGGCCCTGCTTTTGCAGGCGCTGTTTCTCGATCTCCCACGCCGAAGCAATCGAGCCATAAACGCAGCGCGGCAGGAATTCGTAAAAGGTTTCGCCGAAGCGCGATGAAGCCGGATCTTCAAACGTGGCGACGCGGACATGATGGCCGCGGTTGTGTTCGGTGTAGAAATGACCATACATCACCGGCGCCAGCGCGATCTTCGCCAGCCAGCGTTCGAGCGCATCGGTCTGGTGCCCCAACTCGTGGCCGACATTGATCGCCAGCCCGGACGTCATGCCGACCGATACCACCAGCCCGGCCCATTGCCACCATGCGAGGCCGCCGGTCACCGCCGTGTAAGTGCCCCAGACGAACGTGGCGTATTGCAGCGGAATCGCGGCGAAAACGACGTAACGGTAATAGCGATCGGCGGCCAGAGCGGCCATCGCCGAATCCGGCGGATTGGCTTCGTCCTCGCCGATCAAGCGGTCGAACAGCGGGATCAGGCCGTACACCACGATCGGCGTCGCCCACCAGAAAATACCGAGGCCCGTCCAGCGGAACAGCAGAAAGCTGTAGATCGGCAGGCCCATTACGGCGATGCCGAGCAGCCAGAGATAGCGTTTGCTATCGCGCCAGTCGGAAGCGTTCAAAGTTGCGGTCGTCGTCATACTCCATCTCCTCAGCGGTTTTATAAAACGATCGTTCAATTAAGTTATAGTGCGGCGATGGCGGCTGTCAAGTGCTCCTCTGTCTCCGCAATTCCCGGTTCATTCGCGCTGCCGAGATGCATGCCTTTGGCGCAGGCGCTCTGGCTCAATCCATCCGCTTATCCGGATAACAGGATATAATTTCTCGATGGACGATTTACCGCCAAACCTGCCGCAAATTTCCGCAGCTCTCGACACCACACTCGATGTCGCCGCGCGTCTGCACGAACGCGCGCGCGAAGCGATTCTGATCATCGACGGCGCGATGGGCACGATGATCCAGTGCTACGGCCTGAGCGAAGCCGATTATCGCGGCGAGCGTTTCAAGGACTGGCCGCACGATGTGAAGGGCAACAACGATCTGCTGACGCTCACGCAGCCGCAGATCATCCGCGAGATTCACCGCAAATATCTGCTCGCCGGCGCGGACATCATCGAGACCAACACCTTCAACTCGCAAACCATTTCCATGGCGGATTACCACATGGAAGCGCTGGCCTACGAGCTGAATTTCGAGGCCGCGCGCATTGCCCGTCTCGAATGCGATGCGGTGACCACCGAGGCCAAGCCGCGCTTCGTCGCCGGCACGCTCGGGCCGACCAATCGCACGGCGTCGATCTCGCCGGATGTGAACGACCCCGGCGCGCGCAACATCAGCTACGACCAGCTGGTGACGGCCTACGCCGAATGCACGCGCGGGCTGATCGATGGCGGCGCGCACATCATCATGATCGAAACGATCTTCGACACGCTGAATGCAAAAGCTGCGGTGTTCGCGGTCGAGCAGGTGTTCGAGGAACGCGGCATCCGACTACCGATCATCATCAGCGGCACTATCACCGATGCTTCGGGCCGCACGCTTTCGGGCCAGGTCACCGAAGCGTTCTGGAATTCGCTGCGCCACGCGAAGCCGTTTGCGATCGGCCTGAATTGCGCGCTCGGCGGCAAGGAAATGCGGCCGTACATCGCCGAGCTTTCGCGCATCGCGGACTGCTATATTTCCTGCTATCCGAATGCCGGTTTGCCGAATGCTTTCGGCGAATACGACGAGCAGCCGGACGACACGGCCTGCATCATCGAAGAGTTCGCCGAAGCCGGTTTGGTGAATATCGTCGGCGGCTGTTGCGGCACCACGCCGGCGCATATCGAACACATCGCACAACACGTGCGCGGCAAGAAACCGCGCGTGCCCTCGCAGCCCGAAAGTGCCTGCCGGCTTGCGGGTCTGGAGCCGTTGACGATCAATGCGGCGCTCGGATTCGTCAACGTCGGCGAGCGCACCAACGTCACCGGCTCGGCCAAATTCCGCGATCTGATCAAGGCCGGCGATTACACCGCCGCGGTCGCGGTGGCGCGCCAGCAGGTTGAAGCCGGCGCTCAGGTGATCGACGTCAACATGGACGAAGGCATGCTCGACGGCAAGGCCGCAATGGATCGCTTCCTCAAGCTGATCGCGTCGGAGCCGGATATTTCGCGCGTGCCGCTGATGATCGATTCCTCGAAATGGGAAGTGATCGAAGCCGGCCTCAAGTGCGTGCAAGGCAAGCCGATCGTGAATTCGATTTCGATGAAGGAAGGCATTCCGAAATTCATCGAGCAGGCCAAGCTATGCCGGCGTTACGGCGCAGCCGTGGTGGTGATGGCGTTCGATGAAGAGGGTCAGGCCGATACGCTCGAACGCCGCAAAATCATCAGCCAGCGCGCCTACGACATCCTCACCCAAGAAGTGGGCTTCCCGGCCGAGGACATCATCTTCGATCCGAACATCTTCGCCGTCGCCACCGGCATCGAAGCGCACAACAATTACGGCGTGGATTTCATCGAAGCCACGCGCTGGATCAAGCAGAATCTGCCTGGCGCGAAGATCAGCGGCGGCGTTTCCAACGTGTCGTTTTCATTCCGCGGCAACAACCCGGTGCGCGAAGCGATTCACGCCGTATTCCTGTACCACGCGATCAAGGCCGGCATGGACATGGGCATCGTCAACGCCGGCGCGCTGGTGGTATACGACCAGATCGACGCCGAGTTGCGCGAGCGTATCGAAGATGTAATTTTGAATCGCGCCGGGCCGGGCACCGACGGCACCGAGCGCTTGGTCGAGATCGCCGGCAAGTTCAAAGGCGATGGCGCCAAGCAGGAAGTGGCGGATGAAATCTGGCGTTCGCTGCCACTTGGCGAGCGAATTACGCATGCGCTGGTGAAAGGCATCGATCAATTCGTCGAGGCCGATACCGAATTGTTGCGCGCAGAAATTTCCGCGCGCGGCGGCCGCCCGATCGAAGTGATCGAAGGCCCGCTGATGGATGGCATGAACGTGGTCGGCGATCTGTTCGGCGCCGGCAAGATGTTCCTGCCGCAAGTGGTGAAATCCGCGCGCGTGATGAAGAAGGCGGTCGCGTATTTGATCCCGTTCATCGAAGCCGAAAAAAAGCCGGGCGACGTGCAAAAAGCCAAAGGCAAAATCCTGATGGCGACGGTGAAGGGCGACGTGCATGACATCGGCAAGAACATCGTTGGCGTGGTGCTTCAATGCAATAACTACGACGTGGTCGACATGGGCGTGATGGTGCCGGGCCAGAAAATTCTGGACGCCGCGCGCGAGCACAAGGCCGACATCATCGGCCTCTCCGGATTGATTACGCCGAGCCTCGACGAGATGGTGAATCTGGCGAAGGAAATGCAGCGCCAGGGTTTCGATGTGCCGCTGCTGATCGGCGGCGCCACAACCTCGCGCGCGCACACCGCGGTGAAAATCGCGCCCGCTTATAACGGGCCGGTGGTGTGGGTTAAAGACGCTTCGCGTTCGGTGCCGGTCGCGTCCGCGTTGCTCGATAAAACCCAGCGCGAGAAGCTGATGCTGGAGGTCAAAAAAGAATACGACAGCATTCGTGAACGGCATGGCTCGAAAGATCGCCAGCAGAAATATCTGTCGATCGACAAGGCGCGTGCGAATGCCACGCCGATCGATTGGAAAACGTATCAGCCGTTCCGCCCACGCATGCTCACGCAGCAGACCAAGGACGTTTGCGAAGGCGCGAGCTGCGATCATCAACATCACGCCGGCCCGACGCAGTATGTGAAGGTGCTGCGCGATTATCCGATCGCCGAATTGCGTGAGTACATGGACTGGCAACCGTTCTTCATTTCCTGGGAATTGAAAGGCCGTTATCCAGACCTGCTGAACAATCCAGTGAGCGGCGAAACCGCGCGCAAATTGTTCGCGGATGCACAGGCCATGCTCGATCGCATCATCGAAGAAAAGTGGCTCACTGCCAACGGCGTCTGCGGATTTTTCCCGGCCAATGCGGTCGGCGACGACATCGAAATTTATGCCGATGAAACGCGCCAGCAGCGCATCACCACTTTGCTTACGCTGCGCCAGCAAAGCGAACATCGTGAAGGCGTGCCGCATCGCGCGCTGGCTGATTTCGTCGCACCCAAGGCCAGCGGGTTGCGCGATTACGTCGGCGCGTTCGCAGTCACTGCGGGCTTGGGTTCATCCGATCGCGTTGCCGCGTTCAAGCAGGCCAACGACGACTACAGCGCGATCCTGCTGGAGTCGATTGCTGATCGTCTCGCCGAAGCCTTCGCCGAGCGCTTGCATCAGCGCGTGCGCAAGGAATTCTGGGGCTACGCGCCGGACGAAAAGCTCGATAACGCCTCGCTGATCGACGAAAAATACATCGCCGAAGGTCACGGCATTCGTCCCGCGCCCGGCTATCCGGCCTGCCCGGAACACACCGAAAAAGGCACGCTGTGGCAGTTGTTGGACGTCGACAAAAATGCCGGCATCACACTCACCGAAAGCTACGCCATGTGGCCGGGTGCTGCGGTTTCCGGCTGGTACTTCGCGCATCCTCAATCGCAATATTTCGTCGTCGGCAGAATCCAGAAAGATCAGGTTGCCGATTACGCCAAGCGTAAAAGCTGGACGTTGAAAGAAGCCGAGAAATGGCTGGCGCCGAATCTGGCTTACGAGCCGGAAGACTAAGCCGTTCAGTACCTTGCGAAAACGCTCGCCGAGGTTTCATGTAGTTCGATCTTTCCTGATCGGAACCCCGGCGATATCTGACTAGCCAAAAATTTCAGCCATACCAACCCGCCTCGAAGAGGCACGTGAGCCGCAGCCTTGATGCGAGGCGACGACAGCAGGAAAAATCAAACCGGAATCAGTGATGATGCCCGCCCGCGCCATGCACATGGCCATGTGCAATTTCTTCTTCGGTGGCCGCGCGCACATCGGTGACGCTGACCTTGAAGTGCAGCGTTTCGCCGGCCAGCGCGTGATTAGCGTCGACGGTGACCACATCGCCGGCGACGTGGGTGATGGTGACCACCTGCGGGCCGTTCGGGCCATTCGCTTGCAGACGCATGCCGACGCTGGGATTGGGAATGCCTTTGAGATTGCGCTTCGGCACGCGCTCGATCAGTTTGCTGTCGCGTTCGCCATAGGCTTCCTTGGGTGGAATGGTGACTTCGAACGCATCGCCGGCCTGCTTGCCCGCCATCGCTTTTTCGAGGCCCGGAATGATGCCGCCGCCGCCGTGGATGTAGACCAGAGGTTCGTGTCCCTCGGAGGAATCCAGCACTTCTCCGGCGTCGTTGGTCAGGGTGTAGTGAAAGCTGGCGACGCATTGATCTGCAATTTGCATAAAGGTCTCTGGAGTGAAAAACGGCAACATCGTAACTTTTTCACCGCCCATTAAAAACCCGCAACGGAAAACTATTGCGGGCTTTAACGGCTCGTGGATGGAACGCCAGCACAGAGGCTGCCAGTTGGCTCCGATGGCGCTTTATTCCTGCTCGCAAAAGCGCTTACTTCGATCCTGGAAATCAACATTCAAAAGTCGATAGACGGCAGGCTCGTCGCGGCGCTGGCCAGAAAATCTAAGGCACGATGGAATCGCAAATGCGCTGATGAACGCCAGCACGCTGGCGCAGCCTCGATGTGTGTGAAGAAGAACGATCGCGTAGCCGCGATCTTGCTTTCATCAGCGAGCCGATTTTGGTCAGCGACCCCATTCGCAACCGCGGCGGCACATCGCACACGAACACGAACGTGTCGTCCTGGTTGGTAATCACGTTCACATGTCCATCGGTTTCGAGCCGCGCCAAGCCTTGCATCAGATCGCTTTGACGGAATCCGGTGAGCAGCCATTGGCGGCAAAGAGAACTCAGTCGTATCCAGCCGCTGGCGATCAGACTCTCGCGGCGCAGAATGCCGAACATCGCTTCATCGATAACGTCGGATTGATAAATGCTGTTCATCGCACAGGCTCCTTGAAGCTTTCGTTCGGCGGGCTTCGATACCCTTGATCTTCTCGGCGAGATGAATACGGGCTTTTAGTAATGACTCCCACGCTAAATCCAATCCTGCGCGCGTTCCTCGTCAGCGCGACAAGCGGATAAGACAGGCGGCTCAACGGGTACCGTGCTGATTTCTTCCCGGTAGCCGTTGCTATGGATATCCCTGGAACCGTTCATCAAGGGTTGTGTCGCTACGAAATTGGCTTGGTCGACCTCCAGAAATTGCCGCCGTAGATGAGCCTGGCAGCAGTAGGATCGGCGAGGATTGCACCCGGCGCTCACTCATCGTGAAGGCATTTTTACTCGATTCCTAACGGGCTATCTCCGGTATCGTTCTCCCCAACTTTTCTCGACTCACCTCGCCGCCGGCACATCTCTCGTTGAAAAGCTCGAGAGCGGACTTGGCGGATATCGTGCAATGGCGCTGATGCGATGACGAACGGGACGAATGCCAGCGCTTCGTATTCAGTTGCTGCGGTGTGTCATTGCGGTTTTGAACACACATCAGTAGCAGCGCCTGAAGCTCAAGCGTGAATGTAAGCGAGCTCAACCATGAGAACCGTGGCATCTACAAATCACTTTAGAGTTTGCCAGCAACGGATGAACGCATGCCGACGCTTGTGATTCGAGATTGAACACACATCTGAACGCCGATATTCAAAGCTCAACTGCATCCGGCTGCGCGTACACATCCGGCATTCCGGCAGGCTGATACTTGAACTTGCGATGCACCCAGAAATACTGCTCCGGGCATTGGCGGATCGCGGCTTCGAGCAGTTGATTGACGCGCCGCGCATCGGCAACATCGTCGCCGCTCGGAAAATGTTCCAGCGCGGGCTGGAAGGTCACGCGATAGCGGCCATCGATGCGCGCCGGATAGAACGGCACCACCCGCGCGCGGCCCATTTCCGCCAAGCGAGAAGTCGCGGTAACCGTGAGCGCCGGCACGCCGAAAAACGGTACGAAGGCGGAGTTCGGTGTATCCAGTGTTTGATCGGGGCCGTACCAGATGGCGCCGCCTTTGCGCAGCGCGCGCAGCAGTCCGCGCAGATCATCCTTCGGCAGGCTTGCGCGTTTTGAACGGCGCTCGCGCCAGCGGCGTACCCAGTAGTCGAGCAAGCGGTTCTGCATCGGCCGGTACATCGCGTGAAACGGGCGATTGGCGAGGCACAGCGCGCGCGCACCGAGTTCCAGCGTGGTGAAGTGACCGGTCAATAACAGCACGCCGTGGCCTTCGGCTTGTGCGGCGTCGAGGTGTTCCAGACCTTCGATATCGAGATAAGGCGCGACCATCAGATCCGGCGCCATGCCCGCGGCGAGTGTTTCAAAAATGCCCATGCCGATGGCCTCGAAATGCGCCCACAGCAGGCGTTCGCGTTCTGCTGTGCTGAGTTCAGGAAAACACAGTTGCAGATTCACACGGACGATATGGCGCCGGCTTTTCGCCAGCCGCCCGAACAGCCAGCCGAGGCGCCGGCCGAACGCGCGCAGCCACGGTACCGGCAGGCAGCAAACGGCGCACAGCAGCCAGAACAGCAGCCACGCAATCCACCAATCCGGACGATAGAGAATGTAGGGAATCAGCCGCGGCCGACGCGCGGAATAATCTTCACGATGGGCCATGCGTTAGTTTAGAGCCTGAGTCGCGCTGTGCCACTTTCGCAAGCGCGCCGAGGTGAAACCGGTCGATGAAGATCGATAAACTTCGCCAGCAACATTTTGCCGACATCGAGGTATCGAACATACTCGCCAATCAGAAACCCGGAACTGCAGCCAGTAATGGACGCCTGTGGGGATTGCGTGCGCGAGATTGGGCGGAAGTGCAGGAGGGGCAGTTTATGGCGGCGTACGAAGCTGTGTTTGCCCGGCTTAAGCTAAGCGCTGCGATGCGCTATTGCGATGTCGGCTGTGGCTCTGGAATGGCGGCTCTGATCGCATCCAGACTCGGCGCCAAGGTGTCGGCACTCGATGCCGCCGAGAACTTGATCGAGTTCGCCCGTGATCGTGTCCCCGCCGGCGATTTTCGACTAGGCGAAATGGAACAACTACCGTTTGCGGACGGCGAGTTCGACGTGGTCACCGGCTTCAATTCTTTTCAATATGCAGCCGATCCTGTCGCCGCACTTGCGCAGGCGCGACGCATCACAAAACCCGTGGGCCGCGTTGTTGTGATGACCTGGGGCTCACCCGAACGAATGGAAGCCGCATCGCTGGTGGTTGCCTTAAAGCCCTTGTTACCACCCGCGCCGGCGGGCGCGCCCGGGCCCTTTGCCTTATCCGACGAAGCCGCGTTGAGCGCGTTCGCAGCAAGCGCAGGACTTAAAGTACTCGAGATTAAAGAGGTGGCTTGTCACTGGCGCTACCCGAATCTGGAGACTGCCTTGCGCGGCCTTGGCTCATCCGGCGTTGCCATTCGCGCGATCGAGCATTCTGGCGAAGCCGCAGTCAATCAAGTCCACAGGGCCGCTTTGGCACCATTTCTAGGCGACGACGGCGCTTATCGAATCGGTGCGGCGTTCAAATGGATGATTGCGATGCCCTGATTTTGCATGCCGATGCTTTAGCATATGAGCTTGCTGTGCAGATATTTCAGCTTGATCCTGTCGCTATGAGAATCATCTACACCGCCTTGCTTTACCTGGCAACGCCGCTGGTGTTTCTGCGGCTGTTGTGGAAAAGCCGTCAGCTTGCAGAATACCGCGGGCGTATCGGCGAGCGTTTCGGTTTTGTCGCGCCGCGCGCAGAAGGTGTGGCAGTTTGGGTGCATGCGGTTTCCGTCGGCGAGGCGCTCGCGGCTTTGCCCTTGATCGAAGCGCTGCTGAAAAAACATGGTGACGGCCAGGTCTGGGTGACGACGACCACGCCGACCGGTTCTGCCCGCATCACCGCAGCGCTTGGCGATCGCGTGCAGCACAGCTATGCGCCGTATGACCTGCCGGATGTGGTCGCGCGATTCCTGCGTCGCGTTCAGCCGCGCGCAGTAGTCGTGATGGAAACCGAATTGTGGCCAAATCAGTTTCGCTGCCTTGCGCAGCGCGGCATTGCGTTAACGATCGCCAACGCGCGTTTGTCGCAACGCTCGTTTCGCGGTTATTCGCGCGTGCCCGGATTCGCCCGTCTGACGCTCGCCAACTGCACGGCGATCGCGGCACAAAGCGACGCCGACGCTCAGCGCTTTCTGGCGCTCGGTGCGCCGCCGGAGCGCGTCAGCGTCATGGGCAATCTGAAATTCGATCTCGATCTGCCGGAAGTGCAACTGGCGGCGGGTGCGAGTCTGCGCAATGCGCTCGGAAAAGATCGCCCAGTGTGGATCGCGGCGAGCACGCATGAAGAAGAAGAGCAGGCCGCACTCGATGCACATCTGGCCTTGCTCGAACTGTATCCTACCGCCGCGTTGATTCTGGTGCCGCGGCATCCGCAACGCTTCGATCACGTCTGGCAGCTGATTTCGGACTCGGGCCTTATCGTGGAACGTCGCACGCGCTCGGCGGCGCTGGCCAAGGCCGGCTACGCACAATCGCTGGCGACCACGCAGGTTTTTCTCGGCGACAGCATGGGCGAAATGTTCGTCTATCTCGCGGCTGCGGATATCGCTTTCGTCGGCGGCAGCCTGGTCGATATCGGCGGCCATAACGTGCTGGAACCCGCGGCGCTCGGCGTGCCGGTGATGTTCGGCCCGCACATGGAAAATTTCGCGCTCGCGCGCGCCAGCCTGCTCGCCTGCGGCGCGGCCATCGAAGTGGAGGATGCGCCCGCGCTCACCGCCGAGCTCGCAGTGCTGCTGGGCGAACCTGGCCGCCGCGCCGCGATGGGCCGTGCAGGTTTGGGCGCCGTCGCCGGCAGTCGCGGTGCGCTGCAGCGGTTGCTTGCCTTGCTGGATTCGCAGCAGGTTCAAATTTGATCGGCTGACTCGGCGATATCGATGCGATCACATTCACCCATGGCCGCGAAGATTCATCTCGATCGACCAGAAATTCTCGGGAACCAGCGAGCATCGTGATGCATTCAGGGTCTTGTCTGTGCGGTGGCATTCGCTATGAGTTGGATGCCGAACCGGGCGCCATCGAGTTTTGCCATTGCCGTGCTTGCCGCAAATCCAACGGCACCGCGTATGGCGCAAACGCGCCGATCTGCATCAGTGATTTTCGGATCGTCGCTGGTGTGGAGCGGCTCAAAGCCTTCGAGTCGAGCCCCGGCAAGCAGCGCTTTTTTTGTGGACGCTGCGGCTCGCCGATTTACAGCCAGCATCAGAAGCGGCCCGGCATGCTGCGCCTGCGCATCGGCCTGCTGGACACGCCGACGAGCGCGCCTCCGCGTATTCATTTCATGGTCGCGCACAAAGCCGAGTGGGACGACATCCGCGACGACCTGCCCCAATACGCGGAATTCGAGCCGGGACGCAATTAGCAGCAGGGCACGAGCTGATCTCTGATTTCAGTTTGTGATCGCAGCAGTCGCGGCCGGGCCAAGCGCTGCTCGCCGCTGCCGTCGGGCACGAATCAAACCTTCGGCGGCATATATCGCGAGCGCGGCCCAGATCAGCCCGAAGCCGATGGCGCGCGCGTCGGTGAAGGGTTCCCGAAACAGAAAAATGCCGAGCAGCAATTGCAAGGTCGGGCCGATGTACTGAATCAATCCTAGCGTTGAATACGGAATCAGGCGTGCACCATAGGCGAACAACGCCAGCGGAATTGCGGTAACGAGGCCGCCGAAAAACAGCAAGCTATCGATCAGCAAACCGGCATGACCCAACACGCCTGTTCCTTGCGCTTGCAGCCACAACAGATAGCCAAGACCGATCGGTGCGATCAACAGCGTTTCCGCACCGAGGCCGGTGATGGCGTCGACTGCGACCATTTTGCGGATCAAGCCGTAGCTGCCGAACGTGATCGCCAATGTCAGCGCGATCCACGGCGGCGCACCGCTTTGCCAGGTCAGATAAATCACACCCGAAGCCGCCAGCGCGACCGCCGCCCATTGAATTCGATTGAGGCGCTCGCGCAACACCAATACGCCCAGCAGCACGTTCACCAGCGGATTGATGAAGTAACCCAGACTGGTTTCGACCACATGCCCGTTGTTGACGCCCCAGACATACACCAGCCAGTTGATGCTGATCAGAATCGCCGTTGCCAGCAGCCGCCAGCGCGTCGCCGCAACCGCCAGCGCAAAACGCACGCGACCGAATTCACCGCGCGCCAGCAGCCAGATGTTGACGAACAGGCAGCACCACAGCAGCCGGTGCGCCATGATCTGCAAAGCAGGAATGCCCTGCAATTGGCGCAAGTAAAGCGGCAGCAACCCCCAGATCAGGAATGCGCCGACCGCAGCCCATAATCCACGATTCATCGCAACCAATCCGCCCAAAAAGCCCGGATGATAACGCGATTGCAGTGCGCCGACCGGCGTTAGATTGTCCCGTCAATGCCGCTCGGGTTATTCTTGCCTAAATATTCGCCCGCGCCCGTAGCTCAGCTGGATAGAGTGCTTCCCTCCGAAGCAAAAGGTATGACCTTTTCTCTAGTAAACTTAAACCTCCCTAAGCGCCCGTAGCTCAGCTGGATAGAGTGCTTCCCTCCGAAGGAAGAAGTCAGAGGTTCGAATCCTCTCGGGCGCACCAAATCATGTACTTAGAGCCTGATGCGTAACTGCGTTGGGCTTTTTTGTTTCTGGTTTGCTGAGTTTCATCGGTGCTTAAAAAAGCTTTATTTTGGGTTGCGAGCAAATGGTCACTGGGACAGTAGAGGGCCTGCAACGGGACAGTTTGGGACGCTCAACTTTTTGCGATGCAGGTTTTGACCATTTGCCGCTGAGATACTTTCGAGCTTCTTGATCGCCTGTATCTGAGTATCGGCATCAGTCCGAAATGTGTTCTACGAGTTGCTCAATGCGGCAACCAAAATAGGTGCAGAGTCGATCGACATAGTCTGTACCTGTGTTGTATCCGGGCTCGTTCGCAATCTTCGAGAGCGTCGCTCGGTGAATCCCTGTCGCAGCAGCAACCTCAGCGATCGTGATCACGCGCTTCTCACGAAATTCTCGGTCCGCAAGAAGCTCCTTGAATCTGAACCGGATCATTTCCTAACTCAGTCTAATAAACGCGACGCTGGTAGTTGACACACGACAAAAGTCGTATAGCATTGTCTTTAGTTGTCGAATTAACACGACATCAGACATTTGTTCACGACATTGGACTAGGAGGCTAGCATGGCAAGTACCTACCTGACGACCGACGCTTTGGCTCAGCGTATTCATTACGACGCCAGAACTATTCGGGATCGTCTGAAAGACTCAGTGCTGCTGGAAGGCATTCACTATTTCCGCCCATTTGGCGGTCGCAAGATTCTGTACATCTGGGAGGCCATCGAGCGGGACATGCAACTCGCACCCGTCTCGGAAGATAACTTAATTCCGATGGCAAACGGAGGGGTGTGCAATGTCTAGCATTCGCATCCGTCCTGAAAGCAAAAACCTCTACTTCGATTTTCACTGGCGCGGAATTCGTTGTCGCGAGTACACCACCCTCAACAACACCCCCTCCAACCGCCGCAAGATGGAATCCGTCCTCAAACGGATTGAATCGGAGATCGCACTCAACACCTTCGACTACGCACGCTACTTTCCAAGGAGCGCACTCGCCGCACGCTTCGCAGCCGAGACCGCCGTCGCCCTGACGATTTCGTCTGCGTTCGAACCGGCGGGTGCTTCCACCACAGCTTCGACGCCAGTCGCAGCCGACACCCCCGTATTCCGCGAATTCGTCACGCTCTGGATGCGTGAACGCGAAATCGAATGGCGTCACAGTTACCGGATGGCCGTGTCCTCGATCATGGATTCGCATCTGCTGCCGGAATTCGGCGAC
>CAJCJH010000025.1 GCA_903970615.1 Rhodospirillales bacterium
GGGGCCGCCGCTCCAGCCGGTGTTGAGCAGGATGCAGCGCGCCTTGTGCTTCTCCATCTTCTGCGCCAGCAGCTTGGCGTAGACGTTCGGCTTCTGCGCCATGAAGGGACCGCCGAAGCAGGCCGAGAACGTCGGCTGCGGCTCGGTAACGCCGACTTCGGTGCCGGCCACGCGCGCGGTAAAACCGGAGACGAAGTGATACATCACATCCTTCGGTTCCAGAATCGAGATCGGCGGCAGCACGCCGAAAGCATCGGCCGTCAACAGCACGATGGTCTGCGGATGCGGGCCTTGGCCGTTCGGCATCACGTTGGGATTCGCATCGAGCGGATACGAGAAGCGCGTGTTTTCGGCGAGCGATCCGTCGAACAGATCGAGCTCGTCCGGGTGGCATTCCTCCATCTTCTTGCCCGGCAGCGGCGGCACGTTTTCGATGATGGTGCCGGCTTTCGACAGCGCTTCGGCGATCACCGGTTCGTTGTCCTTGTCGAGATCGATCAGCTTGGCGTAGCAGCCGTCTTCGAGATTGCACAGGCCGTTGTCGGACCAGATGGTTTCGTCATCGCCGATCAGGCGGCGGCTGGCATCGGCCGACAAGGTGGTTTTTCCGGTGCCGGAGAGCCCGAACAAAATCGCGCCATCGCCTTTCGCGCCGACGTTGGCCGAGCAGTGCATCGACAATCTGCCCTCTTTCGGTAGCAGATAGTTGCCGACGGTGAAGATCGTCTTTTTATTGACGCCGCAATAATCGGCACGGCCGGCGACCAGGCAGATACGATGCTTGGTGTCGATGATGACAGCGGTTTCCGAGCGGCAGCCATCGCGTTCCGGCTCGCAGACGAAGCTCGGCACGTTGAACATGGTCCAGCGGCGTGCATCGACATTCTTCACGCCGGGTAGATCTTTCGGGAACATGTTGTGGCAGAACATCGCATGCGTGGCGTATTCGCCGACGAAGCGATAAGGCACCGCGAAATCCGGGTCGGACCCCATGAACAGATCTTTCACGTACAGCGTGCTTTTTTTTGCGTTGACGTGTGCGACCACGCGCTGCAACAGCGCTTCGTATTTCTGCGGATCGTAGGGGTTGAGATCGGCCTTGAACCAGATTTCGTCGGCGACTTCCGGCCATTTCACCGCGTAGGTGTCCTTGGTGCGGCGACCGGTACAATCGGGATCGGTGTAGTACACCAGCGGACCATTGACGCCAAGCTTCGTCGGAAAGGCTTTCTGCGCGTCGCTTGGACCACCGCGCTTGACGCGGCCGCGATCGTTCTTGATCGCCTCGTGAAAGAGTTCTTCTTTCGACAGGTTATAGCGATAGGAAACAGTCGTCAGGCCGAGCAGCTGGGTGAGATCGGTCTGAAAATTAGAAGCAGAACCCTTGTGGTCGTCCATGGTCTCTTGGCGGGATACGGGAAAAATGAGTGGCGCGATGCGCGCGTCAAGTCAGCCAATTTTAACGGATATTGGCCTCGCAGCGGCAAGCCTGTGTCAGGAAACTAACAGCCGCACAAAGGCCGACGTTCTGCCGCAGCTGCATCTTGCAATGACGCGGCTGAAAGCTGGCACGATCACGGCGCGCGATTTCAGGCGCCCAACGCCTCGCTGGGCGGCAGCGTGAAGCCGGCGACCGATTCGCGCAGCTGGTCCGAGAGTTTATTGAGTTCGCCGACCGCCTGCGAGGTGCGCGCCGCGGAACCGGAAGTCTGCACCGCGATTTCGCGGATGCTCTGCATGCTGTCGGCGATGCGGGTGGCTTCGGCGGATTGGCCACGCGCCGCCAGCGAGATTTCCTGGATAACCTTGGCGAGTTCCTGCGACGAGGTTTCGATCCGGCTCAGCGACTGGCCGGCTTCTTCCGCGGATTTTGCGCCGAGTACGACGTTGGCGGTTGAGCGTTCCATCGAGGTGATGACTTCGTTGGTATCCGCCTGAATGGTTTTCACCAGGTTGTCGATCTTGCGCGTGGCCGAGCCGGCACGCTCGGCCAGCCGTTGCACTTCATCCGCCACCACCGCGAAGCCGCGGCCCTGCTCACCGGCCATCGCCGCCTGGATCGAAGCGTTCAGCGCGAGCGTGTTGGTCTGGTCGGCGATATCGTTGATCAGCTCGGTGATATTGCCGATTTCCTGCGACGATTCGCCGAGCCGCTTGATGCGCTTGGCGGTGTCCTGAATCTGTTCGCGCAGCACCGTCATGCTCTGGATGGTGCGTCCCACCGTGCCGGCGCCGCTGTTGGCGATCTCGACCGAGGCTTGCGCCTGTGCCGCCAGTTGCTCGGCGCGGCCGGCAACATTCTGCAACTGCGAACTGGTGGCGATCGCCGCACCGGCCACCGTAGTGATGGCCTGCGCTTGCCGGTCGGAAGCCTGGCTCATGCGCGCGGCGGTATCCTGAGTGCGTGCGGTCGCCGAAACGATCTGCTCAGAGGTTTGATTGATGGTGCCGACCAGCGAGCGCAAGGTCTGCACGGTGTAGTTGATCGAGTCGGCGATCGCGCCAGTGAAATCTTCGGTGACGGTGACATCGACCGTCAGATCGCCATTGGCGAGATTGGTGATTTCGTCGAGCAGATTGAGGATCGAGCGCTGCTGGCTGGCTTCGCGCTGTTCGGCCAGTTGCGTGCGACGGCGCACGTCGGCGATGTTCATCATCACGAATGCGATCAGCGCGATGATGGCAATGAAGCCGGCGCTGTACACCATTACCGGCAGCAGCACGCGCTTGACCCGCACGTCGTTGAGCCGCTGTTCCAGCGCGGTTGCGGCGGCAATCAGGTTGACCGACCGCTCACGCAGCGAGGCTGCCGCGACCTGCATCGTTTCGATCACGCCGGCATCGTCGAGAATCGCGGCCGAGGCTTGCGTCAGGCCGGCCGATTTTTCAATCAAGCTTGCGCTGATGCCGCCTTCGCCGATCAGGGTTTCGTTGTTGTGGACGAAGGTTTTGGTGGCGGCATCCAGTTGTGCAGCCGTCTCTTTCGCCGCGCGGCCCTGGCCGAGCACGCGCGTCGACAATCCGGAAATGCGTTCCATCAACACCAATTGCGCGGATACCAGATAGGTCTGCGAGGTGGCGACGCGGCTCTGGCCCAGACGTTCGGCAATCGTTTCAAACTCGTGGTAGAGCCCGCCGTCACCGTTGCCGTGGATCAGCGTGTTGATCGCATCGGTTTGCGTGCGCGTGCGCTCGAAAGCCTTTTCGCCACCGACAACCTGCGTCACCGCCTGCTTCATCTGCGACCAGGCAGTGCTGGTAGCCTGCACTTGCGTTTGAGCGGAGGCGGGGGCGGCGCTGATGCCGGCTTCCTTGTCGCCGGTGGCGAGTTGCCGGACTTCGGTATCGACGTTATCGACGTTCGCGCCCAGCGCGGTGAAATCGGGTGCGACGCCGTGCGTCGTGGCTTCGCCGATCTTGACGATTTCGTTGACATCTCCCGACAGCGAGTGTGCCAGGCTCAGCTGCACATTCTCGCTGTTGCTGCTGGCTTGCAGATAAAAAATTCCACTGATGGCGATCAGCATCGCAACGACCGCCAGGCCCAATAAGGAAATATCGCGCCGGCTCAGTGAGCCTAATCGTGCACCCGTCGATTCAGCCATTTTTCGCTTCCCCTTAAATCCAGCACCCCCAAAAAGCGTGTGCCAGCGTTTGCTGCAAATCAGCTCGACTACGGATATTGCTTACGAACGACGCAACACGTCTTGTATTTTCTCGACCAGCTCCGGACCCTTCACCGGTTTCACCAGATATTCCTTGGCGCCTTGACGCAAAGCCCAGACCCGATCGGTTTCCTGGTTCTTGCTGCTCAGCACGACGATCGGGATTGCCATCGTTGCCGGATCGCGCGACAAGGTACGAGTGGCCTGGAATCCGTTGACGCCGGGCATCACCACATCCATCACCACGCAGTCGGGCCGGCTCAGGCGCACCAGTTCGATCGCTTCCTTGCCGTTGTCCGCCTCCAGCACTTCATGGCCGGCCCGCTCCAGAATCTGCCGGACGAACGCCTTGTCCGTCGGCGAATCATCAACGATCATCACACGCGCCATCGATTTTCCTGTTGAGCAAAGTTGTAAATTTTCAATGGCCGCTACTATAAACCAAGCCCGGCAGCACGATGACGGCCGGATGAACAGCTAAGAGCAATCGATCGGCAATTGTTTGCGCCGGTTTATCGGCAGTTCAACACCACGATGCCAATCCGCGCTTGCGGTCGTTTCGAGAACACGGCGCCTGCGTGCTCAAGCTGCGGACAAATCCTTCACACCCTGCCGCGTGTACTGATGGCCTGATGGATTGCGTTCGATCGCGGCAGCTTCAGCGCTGGCCGCTCCAGCTACGAACCGCGAGTCCCTTGAACTCGCAGCCCGCGAACGGCGTGTTGCAGCCGGCGCTGCGCAGCGACGTGGTCTGCAGCGTCCAGGGCTTGAGTGGGTCGATCAACACCACCGCGCTCGCCGCGCCCTTGGCGAGACTCGCAGCAGCAAGGCCGAGAATTTCAGCCGGACCTTGTGATAATCGCTCAGCCATCTGCAGCGGCGTCAGCAGTTTTTCGTGTACCAGCCTCAGGCACAGCGGCAGCAGGGTTTCGAGTGCGGAAATGCCCGGCTCGGTCAAGGGGAAGGGATTGATCTTGGCATCCGCTTCGTGCGGCTGATGATCCGAACAGATCGCCGCAATCGCACCTTCGGCCACGGCTTCGCGCAAGGCTTCGCGGTCTTCGGCCGCGCGCAGCGGCGGCATCACATGCGCCATCGCGTTGAAGCCGTCGACATCGTCCGCCGTCATGAACAATTGATGCGCGGCGACATCCGCTGTCACCGGCAAACCGCGCGCCTGCGCGGTTTTCAACAGTCCAACGCCGCGCGCACTGGACAAGCGGCCGAAATGCACGCGCGCGCCGGTGTCTTCGACCAGCGAAATCCAGACGCGCATCGCCACCGCTTCTGCCGCCACCGGAATCGCTGGCAAACCTAGTCGCGTCGCCACCGGGCCTTCGTGCGCGCAGCCGCCATTCGCCAGCGAGGGATCGAGCGGCACCACATGCACCGTCAGGCCCAGACTCGCCGCGTATTCCAGTGCGCGGCGCGCCAACAAGGTGCTGCCGATCGGTGCCAGACCATTGCTCACGCCGACACAGCCGGCCTGTTTCAGTGCGCTCATCTCAGCCAGCGCAGCACCCGCCAGACCTTGCGTCAGCGCGCCGAGCATGTAGACGTAAGCGCCGCCTGCGGCCTTGGCGATGCGATTCACGCGATTGACGATCGCGGCGTTGTCGATCACCGGTTGGGTATCCGGCGGCATGCACAGCGCGGTGATACCGGCGGCGAGTGCGGCGGGCGACTCGCGCTTCATCGTCGCCTTCGCAGTGTGGCCGGGTTCGCGCAGCCGTGCGCACAGATCTACCGCGCCGGGCATCAGCCATAAGCCTTTGGCTTCGATGACTTCGTCGTATTTCGCCGCAGGCGGCCGCTTGCCGCGATAGTCGATTGCACCATCGCGCAAACCGATGCAGCCGATCGTATCGCTACCCGCAGCAGGGTCCAGCAGGCGCACATTTTTAATCAGCACCGAACTCATGCGCGACTCGCAAGGATGGTTTCCATCACCGCCATCCGCACTGCAATACCATGTTCGACTTGCTCCAGAATCACCGAGCGCGCGTCGCCGTACGCTACATCGCCTTCGATTTCGACACCGCGATTGATCGGCCCTGGGTGCATGATCATCACGTCTTTTGAAAGCTTCGCCAGACGCGCGCGCGTCAAGCCAAAGTCTCGATGGAACTCGCCGGTCGATGGCAGAAACGCGCCGACCATACGTTCCTTTTGCAGCCGTAGCAGAATGATGACATCGACCCCGGCAATGCCGGCATCGAGTTGGTTGAAAACCTTCACGCCCATCGCTTCGATGCCGCTCGGAATCAGCGGCCGCGGTGCGACCACGCGGATCTCGGCAGCGCCGAGCGTCCTCAGCGCATGGATATCCGAACGCGCGACGCGCGAATGCAGCACGTCGCCGACGATCGCCACTCTCAATCGGGAGAAATCCGGATGATGCCGGCGGATCGTGAACATATCCAGCAGCGCTTGCGTCGGGTGCGCGTGACGACCGTCGCCGGCATTCAAAATCGCTACATCGGGCGCCGCATGTTCGGCAAAAAAATGCGCCGCACCGGAAGCTTCGTGGCGCACGACGAATAAATCCACCTGCATCGCTTCGAGCGTTTTCAGCGTGTCGAGCAGGGTTTCGCCTTTCGATGTGGAACTGGCTGCCACTTGCAGATTCAGCACATCTGCGGATAGACGTTTGGCCGCGAGTTCGAATGTCGTGCGCGTGCGGGTCGAGGCTTCAAAGAACAGGTTGACGACCGTTTTACCGTGCAGCGCGAGATTCTTTTTGTCGTCGCCACGGCGCGCATCGGCATAGGTTTCGGCTTTGTCGAGCAGTTCGCGCAGCACTCTGCGCGGCAGACCTTCGATCGTCAATAAATGCCGCAGCCTCCCGTCCGCGCCGAGCTGCAAACCTGGAGTCATGCGGCAGTTGGCGGGCTGGCCGGCGGCGACTCGTTGAGCCATTGCTCGAGAATCAGCCGCGCGGCAACGCCATCCCGATCGCCGCTTTTGACGCGACGATTGAGCCGGCCATCGGCGCGCGCCGAGCGCAGTTCGGTGTCTGCCGAGCGCGAACTCAGGCGCTCGTCGACCAGGTACACCGGCACGCCGAAGCGCGTGCGAAGTTGCAGCGCGAAATTCCGCGCCAGCGCGGTCACGGTTTGATCCTTGCCGTCGAGATCCACCGGCAGGCCGACCACGCAGCCGATCGGCCGCCATTCGGTCAACAGTTTTTGCAGCTTTTCCCAATCCGGCTGACGGCCGTTACTGATCGCCGGCAACGGCCGGCCTTGGCGCGTCAAACTATCGCCGATCGCCGCACCGATGCGCTTCTGGCCGAAGTCAAAGCCGAGATAAACGCCGTGCGCGCCGAGGCCCAGACGCTCGGAAGAACCGCTCATGCGTGGCCCGAGCGGCTGGATAAATGGCTGACATCGACGCCGATCAGCCGGGTCGCCGCGAGCCAGCGCTGCGGTGCCGGCAGGCCGAACAGAATCTGCGAATCGAGCGGCGTATTGAGCCAGGAATTACTGAGGATTTCGCTCTCCAGCTGGCCTTCGCTCCAGCCGGCATAGCCGAGTGCGACAAAATAATGCTGCGGCCCTTTGCCCTTGCCGATGGCGCCAAGAATATCGCGCGACGTGGTGATGAAAAGATCATCGTCGAGCTTCAGCGTGGAATCCCAATCGCCGGGCGCGGAATGCACCACGAAGCCGCGTTCGGGCTGCACCGGGCCGCCCCAGTAAACGATTTCATCTTCCGGCAACGCCGAATGCTCGACCTTGATCTGATCGAGCATTTCGACCAGTTTCAACTCGGTCGGTCGGTTGATCACCAAACCCAGCGCGCCTTTTTCGGAATGCTCGCACAGCAGCGTGACCGAGTGGTTGAAATTGGAATCTTCGAGGCCGGGCATGGCGACCAGAAACTGCTTGCTGAAGTAGTTTTCATCGGCCATGCGCTTAGTATCCCGAGGCGGCTGCGGATTGCAAGTTGAAGGCGTATTTTTGGGTAGCAAAGGTTGCGATGACGCGCAGCCAGCGCAGGCTTGTAGCGCTGCGAGGCGGCTCGGTCTCAATCAACGATCAAGCGTTGCCGCCGAGCCGCCGCTCGATCGCTTTAATCGCCATGCCGCCGATGTCGGTGCCAAACGCGGCATCGATTTCGCGCGCGCAGGTCGGGCTGGTGACATTGATCTCGGTCAAGCAATCGCCGATCACATCGAGGCCGACGAACCACAAACCGCGGCGGCGCAGTTCGGGGCCGACGCGCGCAGCAATTTCACCATCGCGCTTGGTCAGCGGTCGCGCTTCACCGCGCCCGCCGGCGGCGAGATTGCCGCGCGTTTCGCTGCCTTGCGGAATCCGCGCCAGACAATACGGCACCGGCTCGCCATCGATCATCAAAATGCGCTTGTCGCCATCCTTGATCGCCGGCAGATATTTCTGCGCAACGATCAAGCGGCGGCCAAGATCGGTGAGTTGTTCCAGCACCGCGCCGAGATTCAAACCATCCGCGCCGACGCGGAAAATGCCGGAGCCGCCCATGCCGTCGAGCGGCTTGTAGATCACGTCGCCATGCTCGGCGTGGAATGCGCGCAGCGTCGGTAAATCGCGCGAGAATAAAGTCGGCGGTGCCAGTTCCGGGAACCAGGCGGTGAACGCTTTTTCGTTGCAGTCGCGCAAGGACGCGGGACGATTCAGCACCAGCGCACCCTGCGTTTCGGCGCGTTCCAGAATGTAAGTCGTCGACACGTATTCGAGATCGAACGGCGGGTCCTTGCGCATCAGGATCGCGGTCAAATCGCCGAGTCTGATTTCCTGCACGGCACCGAATTCGTGCCAGTGTTTTTTATCGTCGAACACCGTCACCGGCCGCGCGCGGCCACAGGCGATGCCATCGCGCAGCCACAGATCGGTCTGCTCCAGATAGCGCAGCGACCAGCCGCGCGCCTGCGCCGCCAGCATCAGCGCGAGTGTGGTGTCCTTATACGGTTTGATGGTACCGATCGGGTCCATCACGATGCCGAGAGTTTTGTTCACGATGCGGATTGTAAGACCTGCAGCGGATCGACCTTCGACGATAGCAGGCACGCCTGCCGATAGCCGCGGCTGGCGGCGGCATCCAGCCCTACAAGCGGAAGCTTTAACATGCGGGTTCCCGCTCCGCCGAATCGAATCGCTGTATCGCATGGAGAATCCTTTTGAACTTTTTTATCCGCCCACTGCGCATCGCCTTGCCTGTGCTGATCCTCGCGCTCACTCTATTCATGAATACTTCCAACGTCTCCGCTGACTCCGCCGCCAAACGTGGCTTTACCGCGAAAGATCTGGTGATGCTGGATCGCGCGTCCGATCCGCGCTTGTCGCCGGATGGACATCGCCTTGCCTATCAATTGCGCGAGACCGACTACGAGGCCAACAAGGGCCTCAACAGCCTTTGGTTGATCGATCTCGAACATCAAGCCAGCGCGCCGCGGCGGCTCACCCCAGCCGACAAGAATTCCACTTCGCCACGCTGGTCGGCCGATGGCCGCGCGCTCTATTTTCTGAGCACGCGCTCGGGCACATCACAGGTCTGGAAGCTTGATCTTGCTGGCGGCGAAGCGCAGGCGGTGACGCAATTGCCGCTCGATGTCGGCACCTTTCTGCTGTCGCCCGACGGCCGCAAACTTGTCGTCGCGCTGGAAGTTTTTCCCGACTGCACAACGCTCGCCTGCACCAGGCAGCGGCTCGATGAAAAAGCCGCGCAGAAAAATACCGGCGTGCTCTACAGCAAATTATTCGTGCGGCATTGGGATACCTGGGCCAACGGCACACGCTCACAATTGTTCGCCTTGACGCTCGATGCGCAAGGTCTCGCAAGTCACCTCGAGCCAACACATCTAACTACAGGCATCGATGGCGATGTGCCTTCCAAACCCTTCGGCGGTGATGAAGAAATCGCGTTCACACCCGATAGTGGCTCGCTGATTTTCAGCGCGCGCATCGCCGGCAATACCGAGCCGTGGAGCACCAACTTCGATCTGTATCGTGTGCCTTTGTCCGGCGGGCAAACTCCGCAAAATCTGACTGCGAACAATCTCGCCTGGGATACCGGACCAGCGGTTTCGCCCGATGGCAAAACACTGGCTTATCGCGCGATGAAGCGCGCCGGATTCGAGGCGGATCGCTTCGGCATCGTCTTGAAAGATCTCGCCACCGGCAGCACGCGCGAACTCGCCGCGGATTGGGATCGCTCCTCCGATAGCCTGATCTGGTCAGCCGATGGCAAGACGCTATTCACCAGCGCCGACGATCTCGGCCAGAAGCCTGTGTTTGCGATCGATGTCGCCAGCGGTACCGTGAAGAAGCTGAGCGGCGCAGGCCATGTCGGCAGTTTCGATGTGCGCGGCAAAACGCTGGTCTACACGCTCGATTCGCTCGACTCGCCAGCGCAGATTTATCGGACTTCGCTCAGCGGTGAAAAGGTCGAACAACTCACGCATCTCAACGCCGGAAAACTTGCAGACATCGCGTTCGGCGCGGCCGAGCAATTCAGCTTCGCCGGCTGGAACGGCGACACCGTGCATGGCTACGTCGTCAAGCCGGTGAACTTCGATGCGGCGAAAAAATATCCGGTGGCTTTCATCATCCACGGCGGCCCGCAAGGCAGCATGGGCAACGATTTTCACTATCGCTGGAATCCGCAGACTTACGCGGGTGCTGGCTTCGCAGTCGTCTTCATCGATTTCCACGGTTCCACCGGTTACGGCCAGGCGTTCACCGACGCGATCAGCGGACATTGGGGCGATCGCCCGCTCGAAGATTTGCAGAAAGGCTGGGCCTACGCGCTGGCGAAATATCGTTTTCTCGATGGCGATCGTGCGGCCGCGCTCGGCGCCAGTTACGGCGGCTACATGATCAACTGGATTGCCGGCAACTGGTCCGCGCCGTGGAAAGCGCTGGTCTGTCACGACGGCGTTTTCGACAATCGCATGATGGCTTATTCAACCGAAGAACTCTGGTTCGACGAATGGGAAAACCAGGGCACCGCCTACGAGAAGCCGCAGAACTATGAACAGTTCAATCCGGTGAACCATGTCGCCGACTGGAAAGTGCCGATGCTGGTAATCCACGGCGGCATGGATTTTCGTATTCCGCTTGAACAGGGTCTCGGCGCATTCACCGCTTTGCAACGCCGCGGCATTGCCAGCGAGTTCCTCTATTTCCCGGAAGAAAATCACTGGGTGTTGAAGCCGCAGAACAGCGTGCAATGGCATGAAACGGTGCTGGCATGGCTGCAGAAATGGACCGCTGCGAATTGATGAACGATCGCAACATGACATTGCCCGCGATCAAACCGCCCTCGCTGTTGTTGCTGTTGCGGGAGCTGAGCGTTTTTTCGGAACTGCCTCGCTTCCGCCACGCCATCGCATCGCTCAGCGAGTTGCCGCGTGGTGATGGTCATGCAGTGATGGTGCTTCCCGGTTTCGGCACTACCGACAATACGACTCGCCCGCTGCGCCGTGCGCTGACTCAGCTCGGCTACATCGTTTACGGTTGGCAGCAAGGCCGCAACCTCGGCATGCGGCCGGCGATCAAGCAGGCACTCGAATCTCGTCTGCAAAAACTGCATGAGCAGCACGGTGAGGTGAGCTTGATCGGTTGGAGTCTCGGCGGCGTTTTCGCGCGCGAGCTTGCGCGGCAACACCCAAATTTCGTGCGCGCGGTGTATTCGCTCGGCAGTCCGATCAATGGCAGACCGGATGCAAACAACATGAGCGCCTTGATGAAAGTCATCAATCGAGGACGTCCGTTGAAGCTCGACATCGAAAAATTTTTGCAGCGACGGCTCGCGCCTGCAGTGCCTTGCATCGCAGTTTTTTCGCGCCGCGACGGCATCGTCGCGTGGCCCTGCTGTCTCGAAGAACCGGCGCAGAATACCGAAAACATTGAGGTCCACGGCAGTCACCTCGGATTGGTCTGCAATTTCGAGGTGCTGCAAATTCTGGCTGAGCGTTTGCCGCGCAAGCCGTCGATCAACACGGCAAGACTCGCAGCGAAAAAACCGCGCCGAAAAAAATCGCGAGTCGAACGCCAACAAGGACATTCGGCGTAGGCAAAAATCGCGCGCACTATATCTTGTGTTTCTTTTAACGCTTTGCCACTATGGGCTGTGGCTAGCGATTGCCAGCGGTGGGCGTTGGCGAAGCAGCCACTTCTTAATTGGGGAGATTCCCATGCCTGTTGCGAAGAAAACTGCCGTCAAAAAAGTTGCAAAGAAAGTTGCGAAGAAAGTCGTTGCAAAGAAGGCCGTCAAGAAAGCTGTCAAGAAGGTCGCAAAGAAAGTCGCAAAGAAAAAGTAGTCGCGGAGCAGTTCCAAATTAGGCTCGACGCCCCAGACGTCGAGCCTTTTTTATTGGCTGCGCGAATCTGATTTCCGCATCGAAAAAATGCGGCGGATGAAAGTAGTCGAGGGCCAGTCTTACGCCGCGATCGACAACTCTGGCGCGCCGAAGAATTCCGCTACCACCGCGCGTTGCTCCGCCATCCGGTCGAGCCGGTTGACTGAATGCCAGAACGCTTCGCTGCCAGCGTGATCCACGCAGTACCACTGGATATGTTTGCGCGCGATGCGTACGCCCTGCACTTCGCCATAAAGCTCGTATAGCGCATCGAGATGTTCGAGCAGCCAATTCCCCACTTGCGTTGACGAAGGCTGCGCCAGCGTTGTGCCGGTCGCCAGATAATGGGCGATGTCGCGGAAAATCCACGGCCTTCCCAAGGCTGCGCGGCCGATCATCAAGCCATCGGCTTGCGTTTCTGCCAGCACTTGCCGGGCTTTTTGCGGAGTATCGATATCGCCGTTGGCGAGCACCGGAATTTTTACCGCCTGCTTGATGGCGGCGATGGTTTCGTATTCCGCAGCGCCGACGAAATGATCGTCACGCGCGCGGCCATGCACCGCGAGCATGGCGATGCCCGCGTCTTGCGCAATGCCTGCGATCGTCACCGCATTGCGCTCGGCACGCGACCAGCCGGTGCGGATTTTCAAAGTCACCGGCACCGGCACAGCCGCAACCACTGCGCGGCAGATTCGCTCGACCAGCGCTTCGTCGCGCAGCAGGGCACTGCCCGCATCGACCTTGCAGACTTTCTTCGCTGGACAACCCATATTGATGTCGATGATCTGCGCGCCGAGTGCGACGTTGTGCCGCGCGGCCTGCGCCAGCAATTGCGGATCGCTGCCGGCGATCTGTACCGAGATCGGACCCGGCTCATTGTGATGATCCATCCGCGTGCGCGACTTTTCAGTGTTCCAGAAACGCGCGTCGCTGATCGTCATTTCGGAAACCGCCAGGCCGGCGCCGAGCTTGCGGCACAGATTGCGAAACGCTCGGTCGGTGACGCCAGCCATCGGCGCCAGCACCAGCGGCGGAGAAATGGAATGTGGGCCGATCTGCATGCGTTATTGTCGCCGATCGAGCAGCGTCATTCCTTTGTTCGGATGCATGCGGATGTTTTCGGACAGTATCGCAGCCGGGCCTTATCATTTCTGATCCGCATCGATCGAGACCTCACCCAACGCATGAATCCAGCTGCCGATTCCAACGCGAACCGTTCCGCATCCATGCCTGTCGAGCGCGCAAGCTCGACAGCGCCGACCCGCACCGACTATATCGCCTGGGCGGGATTGATCGTGGCGATGCTGCTGGTGTTTGAACTCAGGCTGCTGTCGGCATTGATCGCGGGCCTGCTGGTGCATGAACTGGTACACGTGCTCGCCGGACGTCTGCACGGCGGCATTTTCAACAGCGGCCGCGCCAAGCAAGCGGCGGCATTGTTGATTGCGGTGATGGTGATCGTGTTCGTTGCCGTGGTGGTGTTCGGCGCGGCAGTGGCCTTGCGTCATGGCTCGATCGGTTTGCCGGAGCTATTCCAGAAACTCGCCGAGATCATCGACAATTCGCGCGTGCATCTGCCGCAATCGGTGCTCGATTCCCTGCCCAACGATGCCGATGATCTGCGCCATGCGGTCGTCGGATGGCTGCGTGAACATTCGGCAACGGTGCAGGGCGTTGGCGAAAAAGCCGTGCGCATTTCCGCACATATTCTGATCGGCATGGTGCTCGGCGCATTGCTCGCCTTGCGCGAAGGCAACACCGATGCGATGCAGCGCCCGCTCACCGCCGCCATCGCCGGCTTCACCGCGAGGCTCGCCACCGCGTTCCGCCGCGTGGCGCTGGCGCAAACCTGGATCGCCGCGCTCAATGCCTTGTTCACCTGGCTCTACATCGGCGTCGCGCTGCCGATCGCGGGCGTGCATCTGCCGCTAACCAAAAGCCTGATCGCACTCACCTTCGTCGCCGGCCTCATTCCGATTCTCGGCAACCTCGTCTCGAACAGCGTGATCGTCGTCGTCAGCCTGAATGAATCGCTCACGGTTGCAATGATTTCGCTGGCCTTCCTGATCGCGGTTCACAAGCTCGGCTATTTTCTCAACGCGCGGATCGTCGGCTCACGCATTCACGCGCAAGCCTGGGAAATCCTGCTGGCGATGCTCATCATGGAATCCGCGTTCGGCCTGCCGGGAGTTGTCGCCGCGCCGATTTTTTACGCCTTCCTGAAACAGGAATTGGCGAGCAAGCGGCTGATCTGATTCAAGCTTCGTATTCACTCGACCACAACGAGACCTCGAACAATGACGGAAGATTTTCTGGCAGAGCAACCCGCGCCGCAGCAGCCACATGAATTCGCCGAACGACTGATCAGCCAACTGCTGATCGATCTGGACGGCATGCTGTTCGTGGACCGCGAGGTCTACATCGATGCCAATGGGATACTGCGATTTTCCGCCGAAGCCGGCGCCATGCGCGGCGCGATATGGTTGGTGCTGGTGCAAGCGGCCTTGGATGCCCACCGTCAGATGGTCGATCCGGACGATGATTCCGGGCCACCATCGTCCCGCGAAGTCGAAGCCGCCTTGCTGAAAATACTGCCGCGGACGCGACCGCAACTGCCTGCCTTGCGTGCGCACGCAGCGCGACTTCGGCAATATGTTGCGATCGCCGAAAATGCCAAGGAGCCATTCGAAGCGCCCATCACGCGAGCCATCATGCAGCTCTGTCAGGGGTATATGGTCGACGACCACGTCGTCAGCACCCGCGGCTTGATCGAACTGCGAGCGCTGACGAATTATCTGGATGCCACCGCCAACCTGATCGACACGCAAGGCACCGCATCGCCGCCGGTGCGTGTGGTCCGGCCGGATCGCTTCCACGATTATTTCCTGCGCTTCAACGAACTCGCACAAAAGCCGGCGAGTACCGCCAGCGAACGCGCGGTCGCAGCCTTATCGCGCGAAGGCCGCATCAGCGCAGTGATTACGCGCGATGAACATCCGCTGGAAGTCGCCGAACGCGAACTGCGCGCGCACATCGGCGGCGATGTCGCCATTCAGGACGCCAGCCTGCTGCGCATCAAGGCGCTGCTCACGTTCATCGAATTTCTGCGCCACGATGCCGCCGCCAACACGCGGCTGAAAAATCCGCTCGACAATGCGATGGCGTACGACAGCCTGGTCGCCGGCGCGTCCACCGCGCCCTTGCTCACCGGCGGCGAATTCAGCTTCGCCTCGATAGCGCAATTGGCCGGTTTCAATATGCGGATGCTGAGAGAGCAACCGGAGAAGCCGCGCAAACATTGAAGAGGATGTAGCGACCTTGAAGCTCGTCCGCTCAAGCCTTGATCGACAGCGCGATTGATACGATCAACGCAAGCGAGCCGCTCGATTTTGCGACGATTTTGAAACCACGCCGCCGAAGATTCCCGATAACTTTTCAGCGGCGCTCCAGCCATAGCATTTGATCTCAGTGATTGCTCGACGGCCGCAGCGCACTGAAGCCGAGCAGCAGCCAGCCCAGCATCAGCAGTACACCGCCGACTGGTGCGAGATTGGCCGAAACGCCAGCCAGCGTCAGCGCATACAGGCTGCCGCAGAACAACAACACGCCGAGCACGAAACAGCTACCGGAAATCTTCAGCCAGATCGAGGGCCGCGTCTGCGCCAGCACGCCCACCGCGATCAGCGCCAGTGCGTGATAAAAGTTGTAGCTCTCGGCGGTGTGATAAGTCGACATCACTTCTTCGGTGACGCGCGGCTTCAAGGCATGTGCGCCAATTGCGCCGAGCACCACCGAAAGGAATCCATAAACACCGCCAATCGCAATGAAAATTCGTCCGCTCATGTCGCCTGCACCTCGTTGCTGAGTTCACTGAATTGGATACCCGCACGCCGCAAACGTGCCAGCAAAAATTCACCCATCGCGGCGACCGGTGTCAATTGACCGGCGCGTGCGGGGAGATCGTCAAACGCCAGCGACAATGCCGACTCTGCCAGCATTTTCGAGGTTTCACCGTAACCCGGATCGCCGCCGCTGACTTCGGTGACCACGCGCCGGCCGCCGCCTTCACCGACGAAGCGCACGCGGAACCAGGATTTCGCACGGCGCTGCGGCGATGGCCCATCGCCCGGATTTTTCTTCGACAGCAGCCAGCGCCGCGTCAGCGGAAATTGCGCCAACGAAATCAGCGCCAGCGCTCCGCCCAACAATGCGGCCACAGTGCTGATTTTTTGCAGCTGGATGAAATGGCCATAGCGGAAATCCGGCCCATAACGATCGAGCATGGCCGCGCTGCGCCGCACGATATCGCCATCGATGCCGGGAAAAGGCACCAGCCAGGTTTTCAGCTCGGCATCGCGGCGGATGCTTTGCGCGGTTAAACCGATACGCCGGCCGGCGGGTCTGGCTTCGAGCTTGATGCGCTGACGATGAAGCTTGATGGTATTACCCAAACGGCTGAACGCATTGATCGCCGAGTGGTAAGTGCCGCCGGAAAATTCCGCCGACACACGCACATAACCTTCGAGCTTGATCGGCACGCCGGCCGGCAACAGCTGCGTCGTGAAATACGCGCCAAGATCGTGCGGAATGCTGTCGAAGCCGCAGCAATGCACCAGCCGTGCACCGCTGGCGAGCGCCGTCTGCTGGTATTTCAGCCAGACCAGATCGACAAATTCCGGTTCGCCAGTGAGATCGGCGTAATGCGTGCCGGACGCAGCGCAGGCCGCGACCAGCGGCTCGCCATAACGAATGTACGGGCCGACGGTAGTAACAATCACGCGAGTCGATTGTGCCAGTGTTTGCAGGGCTCCAGCGTCGGACGCATCGATTTCGATCAGGCCTAGATCGGCCAGCGCCGGGTTGATCGAAAGCAGCCGTTCGCGCACCGCGGCAAGCTTGGACATGCTGCGGCCGGCGAGCGCCCAGCGCGCATTGGCCGGCGCATGGCGCGCGAGATATTCCGCGGTGAGCCCGC
>CAJCJH010000026.1 GCA_903970615.1 Rhodospirillales bacterium
GTGGCCCAGTGACGTTGCACCGTACGTTCGGACAGGCCCAAGGCTTCGGCGGTTTCGCCATCGTTATAGCCGGCGAAGAAGCGGCACTCGACCACCTTCGCCAGCATCGGTCGCACCGCAGTCAACTGCTCCAGCGTCTCGTGTACTCGCAGTACAGACGCTTCATTCTCCACGGTGAAATCGGCGATTTCGTCCAGATCGAGCCTTTGGCCGCCGTCGCGCTTGGCGGCCAGCTGGGCGCGAACGCGGTCGATCAGGATGCGCCGCAGTGAACTGCTAAAATACAAATCCCTGTAGCAATAGCATTAGCGTTGGTGGACTCAGCTACGCCAGCAATACGGATTCAGTGTCAATCCAACCGATTTTGAAGAAAATTTAATTCCCAAATTCGGGCGAGCGGGATTCCGGTTCGATAATAAGGTGGCAGTCCAACTGCTTTATAAGATCGATCATCAGACGTCGAAATGCTGAAAGGCCAGGCAGTGTAGGTTAAGTTGTACACCACGCTTTCTCGCGCGGCGTTGACTCCGACCTGCATGCTAGAAACCATAAAATAAAAATCAGAAGTTTAGCCAGCGCTTTGCGCCGGAGGTTTTGTAGAGGTCGCCGCCAGCGCATCCAGCGCCAGATTCAGCTTCAACACATTCACTACCGGCTCGCCGATGATACCGAGCCAGCGTGGTTTGATGTGTGCTGCGATCAGCTGGTTCAGTGTGTCGGTGCTGAGGCCGCGGGCTTTGGCAACGCGCGGTAACTGGAATAGCGCTGCGGCGATGGAGATATCCGGATCGAGGCCGCTGGCGGAAGTGGTCACTAGGTCAACCGGTACGGCGACGTTGGGATTTTCCGCTTTCAGCTTGTCGGTATCGGCCTGCACGCGGTCGATCAGCGATTTGGATGTGGGGCCGAGATTGGAGCCTCCGGAGTTGGCCGCGTTGTACGGCGCAGGTACGGTCTTGGAGGAATCGTTGGGGTCAACATCCACCGTTGCTGAAGGCCGGCCGTGAAAGTATCTGTCGGAGGTGAAGGTCTGTCCGATTAATCCGGAACCGATGACCTTGCCATCTTTTTCGATCAGGCTGCCATTGGCTTGATGCGGGAACAATTTCTCGCCGATGCCTGTAATTGCGAGCGGATAGGCGAGGCCGGTCACTAGCGTGAATAGTATGAACAGCACGATTGCAGGACGAAAATGACTGAGCATGGAAACTCTCCTTAAACCAGGCCGATCGCGGAGATCAGCACGTCGATCGCCTTGATGCCGATGAATGGGACGATCACACCGCCGACTCCGTACACCAGCAGGTTGCGCGTCAGCAGCGGGCCGGCGCCGATCGGCCGATATTTCACGCCTCGCAAGGCCAGCGGAATGAGTGCGACGATGATCAGCGCATTGAAAATGATCGCGGAAAGAATCGCACTCTGAGGCGAATGTAAATGCATTACATTGAGTGCATTGAGTTGTGGATAGATCGCCGCGAACATCGCCGGAATGATGGCGAAATATTTCGCGACATCATTAGAAATAGAGAATGTCGTCAACGCACCGCGCGTCATCAGGAGTTGTTTGCCGATGCCGACGATTTCGATCAGCTTGGTTGGGTCGGAATCCAGATCGACCATGTTGCCGGCTTCGCGTGCGGCCATCGTGCCGGTCTGCATTGCGACACCGACATCGGCCTGCGCAAGCGCGGGTGCGTCGTTGGTGCCGTCGCCGCACATCGCTACCAGCTTGCCTTCGGCCTGCTCCTTGCGGATCAGCGCGAGTTTATCTTCCGGCGTCGCTTGTGCTAAGAAATCATCGACACCGGCTTCGGCTGCAATCGCCGCGGCTGTAAGTGGATTGTCACCGGTAATCATCACGGTGCGGATACCCATCAAACGCAGTTCGGCGAAGCGTTCGCGGATGCCGCCTTTGACGATGTCCTTCAGATAAATCACGCCGAGCACGCGGCCATCTTTCGCCACCGCGAGCGGCGTTCCACCCGCCCGTGAGATTTTATCCGCGATATCGCGCAGCGCTGGCGGCACCGCGCGCGGGCCGGCTTCGCGCTCGATGTATTTAGTGATGGCTTCGACTGCGCCCTTGCGAATCTGGCTGCCGCCGACATCCACACCAGACATCCGCGTCTGTGCGCTGAACGGTACGAAGCGCGCGTTCTGGCCAGCAAGATCGCGGCCGCGCAAGCCATATTTTTCCTTCGCCAATACGACCACGCTGCGGCCTTCCGGAGTTTCATCCGAAAGGCTTGCAAGTTGTGCGGCGTCGGCGAGTTCGTTGTCGGTGACGCCGGGCACGGCGAGGAACTCGGCAGCCTGACGATTGCCGAGTGTGATGGTGCCGGTCTTGTCGAGCAGCAACACATCCACATCACCCGCGGCCTCGACCGCGCGGCCGGACATCGCCAGCACGTTGAAGCGCACCAGACGATTCATGCCGGCGATACCGATCGCGGAAAGGAGTGCGCCGATGGTGGTCGGAATCAGCGTGACGAACAGCGCCACCAGCACGATCACCGGAATACTGCCGCCGGCATATCTGGCGAAGCTCGGAATGGTGGCTGTCGCAAACACGAAGATCAGCGACATGCCTGCGAGCAGGATATTCAGCGCGATTTCGTTCGGCGTTTTCTGGCGAGAAGCTCCTTCCACCAGCGAGATCATGCGATCGAGAAAGCTCGAACCCTGCGCCGCAGTGATTTTCACTTTGAGCTGATCGGACAACACGCGCGTGCCGCCAGTGACGGCCGAACGATCGCCGCCGGATTCGCGGATCACCGGTGCGGATTCGCCGGTGATGGCGGATTCATCCACTGTGGCAACGCCTTCGACCACTTCGCCATCGCTCGGAATCAGATCGTTCGGTTGCACCAGCACGAGATCGCCGACTTTCAATGCGCTTGCGGCGACCTGATCGAACGCCAGTCCCTCGGCGGTTTTCAAGCGCTTCGCAACCGTCTGTGTTTTGGTCTTGCGCAAGCTGGCGGCCTGCGCCTTGCCGCGACCTTCGGCGATCGCTTCGGCGAAGTTCGCAAACAGCACGGTGAACCAGAGCCAGACGATCACCTGGCCGGAGAACAGCAATGCGCCGCGGTGCAGGGCGGCATCGCGCAAGAACAATATCGTAGCGAGTGCGGCCACCAGCGCGGTGATGAAGATCACCGGATTGCGCATCAGCGTGCGCGGGTTGAGCTTGAGGAACGAGTCGCGGATCGCCGGCCCGACGAGGGCGCGGTCGAACAACGCGGGTGCCGCTTTGGAGGCAGACATGCTTACTCCTGAATCAGATAGTGAGATCGAACGCGGGGAAAAATGATGGTCTGCAAGACGATCAATAACGCGATCAATAAGTAGTTCCGGCGAGCATCGATAAGTGCTCGACGATCGGCCCCAAGGCCAGCGCGGGGAAGAACGTCAGCCCGCCGACGATCAGCAGCACGCCGACCAGCAGGCTGATGAACAGGCCACCGTCAGTCGGGAAAGTACCGGCGCTTGGATGCGTATATTTCTTGGCGACCAGCGAGCCGGCCACTGCCATCATCGGCACGATGAACGCGAAGCGGCCGATCATCATCGCTGCGGCTAGCAGCAGGTTGTAGAACGGCGTGTTCGCGGTGAGTCCGGCGAACGCGCTGCCGTTGTTGCCGGTGGCGGAAGTGAAGGCATAGAGGATTTCCGAGAAGCCGTGCGGGCCTTGATTGTTGAGTCCGGCGAGACCGGCCGGTAGCACTGCGGCGAGTGCGGTGAAGCCGAGAATCGATGCGGGCAGGCAGAGGATGGCGAGCATCGTCATCTTCACTTCCCTGGCTTCGATTTTCTTGCCGACATATTCCGGCGTTCGCCCGACCATCAAGCCGGCGATGAACACCGCGATGATCGCGTACAGCAGCATTCCATAAAGCCCGGAACCGACACCGCCGAAGATCACCTCACCGAGTTGAATATTGATCAGCGGCACCATGCCGCCGAGTGGAGTGAAGCTGTCGTGCATACCGTTCACCGCGCCGCAGGAGGCATCCGTGGTGATGGTCGCAAACAGGGCCGAACGTGCAATGCCGAAGCGTGCTTCCTTGCCTTCCATGTTGCCGCCCGGTTGTAGCGCGCTGGCGGTCTGGTCGATGCCCATTGCTGGAAATGCCGGGTTACCCTGACTTTCCGCCCAATAAAGTGTTGTCACCCCGGCGAGAAAAATCACCGCCATCGCTGAATAGATCGCCCAGCCCTGCAACTCACTCTTGACCATGCGGCCGAATACATTGGTGAGTGCGGCGGGGGTCAGAAAAATCAGAATGATCTGCAGGAAATCGGAGATCGCATTCGGGTTCTCGAACGGGTGCGCGGCATTGGCATTGAAGAAGCCGCCGCCATTGGTACCAAGCATCTTGATCGCAACCTGCGAAGCGACCGGACCTTGCGCGATGCTTTGTTTGGCGCCTTCGAGCGTGGTGACGTCGGTGTAGGCGTGCAGGTTCTGCGGCATGCCTTGCCAGATCAAAAAGATAGCGACGACGATCGACAGCGGCAGCAGGATGTACAGCGTCGTGCGCGTCAGGTCGACCCAGAAATTGCCGAGCGTCTTGCCGGAGCGGCGCGCGAAGCCGCGCACCAGCGCCATCGCCAGCGCAATGCCGGTAGCCGCCGAGACGAAGTTGTGCACCGTGAGGCCGAGCATCTGCGTGAGATAGCTCATCGTCGACTCGCCGCCGTATGACTGCCAGTTGGTATTGGTGATGAAGCTGATCGCCGTGTTGAACGCGAGATCCGGCGTCAGGTTATCCATGCCCTGCGGATTCAGCGGCAGATGTTTCTGCGCCAGCTGCAAGGCATACAAGCTGACGAAGCAGACCAGGTTGAAGATCAGCATGGCCATCGTATAGGTGGTCCAATGCTGTTCCGCTTGCGGCTTCACGCCAGCGAGTTTGTAGAAGCCGCGCTCGATCGGCCCGAGCACGCGGCTGATGATCGTCGGCTTGCCTTCGAGCACACGATAGATAAACCCACCGAGCGGCCGCGTCAGTAGTGTCAGCACGCCGAAATAAACGAGAATCTGTATCCAGCCGTTGGTCGTCATGGCCTTAGAAGTTTTCCGGTTTGATCAGGGCATAGACTAGAAAGCCCAGTAGGAATGCTGCGGTGAGGCCGCCGAGCACGTAATCGAGCGTCATCGGAATACTCCTTAAAGGCGATCGCAAAGCGTGATGTAAGCGGCCAGTACGCCGAAGCCGGCGAGGCCGAGCGCAAGCAGTAGAAAGATCATCGGGAACGCCATGACAGGCCGGTGATTCCGGCGCGTGCATTTAACGGGTTCGGCGCATTGGAATGCTAGAGGTCAAAGCGCGCGGGTGAATAAAGAATGCATAAATGACGCGCGCCGTAATGATGTAGCCATGCCCGTTGGTTTATGCTGAAATGATGGCTTCGTGATGAGCAGCAAGCAATTGTGAGCGCATCAAATGCATGCGCTTGTTATTCAATTTGATGGCGCAAAGGGTGCAACTTGCGTCAAGATTCATAGGCTCAACGCAAGTTGTTACAAAGCGCAGCGGAGCCCGATCGTAAACTGATTAGAATTCAGGGAGAGTTGCGTTGGTGCCGGGGAACCATCGTGATGAGTGATTCATTCAAATACGCGGCATTCATCAGCTATAGCCATGCAGACGAGGCTTGGTCTAAATGGCTGCACAAACGACTGGAAGCTTATCGGGTGCCCTCGCGGCTGGCCGGCAAGTCCGGTTCATACGGCGTGGTGCCACGACGCATCGGCCTATGCTTCCGCGATCAAGCGGAGCTATCCGCCGCGAGTCATCTGGGTGAGACGCTCAAGCAGTCGCTGCGCGACTCCAAAGCGTTGATCGTAGTGTGCAGCCCGCGCTCGGCGAAATCGCATTGGGTCAACGAAGAAGTCAGATATTTCCGGCAACTTGGGCGAGGCGATTTCATTTATACGCTGATCGTCGATGGCGAACCGAATGCGCAAGATCATACGCAGGAGTGTTTTCCACCAGCCTTGATTCTGGATGACGAGGGTGAGTCTTTGCAGGCGCCTTTGGCGGCAGACGCCAGGCCCGGCCGCGATGGCAGGACTGAAGGTTTTTTGAAGCTGGCGGCTGGTCTTTTAGGTGTCGGATTTGGAGAATTACGGCGGCGCGAACTACGTCGCCGTGCGCGTCTGGCAACATTTACGATCAGCGCCGCATTGAGCGTCGCCGCCATCACCTCGGTGCTCGCAATTACTGCGTATCGCGCCCGTAATGAAGCCCAGTTACGGCGTCAGGAGGCGGATGATCTGATCGACTTCATGCTTGGTGATTTGAAAGATCGGCTCGCACAAGTCGGCCGGCTGGATGTGCTAGATGCTGCCACCGATAAGGTCATGCAGTATGTTCAAAAGAGTAATGGAGAAAGTATCAACCCTACTCTACTGGTGCAGCAAACCAAAGCCTTGATCAGCGTCGCCGATATTCGTGACTCGCGCGGGCTGCTGCCTGAGGCTCAAGCTGCGGGACGGGCAGCATTGGAAACGGCTCGCAAACTCGTTGCTCAGAATCCAAATTCAGATGATGCCGAATTCCTGCTGGCATCTGCGCTTCAGATACTTAGCCTGACTTACGGTAGCACCAACGATAGACCGGTCGGGTCTTTCCTTGACGAAGCACTGACCATCTCTCATCGCCAGCGCCTGGCTTATCCTGATGAAAAGCGATGGTTATCGCTCGAAGCACAACTCCAAGGCGATGGTGGCATTGCGCTCTACAGAAAGGGAGACTATGAGCAGGCCTTGCCTTATTTGCAGGTATGCACCGAGCTGTTGAGTTCATTGGCCGAAGCCGGGAATTCACCTTCCGGCGATGTTCATCAATTCTGGAGTTGCCGAACGACAACTGCGCTCGTATTCGAGGAAGAAAATCGGGTTCAGGATGCAGTGGGTGTTTATCAAGAGCTTGTCCGAAAATTTCCCCAGGCGATAGCAGATCGGGCGGACGACATAGCGCTTCGTAATCTGTTCGTGCCCGCACTGATGAGTGGCAGCCGGACTTTCATCAAGGCCGGATTGCTGGCTCAAGCGGATTACGCAGCGACTCAAGCCGCTGATTTATGCCGGCAGCTGGTCGCCCATGATCCGGTCAATGCTGACTATCGGAATCAGTGCGGTGCGGCGTTGTTTGCCTTGGGTAAAACCAAGCAACGACTGGAGGATTGGCGGGAAGCGAACACGGTGTATCTGGAGGCACAGCAAATGCTCAAGCAGGCGCTGATCGATACTCCCGATAGTTTGCAGGATCGGGAGTTTTTGATTGCGGCCTATATCGCCGAAGCGCAAATCATTTTGCAGAACACCGGCGATCTCAAAGCGGCCATCGAACAGGATGAAGCCGCTGAAAAGGTGGGTGATGGCATTGGCGATGTCTATGTACAACTCGGCGTATTGTCCGCGCACATACAAGCCTGGGAGACTGGCCAATTTCTCGAATTGAAGCACGCGCTATCTGAACATGAAGCCGCGAAGCAATTGATCGCCTCGCTCAGCACGCCGGATAACCTTGCCTCCGAATATATTTCCTCGCGCCTTAAAGCGGCACGCATGCAACTGGCTTATTCCGATGGCGATACTGCTGCCGGCGACGAGCTATATGCAGATCTGCGCGATCGGCATTATCATGATATGGATGCCGTTACTCGTATTCGCAAGCGACTATGTAAAAGTAATAGTGTCCTTCATCATCGGCATTGTGCAGCGATCGAAGAATGGAAACTGCCGGTACAACCCGCTTGGGTCACGCCTTCTGGATAGCTGCTGAATGGCAGCGAGCATCGAGGTTCAAGCTCGCCCCGCGAGCTCGCTTATTTCGTCAAGGACTTGATCGTTAGATTACATCGTGCGGCCAAAGCCACCATGCCGATACACGACCATGATGAATCAACCCAAATCAATTCCGGCTTCCAGATCCGCCCTGAGCGTGCTGAGTGCGCCGGTCCAATCACCCATAACATGCTGCCGGTAGAGCCGAACCGTCGGATACCATGGGCTATCGCTGCGATTCAGCAGCCAGCGCCAGTCGGGACGGAACGGCAGCAGAATCCAGGTGGTCTTGCCGAGTGCGCCGCTCAGATGGGCGACGCTAGTATCCACGCTAATGACGATGTCCATCAATTCACATAAAGCAGCGGTATCGCTGAAGTCTCGAATCTGATCGCCGAGGAAACGGATATTGGAGTGATTGGCCAGCGCGGCTTGATCTTTGTCTCTCACTTCTTTCTGCAGACTCATATAGTCGAATGAGTTCGGGAGATGAGGAATCAGCGCCGACAAAGCGATACTTCGATTGGCATCATTCGTATGTCGGGTGTTGCCGCTCCACACCAGCCCGATGCGCGGTTTTGTTTTGGTGCCGAGGACTTTACTCCAATGAGATACTTTGCTGGCATCGCTGAACAGATAAGCCCGGCTAGCCGGAATGCTGTCGAGATCGGTCTTGAATGCCAGCGGCAAGGACAGTAAGGGACAGTGCGTGTCGAAGTCGGATGGCGCGAAGCCCTCGGCCACCAACTGGCTGACGCCTTCGAGTCCTTGCAGCAAGCCGGTCAGCGCCGGTGGCACTTCCATCGTAACCGTGGCGCCGAGGTCGCAGACCAACTTTGCGTAACGGCAAAACTGAATGGTGTCGCCAAAGCCCTGTTCGCTGTGCAGCAGAATATGTTTGCCTTTCAACGGCGCTTCGCCCAGCCACAGCGATTTCGAATAATTGCGTGCAGTCAGCCCGAGGCTTTCGCATTTCCAGCGCCATTCATGCATCGGCCAGCCTTGGGTTAAATCTCCATTCAGCAGCAGTGCTGCGGCTTTATTATAGTTGGCGTTCGAGTAGCCCGGCCTCACCGCAATCGCCCGATCATAGCTCGTGATTGCCTCATTCAGCCGCTGGCATTCTTTCAGCGCAACCCCGCGATTGAACCAGGCCTCCGCGTAATCCGGCTTGATCGCAACGG
>CAJCJH010000027.1 GCA_903970615.1 Rhodospirillales bacterium
GCCACGGCTTGATCAGCCAGTGCCAGAGCATCCACAGCGCAAGCACGGGCACCGCGATCTGCAAAAACAGGATGTAGAGCTGCTGGTTCCTTGAAATCGGATCCGGGCCGGGATCGGTTGCGACGAAGTAGGGACCGGTGATCCATTTGCCCAGAACGTAAATCTGGAACAACAGGATCAGCACGCCGATGACCGCCCAGACGATAACCGGCGGCAACGACTGGCTGGGAAGTTGGGTGCTGGGTCTGATGGCCGATGAGGTCTGCATTTCCGCTACCTCACTTCATCCATCGAATGAAACGATTACAGACGATTTGATCACCGTCGTCGTCAATATTTCTCTCGAATAGAGCGAGATCCGCCATCAACCAGAAAGCCATGAACTCCTCCCCACATTATTAATTTTGTTGTCGCCCGAGCGGGCGATCGAAACACTATTCAAAGTCGATATTACAACTGACAAATAGCACATACATACTAATCTGGATGTCACAATATCCGGTTTATGTGACATCGTCAACACCTGGGAAGATTAACGCTCGCCTGGAGCGCTAGCCCCGGATTTGACTGGAACCGGCCCTGGCTTGCAGATTCAAAATCGGTTCGCTTTAATCACACTTGCTTAATCCTGTGAATTCCAGTGCCTATCTCCGCGAACGATCGAATCATCGCCGCCGCCATCGAGTGCCTTTCGGTCAGCGGTTCCAAAGTGACTGTGGCGGAAATCGCCGCGCAAGCCGGCGTCACCTCGCGCACGCTTTACAGGGCTTTTCCGAGCCGGCGCGATCTGGTCAAAGCAGTGGCCATCAACCGCCTCGACATCATCATCGAAAAGGTGCGGCCCTATCTCGAAACGCAGAAACATCTGGCAGATGCACTGGTCACGGGGCTGGTCGGATTCACCCGGGAAGCGCGCGCCGATCCCGTTTTCATCGCCGCGCTGGATGAAGCCAGCGATTGGCAAATGGAGCGCTTTCTGGTAGGTCCGGATGGGAAATTCTTTGCGCGCGCGGATTCTCTATGGCGGGTTTCCATCAACCGCGCCAATAAAAGCCAGCAGTGGAAGCCGGGCCTGGACGCGGGCCAGGTGAACTCGTGGTTGCGTGCAGTCGCGGTGATCCTGCTGCTTCGTGACGACCTCGACACTGCGGGTCAGAAGCAATTGATCCGCAGCTTCGTCATTCCCGCGCTGGTGGCGGAGCCGGTTTCAGCCGGTCGAAAGAAGCCTCGATCACCTTGATCGAGCCGCAACGCAGTCAGTCACTATCAGTCCATGCCCTTACTCTGTACCAGGCTTGCGGCACCGCGACCTTGGCATTTGCCGGCAATCTGCGTAATACCCACAATGTCGCCAAGGCCCAGACTACGATAACCGCGCCAAGGCCCAGCCATTCGGCGGAACGGAAGAACGCATCGAGCGGCCAGACCGCGATCCAGTACGAGACGGCCATGCCGATGTACGCCAGCCACATCAGGCTGGACTGACCAGCGCGCGAGCGGCGGCGCAGCATCAGTGGAATCACGAACGGTACGCAGAACCAGACGGTCCAGCCGAAGGTGAACAGCCATAATTCATCGGCCAGCACCTTCTTTACGCTGAGCCAGACAATGAACGTCGCCGCCAGCACAATCCACATGATGAGCACGTAAGCGCGCTGCGACACTTCCGGCAACAACTCCTTACGTCCCCATTTCAGGGTTTGATAGAAGAACACCATTTCCTGCAAATTAGTAATGATGAGGCCAAACCAGAACAGTCGCGGAAACCAGTGGTGATATTCGCCGAACCATTTGTGCGCCATCAGCAGGTAGAGCAGATCATGCGGAATGAACAGCATGGTGCAGGCCACCGGCATCGGATACAGCTTGTGGCGAAAGCCCTCGTAAATGGCCGCGCCGAAATAAGTGAAATTGAAGATCAGCGCGAGGCCACCAAACAGCAGCAATTGCGGCAGATGCTGGTCGATGTTCGTCAGGGTGGTGCTGGCATCGTAAACCGATAAAGCCATTTTGTTCTCCTCTCGTTTTGCGACCAGCTTTTACGAGATGCCAGCGGTTCGTCAAGATTTTTCGGCGCCTGCTCCGATAGCAGTCCGATAAGGCAAAGCTTCAATGACATCCTCAAACGCTAGCCTGGCGCAGGTTCGTGGATTGAAGAGCGGATAAGCTAACACCTTCCGAATTCGATCGTTATCCGCAATGAGTCATCAAACCGATGTGCTGCTCAATGTCCTCGGCGGAATGTTCCGCCCGCGCGGAATTAGCGTGGTCAAGGCAGCAGAACCGCCGGCCCGGCTGCTGAAGCTTTACGACATCGAGGCGAGTCCATTCTGCCGGCTGGTCAGAGAGGTACTCACCGAGCTTGATCTCGACGCACTCATTCTGCCGTGCCCGGCCGGCGGCACGCGCTTTCGTCCCGAAGCACAGCGCGTCGGTGGCAAGCTGCTGTTCCCGCTGCTGGTGGACGACAACACCGGCACGACGATGTACGAATCGGCGGATATCGTCGATTACCTGCGTGTGACTTATGGCAAGGGCCAACCGGCGCGACGTGGATGGCGTCGCACAATGGCCGTGGGCACTTCGATGCTGTCTTCGCTGAGCCTGCTGCGCACGGCGGGCTTTGCCGGCATGAAGGCAAGGCCGTCGCACGCACCGGCACAGCCGCTGGAGTTGTACAGCTTCGAGTTCAGCCCTTACTCCAAGCCGGTTCGTGCGCTGCTGTGCGAACTCGAACTGCCCTTCATTTTGCGCAACACCGGCAAAGGTCACTGGAAGGATATCGGCACTGCGGCGGTGCGCGATAAATTATGGAAAGCGCCGAAGGGCACCACGCGCAACCGGCGCTGGCTGGAGCAGCACACCGGGCAGGTGCAGGTGCCGTATTTGATCGATAACAATACAGGTACGGCGATGTACGAGTCCGCCAATATCCTGCGATACCTGATGCAGACTTACGCCGCTTAGTGGTTTTTGGTCTGCACGATTTCAGGTCCCGAGCCGAGCACCTTGACCGATCAAGCCTATGGCGTCGGCGGCAGATCCGCAGCGTTCCAGCCGCCGCCGAGTGCTTCGATCAGCGCGACGCTGGCGATCAGGCGATTGCCGGTGACGCTGAGCTGGCTGCGCTGATTGTTCAGCGCGGTGACCTGCGCGGCGACGACGCTGGAATAGTCGATAGTGCCAGCCTGGTACTGATTCAGCGTCAGCGTCACCGCCAGCATCGAAGCGCGCGTGGCCGCATCCTGCACGCCCTGTTCTTCGCCGAGCACCCGCAGCGCGGCGAGTTGATCTTCCACCGACTGCAATGCGACGAGCACGGTCTGCCGATACAGCGCGACATTCTGATCGTAAGTCGCGCGGGCGCTGGCAACCTGGCCGGCACGCGCGCCGCCATCGAAAATAGTCGCCGCCAGCTGCGGGCCGAGCGACCAGACGCGATACGGCGCTTCGATCCAGTGCGCCAGCTGCGAGCTGGCAAAACCGGCCGCGGCAGAGAGCGTGAGGTCTGGATAATAAGCCGCGATCGCCACGCCGATCTGCGCATTCGCAGCAGCAATGGTGCGCTCCTGCGCGGCGATGTCCGGCCGGCGCTGCAGCAGATCCGCAGGTAGCGCCAGCGGAATTTGCGGCAATGTGGGATTGAACGGCAGCGGCGCGATCGAGAATTCGGCCGGCGGCTTGCCGATCAATACGGCGATGGCGTGCTCGTACTGCGCGCGCTGCGTGCCGAGATCGATCGCCGCGGCCTGCGTGCTTTGCAGTTGGGTCTGCGCGGTGATGACATCGGCCTGGCTCGCCACTCCGGCCGCATACTGGTTTTGCGTTAGCTGATAGCTGCGCTGATAGCCTTCGATCGTCGCGTCGTACAGACGTTTTTCTTCGTCGATTACGCGCAGCTGGAAGTAATCGGTGGCGAGCGTCGATTGCAGGCTGAGCTGTGCATTGGCGAGATCGGCCGCACTCGCCTGCGCGCTGGCGATGCTGGATTCCACCGTGCGCCGCACCTTGCCCCAGAGATCGGGCACCCAACTGGCTTCCAGTTCGGTGTTGAAGCTGTCGGAAATGTCGGAACCGGTTTTACCGATCACCGCACCGCTGCTGTTGTTGCCAAAGCCGGCTCTGGAACGGCTCGCCGAAGCCGTGGCGCCAAGCGTCGGGAAATAAGCCGCGCGTGAAATGCTCACCAGCGCTTTGGCTTGACGATACGCGGCTTCATCCGCGGCCAGTGTCGGATTGGAAACCGCGACCTGCGCTTCGAGTTCGTCCAGCACGGAATCCGCAAACACCTGCCACCATCGTCCGCGATCGGCAGCATCCGCCGGCGCTGCCGGTTTCCAGTCGCCGGCTTCCTTGAAGGCAGCTGGCGTTGCGATGTTCGGCCGCTGGTAATCCGGCCCGACCGCGCAGGCGGTGAGGGCACAGGTAAATGCTGTGGAGATCGCCGTCCAGAAAAATTTCGAGGCATAACAATTTTGCATCGCGGGTCGAAGCATGCGCCGGATCATAGATTCGTTCCCGCGAGTGGTTCGTTCGAGGTTTGCAGGAAACGCCGGCCCCAGGTGCGACGGCTCCACAGCCGGAAGCGGTCGATATAGAGATAGATCACCGGCGTGGTGTAGAGCGTCAAGGCTTGGCTGACGATGAGGCCGCCGACGATCGAGATGCCGAGCGGACGCCGCAGTTCGGCGCCGTCTCCCATGCCGATCGCCAGCGGCAGCGCGCCGAGCAGTGCCGCCATCGTTGTCATCATGATCGGCCGGAAACGCAGCAAGCAGGCTTCAAAAATCGCGGCTTCGGGTGCGAGGCCGCGGTGACGTTCGGCATCGAGCGCGAAGTCGATCATCATGATCGCGTTCTTCTTGACGATGCCGATTAACAGGATCACGCCAATCAGCGCGATCAAGGTAAACGCCTGGCCGCAGATCATCAGCGCCAGCAACGCGCCAACGCCGGCGGAAGGCAGCGTGGAGAGTATGGTCAGCGGATGCACGTAGCTTTCGTAGAGTATGCCGAGCACCACATAAACGGCGACCAGTGCGGCGAGAATCAGCACCAGTGTGTTGGATGAAGATTGCTGCGCCGTCAGCGCGGTGCCGGCAAATGCGCCGTGAATACTGGTCGGCACATGCAGGTCGGCAAGCGTCGCGCGGATCGCGGCAGCGGCATCGTCCAGCGTGCTGCCGGTCGCCAGATTGAACGAGATAGTCGAAGCGACGAACTGGCCCTGATGATTCACCGACAAGGCGGTGCTGCCTGGTTTGAAAACCGCGAAGGTCGGCAGCGGAATGGTGCTTTCCTGGGCGGTGCTGACCGCACTTCCGGTAGACGCATTAGCGGTGTTGCCGGTGCTGACGTTCTTCGCGTTCTCGACGATATTGGCGGCGGTACTGGCGGCGGTTGAGGCGCTCACCGTCGTCGCCAGGGCATTGGTAGATTGCGTACCGCTGGCGGTGCCGCCCGACGCGCTGACCCAGAGGTCGCGCAAGGTCTCGGGACTTTGCAAGAACTTCGGCGCAACTTCCATCACCACGAAATACTGGTTCAGCGCGGTGTAGATGGTGGACACCGTGCGCTGCCCGAAGGCGTCGTACAAGGTGTTGTCGATCTGGCTCGCAGTGAGGCCGAGACGCGAAGCGGTATTGCGGTCGAACTGGATATCGGTTTCCAGCCCGGCATCCTGCTGATCGCTGTTGACATCGGTCATCGACGGCTCGGTTTTCAGCGCCTCGGTGATCTTCGGCGTCCACTGCCGCAGCAGGTCCACATCGTCCGCTTGCAGCGTGTACTGATAAGTGGAATTGCTACTGCGGCCACCGACACGGATATCCTGCTGCGGCGTGAAATACAGGCTGGCGCCCGGCACCTGCAGCTCCTTCGGCCGCAGCCGGTTGATGACCTCGTCGATGCTCGCAGTGCGCTGCGAACGCGGCTTCAGCTCGACGAACATCGAAGCGGAATTGGTCGCGCGCGTGCCGGTGAATGCGGAGACCGCCACCACGTCCGGGTCTTGCTGCACGATGCGCGCGAATGCGTGCAGTTTCTGTTTCATCAGCTGGAACGAAATGCTCTGGTCGCCCTGCACATTGCCCATCATGTTGCCGTTGTCCTGCTCGGGGAAAAAACCTTTCGGCAGGATGATGTAAAGCCAGACATTCAGGCTGATGGTGACGAGCAGGATCACCATCATCAGCAGCGAATTGCGCAGCGCCCAGCCGAGGCTGCGCTCGTAGCCGTGCAGCAACGCATCGAACGCGCGTTGGCTCAGGCGGAACATGCGGCCCGGTGTTTTGCGCGATTCATCGGTGCCATCGGAATCATGTGGATCCCCGGAACCTTTATCGCGCTGGCGCAGCAGCCGCGCGCACATCATCGGCGTGGTGGTGAGCGAAACCACCAGCGACACCATTACCGCAACGGAAAGCACGATGGCGAACTCGCGGAATAATCGTCCGGTGAGGCCGCCCATCAGCAGGATCGGCAGGAATACCGCGATCAGCGAAACGCTCATCGACAACACGGTGAAGCCGACTTCGCGCGCGCCGAGCAGCGCGGCTTGCACTGGCGACAGCCCGCGCTCCAGATGCCGCGAAACATTTTCGAGCACCACGATGGCATCGTCGACAACGAAACCGGTGGCGATGGTCAGCGCCATCAGCGAAAGATTATCCAGGCTGAAGCCGGCCAGCAGCATGATGCCGAAGGTGCCGATCAGCGACACCGGCACCGCCACGAACGGAATCACCGAGGCGCGGAAGCTGCGCAGGAACAGGAACACCACCAGGATCACCAGCACCACGGAAATCACCAGTGTGGCTTCGACTTCGTGCAGCGAGGCGCGGATCGACTGGCTGCCGTCGCGCGCGATCGTCATCTGGATCGCAGCCGGCAAGGCCGCCTGCAATTGCGGCAACTCGGCGCGAATGCGGTCGATGGTGTCGATCACGTTCGCACCCGGCTGCTTGGTCACGGTGACCAGAATCGCCGGCTTGCCGTTGTACAAGCCTTCGTTGCGCACGTTCTCCACCGAGTCGATCACTTCGGCAACATCGGTCAAGCGCACCGGCCGGCCATTGCGATACGCGACCAGCAAATCCTTGAACTGCGCAGCAGTGGTCGCCTGATCGTTGGTATACAACTGCCAATGCAACGGCCCGCTTTCGATCGCACCCTTCGGGCTGTGCGCGTTGGCGGCGGACAAGGCCGAGCGGATATCTTCGAGACCGATGTCGTATTTGAACAGCGTGGTCGGGTTCAATTCCACTCGCACTGCCGGCAGCGAAGCACCGTTGACATCGACTTCGCCGACACCCTTGACCTGCGAAAGCCGCTGCTCCAACACATTCGAGGCGGCGTCGTACATCTGGCCGCGACTCATGGAATCGGAAGTCAGCGCCACGATCATGATCGGCGCGTCGGAAGGATTCACTTTGCGGTAAGTCGGATTGCTGTGCAGCGCCGCCGGCAGATCGACACGCGCGGCGTCGATCGCGGCGGAGACATCGCGCGCGGCGCCATCGATATCGCGGTCCAGCCCGAATTGCAGCGTCACGCGCGTGCTGCCGAGCGAACTCTGCGAAGTCATTTCGGTGACATCGGCGATCGCGCCGAGATGTCGTTCGAGCGGTGTCGCCACGGTCGCGGCCATCGTGTCCGGGCTGGCGCCGGCCATCGAGGCGCTGACTGAAATCGTCGGGAAATCGATCTGCGGCAGCGGCGAAACCGGCAACTGGAAAAATGCCACGCCGCCGGCCAAAACCACGCCGAGCGTCAGCAGCGTGGTCGCCACTGGCCGCTGGATGAAGGGCGCAGAAAGATTCATGCGGACGCCTCGCCCGCCGCTTTGCCGCGCCAGTTGCGCAGACGCCGCGCGCCGTTATCGAAGGCCAGATAAATCACCGGCGTGGTGAACAGCGTGAGAATCTGGCTGACGATCAAACCGCCGACGATGGCAATGCCGAGCGGATGCCGCAACTCGCTGCCGGTGCCGGTGCCGAGCATCAGCGGCAAGGCGGAGATCAGTGCTGCCATCGTCGTCATCAGGATCGGCCGGAAGCGCAGCAGGCAGGCTTGATAGATCGCGTCGCGCGCGCGCTTGCCTTCGTGGCGTTCGGCGTCCAGCGCGAAGTCGATCATCATGATCGCGTTCTTCTTGACGATGCCGATCAGCAGCACGATACCGATGATGCCGATCACGCCCAGATCGCTGCCGGAAATCATCAGCGCCAGCAGCGCGCCGACACCGGCCGATGGCAGCGTCGACAGAATCGTCACCGGATGGATGAAGCTTTCGTAGAGCACGCCGAGCACGATGTACATCGTCACGATCGCCGCAAGTATCAGCAAAAGCTCGTTGCCGGAGCTGGTCTGGAATGCGGCCGCAGTGCCCTGGAAGCTGGTGTAGATGCTGTCCGGAATGCCGATGGCTTTTTCGGCATCCTTGATGTGCGCCACCGCATCGCCGAGTGCCGCACCCTTGGCGAGATTGAACGACACCGATGCCGCCGGAAACTGCGCCAGATGGTTGATGACCAGCGGCATGTATTGGTCGCGCACGCTAGCGACCGCGGTCAACGGCACTTGCGTGCCACCCGACGACGGCAGATAAATCTGCTTGAGCGAATCCGGCCCTTGTTGCAACGCAGGTTCGACTTCCAGAATCACGCGATATTGATTCGACTGCGTGAAAATGGTCGAGACGATTCGTTGGCCGTAAGCGTCGTACAGCGCGTTGTCGACCGTCGCTGGCGTGATGCCGAAGCGCGCGGCGGTGGGCCGGTCGATCTCGACATAGCTCGCCAATCCCTGATCCTGCAGATTGCTGGCGACATCGCTCAGCTCAGGCAGCGTGCCGAGTTTTTCCACCAGCTTCGACGTCCAGTTCGATAGCAGCACATCGGTCGGGGCCTGCAGGATGAACTGGTATTGCGTGCGGCTGACGGTGTCGTCCAGCGTCAAGTCCTGCACCGGCTGCATGTACAGCGCAATGCCCGGCACCGACGCGGTTTCGTCGCGCAGATGGCGGATCACATCGGCAGCACTCGCGCTGCGCTGCGAACGCGGTTTCAGGTTGATGAGGAAGCGGCCGCTGTTGAGCGTGATGTTGGCGCCATCGACGCCGATATAGGAAGCCAGGCCATCGACATCGCTATCCTTCAAGATCGCGGCGGCGAGCTTCTGCTGACGCTGCGACATCGCATCGAACGAGATCGTATCCGGCGCCTGCGAAATGCCCTGGATCATGCCGGTATCCTGCACCGGGAAGAAGCCTTTCGGGATCAGCACATACAGCAGCGCGGTCAATCCAAACGTGGCAACGGCCACCAGCAAAGTGAGGCCGCTGCGATCCAGCACCCAGCGCAGCGCCGCGGCATAGCGCGCGATGAGGCGATCGAACATCGCGGCGGATCGCTGCGAAAAACGGCCTTCCTGCGCAGCCGGCCGATGCCGCAGCAGCAGGTTGCACAACATCGGCACCAGTGTGAGCGAGACCACAGCGGAGATCAGGATGGTGACCGCCAGCGTCACCGCAAATTCGCGGAACAGGCGGCCGACGACATCGCCCATGAACAGCAGCGGGATCAGCACCGCGATCAGCGAAATCGTCAGCGAAACGATGGTGAACCCGATCTGCTTCGAGCCTCTCAGCGCGGCCTGTAACGGCGTTTCACCGGCTTCGATGTAACGCGCGATGTTCTCGATCATCACGATCGCATCGTCGACCACGAAGCCGGTGGCGATGGTCAGCGCCATCAGCGAAAGATTGTCGAGGCTGTAGCCCGCGAGATACATCACCGCAAACGTACCAACCAGCGACAGCGGCACCGACAGGCTCGGAATCAAGGTCGCCGGCACGTTGTGCAGGAAGATGAAGATCACCAGCACCACCAGCACCACCGACAGCAGCAGCTCCATTTCGACATCGCGCACCGAAGCGCGAATGGTGATGGTGCGGTCGCTCAGCACCGTCATCTCGACACCGCCGGGCAATGACTGTTGCAACTGCGGCAGCAGCGCCTTGATCTGGTCGACCGTCTTCACCACATTCGCGCCGGGCTGCCGCTGGATGCTCAGGATCAACGCTGGCGCGGTGCCATTCCAGGCCGCGAGCTTGGTGTTCTCGGCGGCCTCGCCCACCGTGGCGACATCGCTCAGCTTCACCGGCCGCGCATTTTTATAAGCGATGATGAGGTCGGCATAGGACCGTGGATCCGCCAGCTGATCGTTCGAGTTGATCGTATACGCGCGCGTTGGCCCATCGAAACTGCCCTTGGCGGTGTTGACGTTGGCGTTGCTGATGGTGGTGCGCAGATCGTCGATATTCAGGCCGTAAGCCGACAGCGCCATCGGGTTCACACGGATGCGCACCGAGCGCCGCTGACCGCCGCTGATGCTGACGAGTCCCACACCGGGCAGCTGCGAAATCTTGCCGGCGAGCCGCGTCTGCACCAAATCCTGCACTTGCGTCAGCGGCAGGGTTTTCGAGCTGAGCGCGAGCGTCAGGATCGGCGTGTCGGCCGGATTCACCTTGGCGTAAATTGGCGGCTGCGGCAGATCGCTCGGCAGCAGACTGTTGGCTGCGTTGATCCCAGCCTGCACTTCCTGCTCGGCGATATCGAGACCAATACTCAGACCGAATTGCAAGGTGATGACCGAAGCACCGGCCGAACTCGCCGAGGTCATTTCGCTTAAGCCCGGCATTTCGCCGAGCTGCCGTTCCAGCGGCGCCGTCACCGAAGAACTCATTACATCCGGGCTGGCGCCGGGATAAAACGTCTGCACCTGGATAGTCGGATAATCCACGTCCGGCAGCGCCGACAACGGCAGCAGTCGGAAGCCGATGCTGCCGACCAGCAGGATGGCGATCATCAGCAGCGAAGTCGCCACCGGCCGCTCGATGAAGGGACGCGAGATATTCACGCGACGGACTCGGCGGGATCAGTGTAGTTCAAGCGGCGATCAAGGCCGAGCCGGTGTGGCAGCCGGAGCAGCCGGGCTCGCGGGCGCGGCTTGATCCGGCGCTTGACCTGCCGAGCCGCTTGGCGACGGACTCGCCGATTGATCTGGCGGTTGACCCATCGATCGACTTGGCGCTTGGCCCGGTTGACTTGCCATTGAATCAGGCGATGATCCCGGTGCGCCGGATGCGCTGGCATCGCGGTGATGATGCTGGCCCTTGCCGCTCTTGCCTGGCTCGGCGGCGCTCGTTTTAGTATCGCTGGCGAGGGTAATGGCCTGGCCGTCCTTCAGCTGATCGGCGCCATCGACGACGACTTCATCGCCTTCCTCGATGCCGGATTCGACGACCACGCGCTCGCCCTCGCTCGGGCCGAGCTTCACCGTCTTCATCGCGGCAGTGCTGTCCGGCTGCACCACGTAAACGAAACTACTATTGCTGGTGCCGCGTTCGATCGCCGACGTCGGCACGATCAGCGCATTTTTGCGCGTGCCGACGAGCAGCTGCACGTTGACGAACTGGTTCGGGAACAAGGCGCCGTCCGCGTTCGCAAACAGCGCGCGCAGCTTCACCGTGCCGGTAGTCGTATCGACCTGGTTATCGAGCGCATCGACAGTGCCGCTGGCGAGCTTCTGGGTCTGCGCGCGATCGAAGGCATCGACCGGAATGCCGCCGTCCTTCATCGCTTTATCGATCAATGGAATATCGTCTTCGGGTACGGTGAAGACCACGCTGATCGGCGCAATCTGAGCAACGATCACCAGCCCGTTGGTGTCGCCGGGCGTGACGTAATTGCCGACATCGACCTGCCGCAAACCGATGCGCCCGCCGATCGGCGAAACCACATTGCAGTAGATCAAATCGAGCTGCGTCGCCGCCACCTGGGCTTCATCGGTTTTAACCGTGCCCTCGTATTCCTTCACCAGCGCGGCCTGCGTGTCGTAGGTCTGGTGTGAAGTGGAATCCTGCGCGATCAGCGTTTTATAACGTTCGAGATCGAGACGCGCGTTTTCCAGCAGCGCGCGATCGTGATCCAGCGCGCCTTCATATTGACTCAGCTGCGCCTGATAAGGCCGCGGGTCGATCAAGGCCAGCGGATCGCCTGCGCGCACCGTTTGCCCTTCCTTGAATCGCAGCCGCATCAGCTGACCGGCAATCTGCGAATGCACCGTCGCCGTGGCCAGCGAAGTCACGGTACCGAGTTGATTCAGATATTCACTCACATCGCCGCGCTTGACCGGCGCCACGCTCACCGAAATCGCGCGGCCCGCGCGGCGCGAACCGCTTTTGCGATTGGCATTTCCCGCCGCAGCCGCTTTGCTACCGGCAGCGCCGCTTGCGGAGGTGAAATGCAGACTGAGCCAGACGATTGCGGTCACCAGCACGGCAAGCGCCAGCAGCGTCCACAACCAGGTCCGCAGACGCGACCGCGAATGGCCGGAAAATCTTTCACCCGGAGACGAATTCATGGACCGATCCTGTTTGGTGACGGCAAATGGCGATGCTCACGCGAGGCTGGCGTTTATCGCGCGAAGCGGCGTCGCCAGAATAGTGTGCTGCAAAAATGCGGCCTGATCGAAGGCATCACTCGAAAGATGTCGACTGCCGTTGGTGGAAATAGAGGCTTGGCAGCATTGCATTTGATGTCTGGCGAAAAGCCGAGCGCGAGCGCAGCGTTCAACACCTCAAGACCATCGACGATCGCGCCATTAAGCCGTATCGCACCGTTGAGAAATGTTGCTTCGCGGTAAATATTTGAAGCGCTGACAAAGATCGCCGGTCAGTTTCGCGGAGATCGTGTTTCGATCGGAGCTTCTTTCGATTAAGCAATCGAATGATTGATCGAGATCGATCCATCGATAAATTCATCCGAATCATGCTTTGACTATTAAGGCAATCGCTCGGACTTTCTTCGGGCTCGCCAGCTGGGTAATTCCTTGGAACTTTTGGCACCATCGGCAGCGATCGCGGTCACAAAACCGAAAGCTCGATACGCAAGGTTTTTTCGATGCCGAATCTTTCAAGACTTCCCGCCCTGCTGCTGGTTTCCTGCGCGATGACGACTAGCGCCTGCAGTTCATTCGGCGGCCGACGTCTCGACCACGATCAGGTGGACTATGCGCACGCGCTCAGCAGCGCGGCGAAGCGCGAGGCGTTATCGAATATCGTCAGTCTTCGCTATGGCGATGCGCCTTCGTTTCTGGCCGCGACCCAGATCATCGCGGCTTATCAATTCGATATCGGCGGTTCATTTTTAGGCATCGGCGCGGCTTCGGATCTATCCGGTAATACCGTGCAGATGGGCGGCACGCTGGCGCTCAATAACAACCCGACTTTCACGTTTACGCCGACCACCGGAGAAGCCTTTGCATCGGCGTACATAAGGCCGTTGTCGCCCGCCTTGATCCTGCCGATGATCGAGAGCGGTGCGCCGATCGATCTGCTGCTGCGACTCGCCGTGCAATCGATCGGCGGCTTGCAGAACAGCGCAGCGCTCGGCGGCACCAACAGTAACGGCAATCCGGATTTCTTCGAGTTGATTCATGTTCTGCGGCGGCTGCAAATCGCCGGTTCGGTGTCGGTGCGTTTCGTCAAACAGAAGGATGGCGATCAGGTTTTTCTGAGTATCGACGACGGTGCTGCGCAGGACGCAGGCGTCGCAGCCGACGCGCAACGCGCACGCACGCTGCTGCATCTCGAAAGCAGGCAGCCGAATGTCGAAATCGTTTATGGCACCGGTCGCGGCGACGGCAAATCGGTGCCGATGCAAACCCGCTCCGTGATCAGCATCCTGAGCGAACTCGGCGCGCAGATTGAGGTGCCGCAAACCGACATCGCCAACCACGCAACCCTGCCGACGGTGCAGGTGATCGGCATCGAAACGCGGCCCACCATCATCGTCCATGTCGGCGACGATGCACCGAAAGATACTTTCGTCAAAGCCGAATACCGGCGCAAACATTACTGGATCGCAGACGACGACTTCGATTCCAAATTCGCCTTCAGTCTGCTGCAGAACCTGATCGATCTTGCGCAGACCGATCAATCGGCAAAACCGCCGCTGGTCACCATTCCGGCCGGATAAGCCAGCGATTCGAGCAGCAGAAACGTCTTGAATCCTGCGTTAATGGTCGGCGCGATTTGATGCTCTTAATTTCGGTGCGGCGTTGATTCTGGATTGATTCAGCAGTCATTCGACAGCAGCTTTTCCACCATCTTTATTGATACACGCTGGATTTTTTTGACAACTATTATATTTCGATTATCATCGAATCATGAAAACACTAAAAGCGCTCGTCATGCTGTCCGCACTTTCCCAGGAAACTCGCCTCGCCGTATTTCGCCAACTGGTCGAAGCTGGCGCTGAAGGCATGGTCGTCGGCGAAATCGGCCAGGCTTTGAAGGTTCCGCCCGCAACGCTTTCATTTCATCTGAAGGAATTGAGTCACGCGGGTTTGATCCGAAGCCGGCAGGAAAGCCGGTTCATCTGGTACTTCGCCAATTACGAATCGATGAATCAGCTAATCGCCTACCTCACCCAAAACTGCTGCCGCGGCCAGCCGGAAGTCTGCGGCATTGCCTGCACGCCGGAGACGAAAGCTAAACCCGCACGCCGCAAGAAAGCAGCTGCATAAGCGTGCAAAAACCAAATTTCTCCGTACAGAATCCGAACAAATGAAGCCATCTCCGATTCAAGCATCGCCTTCATCCGCTATGGGCTTGGGCGCTCAATCGGCACGCATACCACTGCGTAATTTCGAGCGATACCTGAGCCTCTGGGTATTTCTATGCATCGTTACCGGCGTCGCAATCGGACAGCTCTTTCCCGCTGCATTTCAAGTCATCGGCCATATCGAGATCGCGCAGGTCAATCTGCCGGTGGGCTTGCTGATCTGGCTGATGATCGTCCCGATGTTGTTGAAAGTGGACTTCGGCGCGATGCACCAGGTACGGCAGCACCTGCGCGGTATCGGCGTCACCTTATTCGTGAACTGGCTGGTGAAGCCGTTCTCGATGGCTTTCCTCGGCTGGTTTTTTCTACGGCACTTGTTTATCCATTATTTACCGGCGACGCAGATCAACAGCTATGTGGCTGGACTCATCCTGCTCGCCGCCGCACCCTGTACCGCAATGGTCTTCGTCTGGAGCCGCCTTACCAATGGCGATCCCTTGTTCACGCTGTCGCAGGTCGCGCTCAACGACACCATCATGGTGTTCGCATTCGCGCCGATCGTCGGCCTGCTCCTCGGTTTATCGAGTATCGTGGTGCCGTGGGCAACCCTGTTGACGTCGGTGATTCTCTATATCGTGATTCCGGTCGTCATCGCCCAATTGATGCGCCGAAGATTGCTGCAAAAAGGAACAGCCGCGTTCGATTCGACGATGTCCAGAATCGAGCCGTGGTCGACCGGCGCGCTGCTGGCGATGCTGGTGCTGTTATTCGGATTCCAGGGTCAGGCGCTGTTACGCCAGCCGCTGGTTATCGCGCTGCTGGCAGTGCCGATCCTGATCCAGGTCCTGTTCAATTCGACACTGGCTTATGGACTCAACCGGCTGCTCGGCGAAAAGCATTCTGTTGCCTGTCCATCGGCGCTGATCGGTGCAAGCAATTTCTTCGAGCTGGCCGTCGCCGCGGCGATCAGCCTGTTCGGATTCGACTCCGGCGCCGCGCTGGCAACGGTGGTCGGCGTACTGATCGAAGTGCCGGTGATGCTGCTGGTCGTGCGCGCCGTCAATGCCTCGAAGCCGTGGTACGAAGGCTCAGCGAAAATCTAGCTCGGATCGAAATCATTACTTCGCAGGATCAGACAATCTATCGATTGCTCCTTAACATCTGATGACTCCTTTAATGACTCCTTATCCGTTTAATGTTCTGTTTCTCTGTACCGGTAATTCGGCGCGCTCGATCATGGCCGAGGCCACGCTGAATCAGTCGACGCCGCCCGGACTTTTTCGAGCCTACTCCGCCGGCAGTTATCCCAAAGGCGAACTGAATCCGCTGGCGTTGGCGCTGCTGGATGCGCAAGGCGTTTCAACCGCAGGTTTGCGCAGCAAAAACTGGGATGAGTTCTTGGCGCCAGATGCGCCGCCAATCCATCTGGTCATCACGGTCTGCGATGCGGCCGCTGGCGAGCAATGCCCGCTTTATCCGGGCCAGCCGATGAAGGCGCATTGGGGCGTGCCGGATCCACATTCCGCTGAAGAATTCAAGCAGGCTTATGGCGTACTTCGTCGCCGGATCGAATTGTTTTTGCAACTTCCGGTTGCAACGCTGGACCGCGACGAACTGTTAAACCGGATCAAGGCGATCGGCCGCGCTTGATTCGTATGATCTCAACAACGCCTGCGGTTTTGACAGAGTGGGAATCCTCTGTTGCGCAAGCGAAATCAGTAAAGCAGGCGCGTCCGCAAGGTTCCCGGAATCGCCGCCAGATTTTCCTTCAGCGTTTCGGCCTGTTCGCCGTTGGCAGCGACATCGATGACGACATAGCCGACCTGCCCGCTGGTTTGCAGGTATTGCGCATCGACGTTGACGTCTCCTTTCGAGAACAGTTCGTTGATGCGCGACAACATGCCCGGCATGTTTTTATGGATATGTAACAGACGCCGGCTGTGAGGATGTTCCGGCAGTGAAACTTCGGGGAAATTCACTGCCGAAAGCGTCGAGCCGTTATCGCTGTAGCGCAGTAGTTTGGCGGCGACTTCGAGGCCGATGTTTTCCTGCGCTTCGAGCGTGCTGCCGCCGATATGCGGTGTGAGGATGACGTTATCCATGCCGATCAGCGGACTCACGAACGGGTCCTTGTTGCCTTTCGGTTCGACCGGAAATACGTCGATCGCGGCACCGCCGAGATGTTCGCTTTTGAGCGCGGCGGCGAGCGCATCGATATCTACCACCGTGCCGCGCGAAGCATTGATCAGCAGGCTGCCGCGTTTCATCTTCTGCAATTCGGCGGCGCCGATCATCAGCTTCGTTGCCGGCGTTTCCGGTACATGCAGCGACACCACATCCGCGCGTTGCAGCAGCTCGCTCAAGCTGTGAACCGGGCTGGCGTTGCCGAGTGCGAGTTGCGTTTCGATATCGTAAAACACCACGCGCATGCCGAGGCTTTCGGCGAGCACGCCGACCTGCGTGCCGATATGGCCATAGCCGATGATGCCGAGCGTTTTGCCGCGCACTTCAAAACTGCCGGCGGCGGATTTCGACCAGCCGCCGCGATGGCATTCCATATTCTTTTCCGGAATGCGGCGCATCAGCAGAATGGCTTCGGCGATCACCAGTTCGGCAACGCTGCGCGTGTTGGAATACGGCGCGTTGAACACTGGCACGCCGCGCGTCTGCGCAGTGACCAGATCGACCTGGTTGGTGCCGATGCAGAAGCAGCCGATCGCCATCAGCCGGCGCGAATGCTCCAGCAATTCGCCGGTCAATTGCGTGCGCGAACGAATGCCGACGATATGCGCATCGGCAATGGTCTTCGCAAGCTCGGCTTCGGGCAGCGATTTCTCGTGATACTCGATCTGCGAATAACCCGCGGCGCGAAAATTTTCTACCGCCGTCTGCGCCACGCCTTCGAGCAGCAGCACCTTGATGTCCTGCTTGGGGAACGAGGTTTTTTTCATCTTGAAGTCTATTGGCCTAATCGAGATAGGCGGGAAATTTCGGCAGTGACTTGAAATCCTGCGGCGAATGCTGGATCACACGGCGGCGCCAGTTCACCGACCTTGCCATCGTACTCGCCGGTGTCGGCGAACAAGGCCATGTCCTTGAAGCGGATATGGCCGCAGTCGAGCGCGTAGAGACCAACGTTCGTGACCGCATCGGCCGCACGCGCGGCGTGGGCCGCGCAAGCCGCCATCAACAACAGCGAAACGCCGGCGGCGCGCAGAACTTTTTGCAGCAGGTTTCGTTCAAACATGAGCAGTTCTGGGTAATGGATGGCACAGCGCCGCGGATTGACGGCGCGGATTATATCGCTCGCCTTGCGGCCATCGTACATGCGGAAGTGTGGTCGATAGCGGTGGCGATAAACCTGTGTGCTGCGCTAGATTGTGCTGTCAGCCATTTCCGGCCTCGGGAGTTTTCCATGCAGCTTGAGAATGCGCGCACGCGGACGCCGCGAAAGTCATTATTGGCCACAAGTCTTGTCGTGCTTGTGTTGCTGGCGGCCAGCACTGCGCTGGCGAAAGATCACAAGGACGAAAAAAGCGAAGCGGAAACTGCCGCCAAGTTGCCACCGCCGCGCGCGGAACAACAAGACAGCCAAGGCTCGGTGACGGTGGAAGGTCATCATATCGACTACCGTGCGATTGCCGGCATGCTGGTGGTACATCCCAAGGATGCCGACGATACCGGCGCCGATGTCGATGCGCTGGCGAAAGACAGCAAGGATGGCAAGGAGCCGAAGCTGGCCGATCTGCCGCCAGCGGCGACGATGTCTTATGTCGCCTACTTCAAACGCGATGCTGCCGCTGCCGGGCGGCCGATTACGTTCATCTTCAACGGCGGGCCGGGCTCATCGACAGTTTGGCTGCACATGGGTGCGTTTGGACCGCGCCGGGTCGTCACCAAGGACGATACTCACACGCCCGCCGCACCGTATGCGCTGATCAACAACGACTACAGCCTGCTCGATGCCAGCGATCTGGTTTTCGTCGATGCGCCGGGCACCGGTTTCGGCCGGCTCTACGGCAAGGACAAGGAAAAAGCGTTCTGGGGTGTGGATCAGGACGCACAGGCTTTCGCGGATTTCATCGGCCAGTTCCTGTCGAAATTCGATCGCTGGAATTCTCCGAAATATCTGTTCGGCGAAAGTTACGGCACCACGCGCGCGGCAGCGCTCTCCAACATTTTGCAGAACGATAAATCGATCGATCTGAATGGCGTGATCCTGCTGTCGCAGATTCTGAGTTTCGATGACAGCGTCGATGTGCCGCAGGCCAATCCCGGCGTCGATCAGCCTTATGCGCTGGCGCTGCCGACGTATACCGCAACCGCTTGGTATCACCACAAATTGCCGGATGCGCCGGCCGCGCTGCCACCGTTACTGGCCGAAGTGGAACAGTTCGCACTGAACGATTACGCGCTGGCATTGGCGGCCGGTTCGACGCTCGATCCGCAGCGCAAACACGCGATCGCCGAGAAACTGCATCAGTACACTGGTCTGGCCACCGACTACATCGAGAAATCCGATCTGCGCGTCAACGGCGGCCAGTTCTCGAAAATGCTGCTGGACGATACCGACATGACGACCGGTCGGCTCGACACGCGCTTCTCCGGGCCGAGCATCGATCCACTCAGCCGCGAAGCCGATTACGACCCGCAATCGAGTTCGATTTCGTCGGCGTATGTCTCGGCGTTCAACGCTTATGTGCGCGACGAATTGAAATTCGGCCAGGACAAAAACTACAAGCCGGAGATTGACGCCGAGAGCAAGTGGATTTTTATGCATCAGCCACCGGGCGCACCGATGCCCTTGCCGCAATCCACCAATGTGATGCCCGACCTGGCCAACGCGATGAAGCAGAATCCGAATCTGCATGTGCTGCTGAATTCCGGCTACTACGACCTCGCCACGCCGTTTTTCGCGGCGGTTTATGAAATGCATCACTTGCCGTTGCCGCCCAAATTGCAAGGCAATATCGAATACCGGTTTTACGAATCCGGCCACATGGTCTACGCGCATCAGGAGTCGCTGAAAGCACTGCACGATAACGTCGCAGACTTTATCGGCAAAACTGATAATCAAGCCGGGAATTGAGCGCTGACCGATTACGCTCTGAAATTGAAAATACTCCCACGGGTATAGGGAAGGGCGAAAAAAATCTAACGTCCGGGCAGGCGTCGATCACTTTCGACTCCGCTCCAGACTCGCCACAGCGACGCTGCGACCGGGCGCGTCGAATATCGACAGTGATCGTCGGCCGGCGATATTCTCCCGCGATGAAATTCACCCGGCGTCAAACGATAGAACGGCAGCTCGCGCGCAGCCTGCTCGGCCTGCCTAAACCACTGCTGCGCTGGCTCGGCGGCAAACCGGTTGTGCGCGATGGATTGACGCTCGATCCGCAACTGCAACTGCTGCTGAAATTGCAGCATCTCAGCGGCAAGAAGCTGGTTCGCTCGCAAACGCCTGTCGCGCGCATGCGGGCCAATCTGGATATCGAGAGCAATATTTTCACGCCGAAACCGGATGCACTCGAAACGGTGCGCGAAGTCTTACTGGAAGGCCCGGCCGGCGCAATCGCTGCGCGGCTCTATCGCCCGCATGGACTCGAAAATGCGTCGCCTGCGCTGGTATTTTTTCATGGCGGCGGCTTCGTGCTCGGCTCGCTCGATTCGCACGATGCGCCGTGCCGCTGGCTCGCCCTGAACGCAGGCTGCGTGGTCATTTCGGTGGACTATCGTCTGGCGCCCGAACACCGTTTTCCGGCCGGGATCGAGGATGCGATCGCAGCGTTCAGAGACGTAACCAAACGCGCAGCGGAATTCGGCATTGATGCGGCGCACATTGCGGTTGGCGGCGACAGCGCGGGCGGCAATCTCGCCACGGTGATCGCACAACAGGTTCGTGGCGAAGCGCTGACGCCCTGCTTTCAACTGCTGTTTTATCCGACTACCGATGCGACCTTGTCATCGGCTTCGATCAACACTTTCGCCAGCGGTTTTCTGCTCGAACGCGCGTCGATGGAATACTTCGTCAACACCTATTTGCCACCCGCACAAGACCGCCAAGATCCGCGCTGCTCGCCGTTGTTCGGCGAACTCAAGGGTTTGCCTCCGGCCTTGGTCATCACCGCAGGTTTCGATCCGCTGCGCGACGAAGGCGAAGCTTATGCGGCGCAAATGAAAGCCGCCGGAGTCCGCGTCGAAGTGCGCCGCTACGACAGCCTGATTCATGGCTTTATCAACATGATTGGCGGCGTCGATACCGCAGCCCTCGCAATGCACGATGCGGCCGCCGCGCTGCGTGCTGCATTTGCCCATTGAGCCAGTCAATTCAGGCATCCACGGCGAAATAACCTCGTATCGTCGATAGTCTCCGTCGGTATTTTCCGGTGGTTTCAAGATTGCTTCTAGCTGGCGTCGGCTTGCAATAATTTCAGCGGCGCTGACATCCGTGCCACCGATTTCGTGTACGTTGCGGGCTTGTCATCCGAGACTACGATGTCATCGACTGTACCGCCGGAATTGCTGCGCGCGGACGAGCCTGCGCCGTTTCAGATCGTGCAGCCGCAGGCGCGTTCGCGCTTCGTGCTGTGCTGCGATCACGCCGGGCGCCGCTTGCCGCAAGCGCTGGGTGATCTCGGCGTTGCGGCAGCAGAATTGCAGCGACATATCGCCTGGGATATCGGTGCTGCGGAAGTGAGCTTGCGGCTCGCGGAAGCGCTGGATGCGGTTGCCATCCTGCAGCCTTATTCGCGGCTGGTGATCGATTGCAATCGTCCCTTGATCGCCGAGGATTCGATTGCGACGATCAGCGAAGACACCGAAATTCCGGCCAATAAAAATCTGGATTCGGATGCCAAGGCGCAGCGCGCAAAGACCATATTCGAGCCGTATCACGCGCAATTGCAGGCGGCGCTGGATGCGCGCATGAACCAATCGCCTTCGCCGATTCTGGTTTCGATGCACAGTTTTACACCGGTTTATCGCGGCGTAGCGCGGCCCTGGGCAATCGGCGTGCTGTATCACCGCGATGCGCGGCTGGGCCACGCGCTTTTGGCTTTGCTGCGCGCCGAAAATCAATGGCCGGTGGGCGATAACCAGCCGTATGCGGTGGACGACGAGCATGATTACACCGTGCCGCAGCATGGCGAGAAGCGCGGGGTAGCGCACGTCGAAATCGAAATCCGGCAGGACTTGATCGACAGCACCGAGGGCCAGACACAATGGGCTGGCATACTGGCGCGCCTGCTGCCGGTGGCAGCGGCGGCAATTCCTTAAAGCTTCTATCTTTCGCCCTGCGAAAAACTTTCGCTTCGGCGCAAGGTCTTTTTCACCAGCCCGGTTCCGGCTGCTTCTCACCAAACTTCAAGCTTCGGGAGCACTATGCAGATTCGCGTGGGCTATGACTTGCTGTATTCGTGCCCGGCGCCGACGCCGATGATCGTCACGCTGAGTATCCACTACACGCGGGCTTCGGACATCGTACAGCCGGACCATCTGATTCTGGAACCGTCGATCCCGATCCGCGGCTATCGAGATGGCTTCGGCAATTGGTGCAGTCGCATCGTCGCGCCGGCTGGCCAGCTGCGCCTGCGCAGCAGCGCGCTGGTGCGTGATTCCGGCCTGCCCGATCCGGTGGTGCCGTACGCGCAGCAGCATGCGGTGCAGGATCTGCCGCAGGAAACGCTGGTGTATCTGCTCGGCAGCCGCTACTGCGAAACCGATCAACTCTCGCAAATCGCCTGGAATCTTTTCGGCAATACGCCGGAGGGCTGGCCGCGCGTGCAGGCCATTTGCGACTTCGTCCACAACCACATCCAGTTCGGCTATCAATATGCGAATGCGATGAAGACGGCGTGGATGGCGTATCAGGAACGGCGCGGCGTCTGCCGCGATTTCGCGCATCTGGCGATTACCTTGTGCCGCTGCATGAATATTCCGGCGCGTTACTGCACCGGCTATCTCGGCGATATCGGCATTCCGCCGGTCGACGCACCGATGGATTTTTCCGGCTGGTTCGAGGCTTATCTGAACGGCCAGTGGTATACCTTCGATGCGCGCCATAACGTGCCGCGAATCGGCCGCATCCTGATCGCGCGCGGCCGCGACGCTGCCGACGTGGCGATCACCACCTCTTACGGACCGTCTCATCTTCAAGCCTTTCAGGTGTGGACCGATGAAGTCACCGAAAATTTTGCATAGGCGAATACGGCACGAATTTCAAACTTCCCGGCAGATACTGAGCGGGTCCAAACCTGGATGGCAGCCGGGATTTACACCGTCATTCACGCTTGCTTTAATCCAAACCGCCCTTAGAGTGCATCCAACAGGGATTGCGAACGAAAGGTGGACGCTATGTTTGGACTCGTGCTTGTGGCGGTGATTGTTCTTGGCTTGTGGATGACGCTAGCGCTGATCGGGCTGGTGTTCAAGCTGGTCTTTGGCCTTATCGGCGGAATGTTCTGGGTTTTCGGCGGATTCGTCGGCCTGCTGTTCGCCAGCATTTTGAGCCTGGTACTGCTGCCGGTGGCCGGCTTGCTGATGCTGCCACTGCTACTTCCGGCGCTGGCTTTTGGCACGCTGATCTGGCTGCTGCTGCGCAGTCCACGCCAGCCCGTGGTGATTACGCAATATCGCTGAGTCGGTCGGCTGAGAAGCCCGTCGTGCGGAGGCTGCAAACCTGATTTTTAGAAGCGATAGCTGACGCCCCCTTCCACCGCGAATTTTCCGCCATCGCGCGGATAGACCTGTGCATCCTGCGCGCGCATGGCGAAATCGAAGGTGAACAAATGCAGCGGCACCGACAAGCCCGCTTCGATCTGGTTGATCAGCACCGGCTGGGCGCTGACGACATTGCGCTCGGTGCTGCCGGTTTGCTGGATCGCCGCAAGTGCTGCGCTGTTGATGTGCGCCCGGTAGTAGACCACGCGATAAGTCCAGCCGGCGCTATCGGTCAACAAACCCGCGAGCGATAACAGCCGCGATTCGCTGTCCAGCGAAAATCCGAGCGTGCGATCCCGATAGCGATAGCCATCGACATAAGTGTAATTGTTATAGGCCGTGCCGGTGGCTTTCTTGCCGAAATCGAACCAGTTCAGCGTCGCCACCGAATCGGCATATTCCGCAATCATGCGCCAGTGTGCGCCGGCATCCTGCCAGGGGCCGGCGAGCGTCAAACCGCCGAGATAGCTGGTGTAGGCATGCGTGAACGGCCCGGTATCTTCGTTCATGAACTGCACGTAAGGCGACACCGCCAGCACGCCGAAGCTGTGGCTGACTTTGAAATCGATGCCGGCTTCGTCATTGGTTTCGTCGGTATGCGTGGGATCGTTGCGCACATCGATTTCGGCCTTGAGCGGATCGCAAACATGATGGCTGCCGCAGAGTTCCGTATTGCGTGTCAGCCCGATTTCCAGACCTTGCAACGGCGCGAAACTGAGCCGGAAGCCAGTGAGCACGGTATACCGGTCGATGCGCTCGCCATCCAGCAGACCGACGAAAAGATTCAACTGCCATGGCCCGATCCAGCTGAGCCACGGCGACTCGAACGCATGCGGATCGTTGCGCATCAGGCCGATCTTCGGAAACGGCCGCGCGTTGTTGGAAAGCAGCAGACTGGAAGTCCAGCCCGGACCTTCCCATTGCTCGACCCAACCGCCGTAAACCCTTACGCCGCCGAGCTGCGCGGCCACATAGCTGCCATCCAGCGCAAAGCGCGCGTCGTTGCCATCGAAGTGCGTCTGTTCGCCGACCAGAAGTCGCGCACTCAATTGATCTTGATTCCAGCTGAGGCCAGCGCTGGCATCGGCCTGATCGCGCGCCAGCGTGCCGAAATCGCGGATGGTTTCGGCCGAGTTGGTCAGCCGCGCGTCAGCCATGGGATGCAGATCTTGGTCGTGATGATCCAGCGGAATGCGCGCCAATATCCGCTCGGCAGCCCGCTGCACGAATTCGGGCTGATGCTCCATCCGATCCGCATCGGCGAGCCGCGTGACTTGCCCCGCCGGAATCGGCCAGGTCGTCACCAGCCCATCGATCAAACCGCGCGAGGCGAGCAATTCGACGTCGCTGCGCAGACCGCGGTCACCCACTTCCAGCCAAGGCTGCGCCTGTGTATGTTGTGCGGCGCCAAGTAAAAGCAGGCCCAGCGCGCATGACCGATATCGGCGCCGCTTAAGTTGCTGATCTGGACGTCTATGCCGACGCTCAGGGCGGCAGTTGGCACGCAGCGCTGCAAAGTACGACGCACCCATTTGAACCCCTTTCTGCGCCGCTTGGGTAATGTGCGCAAGCGCGCGCCCAAGCTGCGATTTTTCGTGCAAAGCCAGCGCCAAGGCGCGTTCAGCAAGCAACGCGCGACCGAATTAGGCCAAGCGTAACAGGCTGTCGCCGACGATGTCGTGAGGGATTGCGGCCGGTGCAAACGCGAGCCCGAAAAGAATCAGAACCTGTCTGCGGAAAGTTTTGTACAGTCACGCTCGGATGGCTCGATAAACTTCGCAGCCTGCCTTATCCACTCAGCGGAGACCGACTTGTTCCAGTTGCACCGATTGCCATCGATTTCATTGATCCGCCGTAGCTGCTGTCCCATTTTGATCTGCGCCGCCGCGCTCAGTGCGCCCGCAATGGCGGAATGGTCCGCGCTCGATGCGCTGCAACACTCGGGGGCTGCGATCACCGCACTCGCGGTCGATCTCGATACCGGCAACACGATTCAACAGCTCGATGCAGACAAGCGGCTGACACCGGCATCGCTGACCAAGCTGGCGGTGGCCGCCACTGCGCTCGATGTCTGGCCTGCCGACAAAACCTTTCAGACCCGCGTGCTCGGCCTCGGCCAGTTTTCGAGCGGCAAGATCAAGGGCGATCTGATTCTGCAAAGCAGCGATTCCACGCTCGATCATCAGGCGCTGTGGTCGCTCGCGGCACAGTTGAAAGGCGCGGGCGTCAGCGAAGTCAGTGGCAATCTGCGCATCAACACCGCTCCATTTGGTCCGCTCGGCTGCGAGACCAAGGATCGCTGCGATGCCTTGCGCCGCAGCGACACTGCCTACAACGCGCCGCTCTCAGCGGTCGGCGTGGACTATGGCAACTGGTGCGTGGATGTGCGCTCGACCGAAGTCGGCAAGCCGGCGCTGGTGAGCGGTTGCGGCGTCGCCAAGTTGCCGATTCCGATCGAAGGCGAGATCAACACCATCGGCGCGAATGACGCCCAGACGTTCTGGGTTTCGCGCTCGAGCGACGACAGCGGCGATCGCCTGCACGTCGGCGGCGCGATTCCTTTGGGTGCTGCACAAAGCCTGTATCGCGCGATGTCGGATGGCTCGATGGGCGTGGGCCTGCTGTTGAAGGAGACGCTCGATGAGATGAACATCAAGGTCGATGGCGAGGTGCAGCTCGATCGCAACGCGATTTCCGCTTCGGCCTATCCGCTGGCGGTGATCGAAGGCCTCAGCCTGAAGGAGCAGCTCGGCCGCATGCTGCGCTTCTCGAACAACTACATCGCCGACATGCTGACGCTGAATCTCGCCGCGGCGGAATCACCCAATAGCGTTGGGCAACTCGCGGATGCCGCGAAAACGCTGACGGCTTTCGTCGCCAACGCCAGGCTCAAATCCAGCAAGCCCGCGAGCGCCGGGCCGCCGCTGTTCAGCGGCAGTGGATTGACGCCGGAGAACTTATTATCAGCCGAAGATCTGGTCGGCCTGTTATCAGCGCAATACCACAACACACGCAAATTCCCCGCGTTTTACGGCGGTTTGGTGGTGCCACGCGAAGCGCCGTTCGCATTCCTGCGCATGGGCAGTCCCGCGTGGCTGGATCGCGTCGCGCTAAAAACCGGCACGATGGACGACCCGCATTCGGTCGCCGGCATCGCCGGTTATGTGCGCAAGAAAGACGGCGGCTGGATCGCCTTCGCCATCATCGTCAATGGCGGCCCGCATCTGCTGCACGTGCCGCTATACAAATCGATGGAAGCGATGCGGGCAGATATCGATGCGCTGCTGGCGCGCTACTGATTCCGCCACTCGTCCACTCGATAACCGCATTGCACGACGATGGAAGGCTGGGTTAACCGCGCCCTCGCCCGCTGGCCGAATGTGCCCGCGCTGTTCGGCTGGCTGGGGCTGGATCGGCGTGGACGCTGGCTGATTCGTGGTGAACCGATCACGCGGCCGCAGATCATCGAGACGATCAATCGCAATTACGCCGCCGATGCGGAAGGCCGATGGTTTTTCCAGAACGGCCCGCAGCGCGGTTATGTGGCGTTGGCCTACGCGCCCTTCGTGTTGACGGCTTCCGCAGACGGCGAACTGTTGTACACGCATACCGGCGAGTTGGTTGCCGATATCACGCAGGCGATCATCGACGAAGAAGGCTCGATCGTGTTGATGACTGCGCTCGGTGCCGGCCTGCTGCGCGATGCCGATCTGGACTGGGCGCTGAGCCGGCTGCGCTGCAACAGTCAGGCTATCGATGAAACCGCCCTCGCCAAGGCACTGGCGCAATGCTCCGGTACGGCGACCGATTTAAGCCTGCAATTCGGCAATCACGCCTTGCCGATGCTGCGGCTGAATCGCGCGGATGTTCCGGCAAGCCTGGGTTTCGTGCGTGAGCCGCGGGCGTCTTTCGACGCGCCGACTCTGGCCAAGACCTCGCATTGAGCCGCGCACGAGTCATCGTTCGTCGCAATCTTCCGGGCTGCCGATCGTTCCGACCACGAACACCGACGCCTGAATCGTTCACAATGCCGCATGAAAACCCCGAAAGGTCTGCAAGCGCTGGTCGATGACGGCATCGTCGATGAAGTGATCCGGCCGCTTAAAAGCGGCAAGGAAGCCTCGGTTTATCTGGTCGCCTGCGGCGGTCAGGTGCGCTGCGCTAAGGTCTACAAGGAAGCCAATAACCGCGGCTTTCATCGGCTCGCCGAATATCAGGAAGGCCGCCGCGCACGCGGCAGCCGCGATCAGCGCGCGATGGGCAAGCGCAGCAAGCACGGCCGCGAACGTCAGGAAGTGGCGTGGAAAAATGCCGAAGTCGATGCGCTCTATAAGCTCGACAGCGCCGGGGTGCGCGTGCCGAAACCTTATGGCTTCTTCGACGGCGTGCTGCTGATGGAAGTCATCACCGACGTCGACGGCAACGCCGCGCCGCGGCTCAACGAAGTGGACATGAGCGCGGAGCAGGCGCGCGAATGGCATGCGTTCCTGATGCGCCAGATCGTGCTGATGCTGTGCGCCGGGCTGATTCATGGCGATCTTTCCGAGTACAACGTGCTGGTCGGCAGCCAAGGCCCGATCATCATCGACCTGCCGCAAGCCATCGACGCTGCCAGCAACAACAATGCGTTTCGCATGCTGGAACGCGACGTCAACAACATGACGACGACCTTCGGCCGCTTTGCGCCGGAACTGCTGAGCACCGACTACGCGCACGAAATCTGGAAGCTGTACGAAGACGGCGCGCTGGTCGCGGATGTCGCCCTCACCGGAAAATTCCAGCACGATCAGACGCGCGCCGACGTCGGCGACATCCTCATGCACATCGACGAAGCTCGCGATGAAGCCGAACGGCGTGAACGCGGGCGACGGGAAGCGGAAGCGTCGCAGGATTGAGCGGCATTCAAGGCGATGACCGGGTCACCGTTGCCTGCCGACATTGGCTATGAACGAACCCGCATCAAACGGTTTACAACTGAAATAATCGCGCGAAGGTCGCGCCAGCAAACGCCTGAAACCTGCGCGTAAGATTTTTCCTTCAATATTGCGCAAGTACCCGTTTTAGCGATTGTCCAAGAGATTCGGCTACAGATATTTGGTCACGCCCTGAAACTCGGCGATCAGGCTTCGCACGGCTTTCGGCATCGCCTCGGAAGTTTCTTCGAGGCAGTGATGGATGTGATCCTTGATCAGCGCTTTCTTGGCGGCACCGATCGCTTTTTCCACAGCGTGCAGCTGCTGCGCGACATCCATGCAGGAACGGCCTTCATCCAGCATTTCGACGATGCTGAGCAGATGCCCATTGGCGCGTTTCAGCCGTTTTGCAATCTGCGGAAATTGGTGCATTTGAGTTTTCTATTTTGCAGGACATGCTATCCCCTGGATAGGATACAAAGAATGGGGTAGCATCGCCACCGCGAAAAGTATCGCGTCTATCCGCCGATCGTTTTTGCGATGCGAATCGCTGCTGGTTTTGTCGCTTGAGTGCCGCCGTTTTGTCACAGTTCCGTCTTAAGCTTCGCGTGATAAACGACTGTTTGTAACCGCGAATCTGAACCGAAGTATTACGATTGAGTCGCCAGAAGAAGTGCCACATGAGTTGATGGGCGTGCGTTCGCAGCAGCAATAAAAGCGAGCCGCAGTCGTTCAGGAAAGTGACGGGGAAGGTGTATGAATCATCGAGTTTTTCTAAGTGCAATTGTTCTAGCGCCCGCCCTGCTCTATGGCTGCCACTCCAGCGCAACGGATTCGGCCGACGCCGCGCCGACAGCGGCTTACGTACGTGAAGGCAAGCTGCTCGTCGTCGCTGAAAAATCGGAGCTGCGTCACTATCTGACGATTGCCGAAATCCGCCAGCAGACGGTGCAAACGCCGCTCGAAGCGCCGGCCATTCTCGAAGCCGATCCGGCAAAAGTCGCTAACATCCTGCCGCCGCTGTCGGGCCGCATCAGCGCGCTGTATGTGCATCTCGGCGATGCGGTGAAAAAGGATCAGCCGCTGTTCACGATCGACTCTGCGGATCTGGCGCAGGCGCGTTCCGATCTTCAGCACGCACAGATCGGCTTGACGCTGACGCGCAAAGCGCTCGCCCGTCAGCAGGATTTGCTCGAACATCACATTGCCGCGCTGAAAGATGTGGAGCAGGCGCAGTCGGATTTCGATAGCGCGCAGAGCGAGTACGAGCGTGCATCCGCGGTATTTCGCACCTTGGGAATTTCGCTGCAATCGACCGAATCGCCGCGCCAGCTGACGGTGCGTTCGCCGGTGTCCGGGCGCGTGTCCGCGCTCAGCGCCGTGGCCGGCACGTTCGCCAACGACAACACCGCCGCGCTGATGACGATCTCCGATGTCTCGACCATCTGGTTCACCGCCGGCGTGCAAGAGAAGGACTTGAGCTTCGTCTCGGTCGGCGAAGAAGTCAGCGCAAAGGTGCAGTCGTACGCCGGCGAAACCTTCACCGGCAAGGTTGCCTTTGTCGCCGATCAGCTCGATGCGGACACGCGCGCGATCAAGGTTCGCATCGCTTACGACAACAAGGATGCGCGGCTCAAACCCGGCATGTTTGCCAAGGTCACCTTCGCTGGCGAGCCGCATCAGGCCATCACGGTGCCGACCACGGCCTTGATCCAGGTCGAAGCCAATACGCTGGTCTACGTCGAAGTACAGCCGTGGAAGTTCGAACCGCGCATCGTTGCGGTCGGCCCGCGCAGCGGCGATTCCAACGAAATCCTGAGCGGTCTGAAAGCTGGCGAACGCGTGGTGATCAAGCAGGGAGTGCTGCTCAATGATTGAGCGGCTGATGGCGCTGTGCCTGCAACGGCGCGCCGTCATCTGGATCGTCTTCGCGCTGGTCGCGGCGTATGGCTATGTCTCGTTCCGGCAGTTGCCGATCGAGGCTTATCCCGATATCGCCGACGTCACTTCGCAAGTGGTGACGCAAGTGCCCGGCCTTGCGGCGGAAGAAATCGAACAGCAGATTACCGTGCCGCTGGAGCGTGAGTTGATCAACACGCCGGGCCTCGAAATCATGCGCTCGAAGAGTACGTTTGCGCTGTCGCTGATTACGATCGTGTTCAAGGATGGCGTGGATAGTTACTGGTCGCGCCAGCGCTTGCAGGAGCGAATCGGCCAGGTGACGTTGCCCTATGGCGCGCAGCCTGGGCTGGACGCGCTGACGTCGCCGATCGGTGAAATTTATCGCTACACCTTGCAGTCGCCGCAACGCAGTCTGCGCGAACTTTCGGAGCTGCAATTCTGGACTGTGATTCCGAAATTGAAGTCCGTCCCCGGCGTGGTTGAAGTGGATAACTTCGGCGGCCTGACCACGCAGTATCAACTGGTGCTCGACCCCGACCGGCTGGTGAAATACAACCTCTCGCTGACGCAGATCGAAGCGGCGATCAAGGCGAACAATTCCAACGCCGGCGGCAGTGTGTTGACGCGCGGCGAGCAGGGCTTCGTGATTCGCGGCATCGGCCTGCTCGGCGGCCTCGATGATCTTGGCAATGTCGTCGTAAGCACCAGCAAAAGCGGCACTCCAGTGCGAATCCGCGATCTCGGCGCGCTGGCGCTCGGCAATGTCGAACGTCATGGCATCCTCGGCATCGACAAGCAGCCCGATCGCATCGAAGGCATCGTCAATCTGCTCAAGGGCGAGAACGCCAGTCAGGTGATGATCGGCGTGCATGCGGCGGTCGACGAACTCAACAGCAAGCTGCTGCCGCCGGATGTGAAGCTGGTACCCTACATCGATCGCACCGGGCTGATCGACAACACCGTCCACACGGTTTCGCACACCCTGCTTGAAGGCATGACGCTGGTCGTCATCGTGCTGCTGCTGTTTCTCGGCAGTCCGCGTGCGGCGCTGATCGTCGCGCTGACGATTCCGGTGTCGCTGATGATCGCGTTCATCTTCATGAACCATCTGCACATCCCGGCGAACCTGCTCTCGCTCGGTGCGATCGACTTCGGCATTCTGGTCGACGGCGCCATCGTCATGCTGGAAAACATGCTGCGCATCCGCGAGGAAAATCACGGCAAGCCGATGCTACTGCGCGATGCCTATGCCGCCGCCTTGCAAGTCGGCCGGCCGATATTTTTCGGCACCGTCATCATCATCGTTGCGTATCTGCCGCTGTTCAGTTTCGAGCGTGTCGAATACAAACTGTTTTCGCCGATGGCTTACGCGGTGGGCTTCTCGCTGCTGGGCGCGCTGCTGGTTGCGCTGCTGCTGATTCCGGGCTTGGCTTATGTCGCCTATCGAAAACCGCAGAAGGTTTTCAAGAACGATGTGATTCATCGGATGAGCCTGCGGTATCGTCACTATCTGCTGCATTTCACCGTGAAAACACGGCTGGCTTTCGGCGTGACGATCGTGACTCTGCTACTGACCGTGGTCCTCGGCGTCACCGCCGGCAAGGATTTCCTGCCTTATCTCGACGAAGGTTCGATCTGGTTGCAGGTGACTTTGCCACCGGGAATTTCTCTGGCGAAAGCCAGTGAGATGGCGGGCGAATTGCGAGATGCCACACTCGAATTTCCGGAGGTCGAACACATCGTCACGCAGCTTGGCCGCAACGACGATGGCACCGATCCCTTCACGCCTTCGCACATCGAATGCGCGGTGACGCTGCATCCGTATAGCAGCTGGAAATCCGGCTGGAACAAGCAGCAACTGATCGCGCACATGGCGCAGCGCTTCCAGAAACTGCCGGGCATCGATGTCGGTTTTTCACAGCCGATGATCGATGGCGTGTTCGACAAAATCGCCGGTGCGCACAGCGAATTGGTGGTGAAGGTTTACGGCGAGAATTTCGATGAACTGCGACGCATCGCGCAAGGCATCGAAGACACGCTCGATGGTATTCGTGGTGCTGCCGATGTGGCGATCGATCAGGAACCGCCATTGCCGCAGGTGCGCATCACGCTCGACCGCGATGCCGCCGCGCGCTATGGCCTCAACGCCGATGACATTTCCGATCTCATCACCAGTGGCATCAGCGGCGGGCCGCAGACGCAGTTGTTCCTCGGCGAGCGCGTTTACGATGTGGCGCTGCGCATCGACGGCGCCTCGCGCGACGATCCCGGCAAGATCGGCAACTTGCTGCTGACGACACCGAGTGGCGCACATATTCCGGTTTCGCAGATCGCCAACATCGATCTCAAATCCGGCGAAAGCACCATCACGCGCGAAATGGGCCATCGGCATCTCACCGTCAAGCTCAATCTGCGTGGACGCGATCTCGGCACGTTCCTGCAGGAAGCGCAGCCGAAAATCGAGCAGGCAGTGAAATACGATCACGCCAAGTATCAGATCACCTGGGGCGGCCAATTCGAGAACGAACAGCGCGCGCAGCGGCGGCTGCTGATCGTGATGCCGGTGACGCTCGCGCTGATGTTCGTGCTGCTTTTCGCCGCCTTCGGCACGGTGCGGCATCCGCTGCTGATTCTGGGCGCGGTGCCGCTCGCCGCGGTCGGCGGGCTTGCAGCAGTGCATCTGCGCGGCATGACCTTGAATGTGTCGAGTGCGGTCGGCTTCATCGCGCTGTTTGGCGTGGCCGTGCAGAACGGCATCATCATGGTGTCCAATCTCAACCGCTGGCGCGACATCCATACGCACAGCCTGCTGCACGCGGTGCTGCACGGCGCCGAGCAGCGCTTCCGGCCGGTGTTGATGACGGCCACCGTGGCCACCGTTGGCCTGATTCCGGCCGCATTCACGCACGCGATCGGCAGCGATGTGCAGCGACCTTTGGCGACCGTCATCATCGGCGGCCTCATCACCGCGACGGCGCTCACCTTGATCCTGTTGCCGGCGCTGTACTTCATGGTCGAAACCTGGGCGCAGCGCCGCTTGAAAGCACATCCGCCCGACACCGATCGTTCGATGGATGAACTGTCGACGGAGCCGCATTCATGATCCGGATTTCTCTGTGCCTGGGTTGGTTGGGCTTGATCTGCGCAGCATCTTGTGAATCGGCGATCGCGCAGGATGCCGCTCCGACAGCGCCGAATATTCCTGTGCCGATCGAAGCCTCGGCCACCGCGCCGGCACAGGCACCCGCCGTTGCACCCATCCAAGTTCCGGCCGAAGCGCCGGCCCAGGCAACGATCATCGATCTTGCGCCACCGGCGCAGGCGGCAGTGTTCATCTCCGACGGCGGCATCGGCGCGCCGCGTGCGGACTGGACGGTCACGCCGTCGCCAGCCAGCGAACAACCGCTCGATTACGACAGCTTCATCCGCGAAGTGCTGCAGGCGAATCTGGACTACGCCGCGCAACGCTATAACGTCGACATCGCCAAGGCACAGCTCGGCGCGGCCAAGCTGTTGCCGAATCCCACGCTCTCTCTCGACGGCAATCGTGATCTCACCTATCACGATAAATATGCGACCGGCACCAACGGCGAAGCGGCGCTGCTGCGGCAGGTGGAAAGCCGCAGCGTCGGCATCACCGAAACCCTGCAGCTCGGCGGTAAGCGTAAGTGGCGCGTGCGCGTGGCGGACGAAACCTATCGCGCCGCAGCCGCGACGGTTGACGACTTCTTCCGCAATCTCAAGATCGATGCCTCCGAAGCCTTCGCCGATGCGCTTGCGACCCAGCGCACGGTGGATTCGCTGCGCACTGCCGCAGCCTATCTCGCCGAACTCACGCAAGCGCAGGAAACCCGCTTCCACGATGGCGATATCGGCGAAGCGGACCTGATCCAGACGCGCCTCGACGAACTGCAATTCCGCAACGATCTCTCCAAGGCCGAAGACGATGCCGAACAGGCGCGGCTAGCCTTATCTACTTTTCTCGGCCGCAATCGCGGGCAAACCCGCTTCATCGTCAAAGGCCATCTGGAACAGGCCGCGCGTAGCTATGACTTACCCACGCTGATTAGCCAAGCGCTGGTCAACCGGCCCGATCTCGTCGCGCTGCGCCACAACCGCGATGCCGCGCAAAGCAGCCTCGTGCTGGCCAAGCGTCAGATCATTCCGGATGTCGATGTCGGCGTGCAATACGCCTACAACGGTGGCGTCGCACTGAATCATCCGATCGATCCGACTCCCGCATTCCATCAACTCGACCTCACGCTTTCGATCCCGGTGCCGCTGTTCGATCGCGGCCAATACGGCGTGAGCGCCGCACGCGCGCAAGCGGATCAGGCGCAGGTACAACTCGAAGCCGCCGAGATGAAAGCCGAAGTCGCCATCCGCACCGCCGATGAGCAATATCGCTCCGCACTCACGCGCGTGCAATCGTTCAAAAGCGACATCCTCAAATCCACCCAGACCCTGCTCGACGCCCGCCGCTACAGCTACGAACACGGCGGCAGCAGCCTGCTCGAACTGCTCGACGCGCAACGCTCGGCCAACGACATTCAACAGGCGTATCAGGA
>CAJCJH010000028.1 GCA_903970615.1 Rhodospirillales bacterium
GATGAAGTAGTTCTCGATCTTCAGATCGCGTTGGTAGACGGGCGCGACAAAGGGCAACTCGTCCATGTTCTCAAGGATCGGACGTGCCTCGTTGTGCTCGATCGAGCCGTCTGCAGCGCGGTAGCTCAGCCCCTGGATCTGCGCGAGCGGCTTGCCCGCCGCCACTTCCTGGCACGTGAAGTCGAATTCTTCGCGGCAGACGAAATCGATCGCGCGCGTGGCCTTGAGCGAGCCTTCCGGATCGACCATCGTCTTCGCGCCGACCAGGCCGATCATCACTTGCGGATTGTGCTGTTTAAGCAGCTCGGCGAACTTGGCATCGGTCGGGAACGAAGGCGTGCTGGTGTGCAGGATCACCAGTTCGTAGCTGCGCGCGATCTGCAAGGTTTGTTCGATGTTGATTTCGTCAGCCGGCGCATCGAGCACGCGCGAGCCCGGCACCAGCGCGGCAGGTTGCGCCAGCCAGGTCGGAAACCAGAAGGATTTTATTTCGCGTTTGGCCTGATAGCGCGAGCCCGCGCCGCCGTCGAAGCCATCGAACGACGGCGCCTGCAGGAACAGCGTTTTAAGGAATGTGCTGGAAGTATTCGAGGTTGTTGTGGTCAGAGTCATGAGGAAATCTCGGAAGATTCGGCTTCGGTCAGCGGAATATTATTACCGGCCACTGCGAAAAGTTGCTGGCCGCGCCAGCTCACGCGGGTGCCGAAAAATGCCAGCGCCCAAAGCCCCAGCGACAGCGTATCCCGAGCCGCCAACAGGCCGAGATCGAAAATCGTTCGGGAGATCAAGCTGGTCAGCGGGCTCGTGTTTCTGGATCGTCGGATCGATTGAAAATGCAGCATCAGTCGGCCGCTCAAGGCGAGCAGCAAGAGCGGTGTTGCCATTGCCTGGTTGCGGATCAGCAGCCAGCTGCCGAAGGCCACCGGCATCGTGAACGTGACGAAACTGAAGCTGTAGCCCAGCGGCTGCACCATGCGGATGGTGCGCAGCCAGCGGAGTTCGTGCGCGGCCAATTCTTCGAGCCGGCGTTCGGTCACGTCGGTGGCCACTTCCTGCCGCGACAGCACCGTGCGCAGACCGTGCGCCCGCACGATGGCGCCGAGCGCTTGATCGTCAGCCAGGCTGGATGCCAGTTTTTGCAGGCCTCCAATGGCATTTAGCGTGTCGCGCCGCAGCGCTAGCGTGGCGCCAAATCCAAATGTGCTGGCGCCGAATAATCGCGTCAGCAACACCGAAGGGCGAAACCAGTCGTCGATGAACAGCTTGCCCAGATGCGTCCAGAAGCCGCCGATCGCCCGCCCGTGATAAAGACAGGTGACGAGGCCGACTTCGGCGCGTTGCAGCGGCGCGATCACATTGCCGAGATAGTCGGGATCGACCTTGATGTCGCTATCCGAAATCACCAGCACATCGTGCCTGGCCGCGGGCAGCATGTTGATAAGGTTGCTGATCTTCAGATTGCGGCCGTGAATCTGCGGCGCGCACACCACGCTGATATCGAGCTGCGGAAACTCCGTCTGCAGGTGGCGCGCCACCGTGAGCGCCGGATCATCGGCGAATCGCGTGCCGAAAATCAGCTGGAATTGCGGATAAGCTTGCAGGCAGAAGCTGCGCAGGTTTTGATACAGCCGAGGCTCGTCACCGCACAGTGGTTTCAGAATGCTCACCGCAGGCAGTGCGTCCAGCGATGTGCGCGAAACCGGCCGTAGAAACCAGATCGTTTGCGCCAGCGCGGCCAGTAAAACGTACAAATTCGCAGCGATCAGAATCGCCCAGCCGGCAAAATTCAAAACCATCGCCATTCGCATGGACTTTCCGATCTCCTAAGTCGCAACTCGAAGAAATTGAAAACCTGCAAATCCTAAATAGTTTTCCTTTAGTCTGGCTTAACATCCGATCGGCCGGTTCGATGGCAAGCTTGCTGTTGATAATCGCTATGGCCGGCTTAGCCGCAGCAAAGTCCCGCCCGATACAGACTTCCCTTCCGAGATGGGAATCGCGGTGATGGAAGTATACGAGTCACCAATCTGCGCTCACACAGATTGGCAGGCCAAGCACGTCGAGGGCGATCGCGGGTTCTGGGCATAGGCCAATCTGCCCAGATTTGTAACTCCACGAGGATAGCGGCCGGTTAGTAGAAAACCGCCAAATCAAAACCAGGTATTTGAATTGGTAGGCGCGAATGGACTCGAACCATCGACCCCCACCATGTCAAGGTGGTGCTCTAACCAGCTGAGCTACGCGCCTGCGCTTTGCCGAGCGCGAAGGTTACTGGACGATCAGGGCGGGTGCAAGCGTCTTGCTGCCGGTGTGCTGCATATCGAAAGGCATAGGCCACTTTGAAACACAAAATCAGGCTGAACGGCGTACTGCCCAGCGAACAGTCTGTTTGAGCTCAAGCACCCGCCGGCCCGAAAGTTTGTTCACGCAGCTGGCGTAACTCGTCGCGCTTTTTGCCGGCCAGCTCGAATTCCAGATTCTGTGCGGCCTGGCGCATTTCCTTTTCGAGTTTAGCGATGGTCTTGGCGAGCTTTTGCGGCGTCATCTTCGCGTATTCGCTGGCCTGGCGTTCGGCAACCCGCTGCGCGACCACGCTATCGACCGTTTCATAGCCAAAGCGCATGACGTCGGCGATGCGCTTTTGTACACCGACCGGCGTGATGCCCTCCTTCAAGTTGTGCGCGATCTGCTTGTTGCGGCGGCGCTCGGTTTCGTCGAGCGCGCGCTGCATCGATCCGGTGATCTTGTCGGCATACAAAATTGCCTTGCCGTTGAGATGCCGCGCGGCGCGGCCGATGGTCTGGATCAGCGAGCGTTCGGAACGCAGAAAGCCTTCCTTGTCGGCATCCAGAATCGCTACCAAGGAGACTTCCGGAAGATCGAGACCTTCACGTAATAGATTGATGCCGACCAGCACATCAAATACGCCCAAGCGCAGATCGCGGATGATTTCGGAACGCTCTACCGTTTCGATATCCGAATGCAGGTAACGCACGCGCACGCCGTTTTCATTCAGATAGTCGGTCAAGTCTTCGGCCATGCGTTTAGTCAGCGTGGTAATCAGTACACGCTCGGTTTTATTGACTCGCAGACGAATTTCGCCGAGTACATCGTCAACCTGTGTGGATGCCGGCCTGACTTCAGTAATGGGATCGACTAGCCCGGTCGGGCGCACCAATTGCTCGACTACCGCGCTGCCGGCCTTCTCGATTTCGTAAGGGCCGGGCGTGGCCGAAACATAAATCGTCTGCGGCGTCAGCCGCTGGAATTCATCGAACTTCAAGGGCCGGTTGTCGAGTGCCGAGGGCAGACGAAATCCGTACTCGACTAATGTCTCCTTACGCGCGCGGTCACCCTTATACATGCCGCCGATCTGCGGCACGGTCACATGGCTTTCGTCGATCACGACGAGCGCGTCCGGTGGCAGATAATCGAACAGGCAGGGCGGTGGTTCGCCCGGTGCGCGGCCGGTCATCCAGCGCGAATAATTTTCGATGCCGGAGCAGTAGCCGACTTCCTGAATCATCTCCAGATCGAACGTCGTGCGCTGTTCAATGCGCTGCGCTTCCAGCAGTTTCCCATTCGCCTTGAAGTAGGCGAGACGCTGCTGCAATTCATCCTGAATGTTGTCGCGCATATTCACCAGATGCTCGCGCGGCGTGACGTAATGGCTCTTCGCATAAATGCTGAAGCGCGGAAGCTTGTTGCGTACTTCGCCGGTCAGTGGATCGAACACACTGATGGCTTCGATTTCGTCGTCGAACAACTCCACACGCACCGCTTCGTCATCACTCTCAGCCGGATGAATGTCGATCACTTCGCCGCGCACGCGATAGGTGCCGCGCGCGAGTTCGGTTTCGTTGCGGCTGTATTGCATTTCAGTGAGCCGGCGGATGATTTCGCGCTGGCCGTATTGATCGCCGATCGCCAGATGCAGCACCATCTGGAAATAGGATTCCGGATCGCCGAGACCATAAATCGCCGAGACCGAAGCCACCACGATCGCATCGCGCCGCTCCATCAAGGCCTTGGTCGCCGACAAGCGCATCTGCTCGATCTGCTCGTTGATCGATGAATCCTTTTCAATGAAGGTATCGGTCGAAGGCACATAGGCTTCTGGTTGATAGTAGTCGTAATAACTGACGAAATATTCCACCGCGTTGTTCGGGAAGAACTCCTTGAACTCGCCATAAAGTTGACCGGCCAGCGTCTTGTTCGGCGCCATCACCAGCGTCGGCCGTTGCACCTTGCTGATGACATTGGCGATCGAAAACGTCTTGCCCGAACCGGTGACGCCAAGCAGCACCTGATGCGCCAAGCCGTCCTTGAGGTTCTCGATCATCTGCGTAATCGCTGCCGGCTGATCGCCTGCCGGCGCCCAGTCCGCCTTCAATTTGAACGGATCGTCCGCGCGCCGCTTGAGCCGCACGACCTTGCCGGAAATATGCTCGAACGCGACTTCGCCGCTGTCTGCTGCCTGCTTCATGGAATGTCTCGAAACTGCCGGATCGGGCCGCGTGAACGCGGCGACTGCATTGCGTATTATGTCGCGCTTTTGACCTTCAACCGCCGCAGGAAAATCCGTGGAAATTTCGTACGCACAACGTGTCCGCCGCATCAAGCCATCGCCGACGCTGGCCGTCTCTGCCAAAGCCGGCGAGATGAAGGCCGCGGGCAAGGATGTGTTATCCCTGAGCGCCGGCGAGCCGGATTTCGATACGCCTGCGCACATCAAGGCCGCTGCCGAAAAAGCCATCCACGATGGCTTCACCAAGTACACTGCTGTGGGCGGCACGCCAAGCTTGAAGAAAGCGATCATCGCCAAGCACGCGCGTGACAATCAACTGAACTACGAACCGGCGCAGGTGATCGCCTCGGTCGGCGGCAAGCAGGCCTGCTACAACCTCTGCCAAGCGCTGCTGGATGCGGGCGATGAAGTGCTGATTCCGGCGCCGTACTGGGTGAGTTATCCGGACATGGCCTTGCTCGCCGATGGCGTGCCTGTGGTGATCGAAACCACGCCAGCGGCGCGCTACAAGATCACTGCCGATCAGCTTGCCGCCGCGATCACGCCGCGCTCGAAATTGTTGTTCTTGAACAGTCCGTCGAACCCTTCCGGCATGGCCTACACGCGCGCCGAACTGGCCGCGCTCGGCGAGGTGCTGCGCAAGCATCCGCGCATCGTCATCGCCACCGATGATATGTACGAAAAGATTCTGTGGGCGGCCGAGCCGTTCGCCAACATCATCAACGTCTGCCCGGATTTGTACGATCGCACGGTGGTGATTCATGCGGTCTCAAAAACCTATTCGATGACCGGCTGGCGACTTGGCTGGGCCTGCGGGCCTAAAGGCTTGATTACGCAGATGTCGAATATCCAGAGCCAGAGTACTTCAAACCCGACCTCGATTTCGCAGGTCGCCGCCGAAGCCGCACTCAACGGCGATCAGATCTGCGTCGCGGAAATGACCGCCGCATTCAAGCGCCGGCATGACTTCCTCGTCGCCGGCCTCAACCAGATTCCCGGCATACACTGCGCGCCGGGCGACGGCACGTTCTACGCGTTTCCGGATGTCAGCGGCCTCGTCGCCGCGAAGGGTTTGAAAGACGATCTGGAACTCGCCGACAAGCTGCTCAACCAAGCCCTGGTCGCGCTGGTGCCCGGCTCGGCGTTCGGCACGCCCGGCACGGTGCGGCTGTCGTTCGCCACTAGCGACCGCGTGTTGCAGGAATCACTCAAGCGTATCGAACAGTTCGCCCGCGGCTGAGCTTTCACAATTTCGCGCCGGCGCCATTGCATGCCCGCCGGCTTTGACTACAATACGCACCCCGTTGCACTGGTTTTTTGTGCGTTCCGCGATAGCTCAGTCGGTAGAGCAAGTGACTGTTAATCACTGGGTCCCAGGTTCGAGTCCTGGTCGCGGAGCCAATAAAACAACAAGTAATTGGATAAAAAAGAATAACTAAGAATTCATTCGCTGGAAGTATGCAGCGGGATTTCAGGTTGTCCAGAAAATACGCGGCGTCCTACCCAATCGCCGTGCGCTGTTCCAGAAGAATTAGCCTGACATTCCTGCGCGGGCAGCCAGAAGCAATGCTTGCCGCTTAGCGATCGCGGAAATGCGTCTCGACTTTTTCGTCCTGGCCTTTCACATCGACGATCACAGTGGCGGTCGGGCGGGCTAGCAGGCGTGGAATGCCGATGGCTTCGCCGGTTTTGGTGCAGTAGCCGTATTCGCGGTCGCGGATGCGGCGCAGGGAATCTTCGATCTTGCGCATCAGCATCGACTCGCGTTCGCGCAGACGCAAATCCAGCCAGTGCTCTTCTTCGGCGGTGGCGCGATCGGCGGGGTCCGCAAAAACCTCACGCTGATGCAGTCGTTCTTTCACATCGAGTTCGCGTGCCAGCACTTCTTCGCGCATCTTGATCAGCCGCTGGCGGAAAAATTCCAGCTGAACATCGTTCATGTATTCGTCGTCCGGCATCGCCCGGATATCCTCGTCGGCCAGATTGCCGGCGAACTCAACCCCGTTCGTGGAAGGCGGACGTTTCACCTTCACCACCGGCGTCGGTTTGGCCGACGATGCCATCGCTTTAGGCACCGGAGCTCGCGCAGCCGGCTTTGTAAGCGGTGCAAATGCCGGGCTTTTCTTCGAGACCGGAGCCGGTGCTGCGGCCTTCGGGAGCGGCTTGGCGGCGGTTTTAACCGGCGCTTTCGGCGTTGATTTGGGCGCAGGTTTCGGCGCTGGCTTCGCGGCCTTCATCGGCGCTGGCTTGGCCGGCGTGCTGATTTTTTTTGCGGGCTTGGCCGCGATTTTCTTGACGACCGGTTTTGCCGCAGGCTTGCCTTTCAGCAGGGCTTTTACCGTTTTCACGAAAGACTTGGTCGGCTTTTTGGCGCTTTTTGCCGCCGCAGGCGCGGGCTTGGCAACTTTCGCTTTTTTCACGACTTTTGTTGCCGCAATTGGCTTTTTGGCAGGGGCCTTATTTTTTGCTTTTTGCGCCAACTTCTTCATCATTACCAACTTCTCCAAAACCACGTTTTACAGGTAAGGTTGTGGGCTTACAGCCCTTTAGCAGCCGGGCGTTATAGCATCGGCTTAAAGTAACGTCAATGACAGAAAATCCAAGCTGGCAGCCCCGCGCTCGATCATCGGCACTGCGCGCGCGCGCCACGCTTTACGCCAGCATTCGCGGCTTCTTTGCACAAAGGCAAGTCGTGGAAGTGGAGACGCCAGTCTTGTCGTCGTCGGCGACAGTAGACCCCAACATCGACAGTTTTGACACCCGCAGCGGGTACTGGTTGCAGACCTCGCCGGAATTCGCCATGAAGCGCCTGCTTGCCGCCGGCAGTGGAGCGATTTATCAAATTGCACGGGTGTTCCGCAGAGAGGAGTCTGGACGGCTCCACAATCCCGAATTCTCGCTACTGGAATGGTATCGGCCCGATTGGGACTATCGCCGCTTGATGGACGAAGTGAACGACTTGCTGATCCATGCCGGCGCAGCGCATGTCAGTTTCGGCGCCATCACTTATCAGGACGCATTCCTGCAACATGCCGGGCTCGATCCATTCGCAGCCAGCCTGGAGAACTTGAGAAACGCCTGCCTGCAAGCGATGAATTCTTTGCCGGAGCCGATCGAAAATTCAGTCGAAGCGCAACGCAATTTCTGGCTTGATCTATTGATGAGCAATGTCGTTACGCCGCGACTTGGCATCGCTGCGCCAGAGTTTCTGTACGATTTTCCCGCGTCGCAGGCCGCGCTGGCGCGCGTCCGGCAGGATCAGCCGCCGGTTGCCGAACGCTTTGAGTTGTTCTGGAAAGGGCACGAACTCGCCAATGGTTTTGGTGAACTGGTCGATGCCTCAGAACAGCGCCAGCGTTTCCAGTTCGATCAACAGCGCCGCCGCGAACGTGGTCAACACGTGCCGCCTTACGACGAGAATTTGATCGATGCGCTGGCTGCGGGCATGCCGGCCTGCGCCGGAGTTGCGATCGGGTTGGATCGCCTGCTGATGCTGATGCTGGACCTGCCGCATATCGGCGACACGCTGGCGTTCGATTTTGAGCGCGCATGAACCAGCAGGGTCACGCTTGATTTCAGTTCGCCGGTTTGATGAAGCGCTTTTACGAGCGAATTTGCCCAACAAAAAGCAAAGAATTCAGCGCAGTTTTCAGAGCAGCTTGCTGACCGCCGAGGGCAATTTATAGCGCTTGCCGGAAAACAGCTGCGTCAGCAACAGCGTCAGCCAGGCGCGTGAACTCGAAAACTGGCGCAGCACGATGAAGATGCCGTCGCCGGTTTTTTCGATGTCGTAGCGCTCGATGGTGGCCGTCACCCGATCGGTTTCGCCGCGCAGCATGGCTTCGATCATCAGGCGATTGCCCTGGGTGTCGACCACCACATCGGTCACCTCGCCGTACTCCTTGAACTTGTCGTTCAAATAAGCCCGGAAAGTGAGGCCGAGTGCGCCATCCTTCATGCCGCGTGCCAGCGTTCCTAACATCTCTGCGGACTCCCGAAAATGCGCAGTTTGGTCACTCTAAAGCATGTCCTAAAGCACATCGGATGCGAATGCCGCCAGACGCGAACGCTCGCCGCGCGCGAGGGTAACGTGGCCGCCGTGCGGCCAGCCGCGGAAGCGATCGACGACATAAGTCAGGCCTGAAGTCGTCTCCGAAAGATACGGCGTATCGATCTGCGCGAGATTGCCGAGGCAGACCATCTTGCTGCCGGGGCCGCAGCGCGTGATCAGCGTTTTCATCTGCTTGGCGGTCAGGTTCTGCGCTTCGTCGATGATGATGAAGCGGTTCAGGAAGGTGCGGCCGCGCATGAAATTGAGCGAGCGGATTTTGATGCGCTTGCTGAGCAGATCGTTGGTCGCGGCGCGTTCCCAATCACCGGCGTTGCTGGTTTGCGTGAGCACTTCGAGGTTGTCCATCAAGGCACCCATCCACGGCGTCATTTTTTCCTCTTCGGTGCCGGGCAGGAAGCCGATGTCCTCGCCGAGCGGCACGGTAACGCGCGTCATGATGATCTCGCGGTAGCGCGGCTCGTCAAGCGTTTGCGCGAGTCCGGCGGCGAGCGTCAGCAAGGTTTTGCCGGTGCCTGCGGCGCCGAGCAGCGTGACGAAATCGACTTCCGGATCGAGCAATAAATTCAGCGCGAAATTCTGCTCGCGGTTCTTTGCGTGAATACCCCACACCGGCGTTTTGCCGGCGCGGTAATCGCGGATCACGCGCAAGGATGCGGGATCGCCTGCGCCTTGCACGCTGAGTTCGAGGCCGCGTTCGACTTCGTCCGGCAGATAAAGGAACTGATTGACGTGCCAATCCTTCACATTCGGCCCGCGCACGCGATAGCAGGCGCGGCCGCGATCGTCCTGCCAGGATTCCATTTTCTCGCCGTGCGTCTGCCAGAAATCCGCCGGCAATTCGCTGTAGCCGGTGTAGAGCAGATCGAGATCGTCCAGCACCTGATCGTTGCTGTAATCCTCGGTGTGAACGCCGACGATTGCGGCCTTGATACGCAGGTTGATGTCTTTGGAAACCAGCGTAATTTGCCGCGCCGGATGCTGCGTATGCAGGCCGAGTGCGGTCAATAAAATACTGTTGTCCGGCTTGTTGCCCGGCAGGATTTCCGGCAGCGAGGCATCGGGCGGGCGCGTCTGGAAAAACAACCGGCCGCTGACCACCGGAATGTGCGTGCCATTGCCGTTGCTGGTCAAGGCGGCGATACTGTTGCCCTTGTTCTGCGGCGTCGGCAGCGGCAGGCCTTTTTCGATCTGCGCGTGATCCTTGCCGCGCATCATTTCATCGAGAAAACGGCTCACCTGACGCGCATTGCGCGAAACTTCGCTGGTGCCTTTCTTGGCGGCGTCGAGTTCTTCCAGCACCACCATCGGAATGAACAGATCGTGTTCCTCGAAGCGGAACAGACAGCTCGGATCGTGCATCAGCACGTTGGTATCGAGTACGAAAATTTTCTTTTTCATTCAGACCGAAAAATAGCGCAGCGGCCAGCAGTTTCTGGCGCGGGTGGAGCAAAAAGATTCAGCGAACAGAACGTGCGAAGGATGGATACGGTCGGCAGCGAATCAAAGCGCCTGCACAGCCGCCAGCACTTCCGCAGCGTGACCTTTGGCCGAGACTTTGCGCCAGTCCTGACGCAGCACGCCTTTGCTGTCGAACAGGAAAGTGCAGCGATCAATCCCCATGTATTTTTTGCCGTACATGCTTTTTTCGACGATCGCGCCGAACGCGTTGCACATTGTTTCGTCGGCATCCGACAGCAGCGTGAATGGAAAGCCGAATTTCGCGCAGAAATTATCGTGTGACTTAACGCTGTCCTTGGAAACGCCGACGATGTCTGCGCCGGCCTTGGTGAAGTCCATGTAGAGCGCGGTGAAATCCTGGCCTTCGAGCGTGCAGCCCGGCGTGTTGTCTTTCGGATAGAAATACACCACCAGTTTTTTGCCTTTGTAATCGTCCAGACCGACTTCGCGGCCGCCGTTGGCGGGCAGTCGCAGCTTTGGCAATTTATCGCCGATTTTCAGGCTCATCGACACTCCTAGTCATGCAGGTTTTGCGCAGGATAAAAAAGCGTTACAGGTTTGGGCTCAGGTTTTAATGGGATCGAGCATACCGTCCGCATTCAGATCGTCGCACAAGTCCATGAACGACTCGCGCAATGCCTGTGGATGCTGATTCACTGGCACATGCAATACCAACTGCACGCTGACCATGCCGGCACCGGTGTGGGTCGACTGATATTTCTGTGTCGACATTTCCGCCACCTGCAAATCCTGGCCATGGAAAAATTCCAGCAGATGCACCAGCAAATCCGGCTGCTGCGGCGCGATCACATCCGCCGCATAAGGCCGGAATTCCGGGTTCTGCTCGCGCTGACCGGAGCGCTGGAAACGCACCTGCAGTTCGAGCTTTTCGGCCACGCCCGGCAGCGCGGTTTCGAGCCGGCCCAGCGTGCTCCAATTGCCGGAAACCACCAGATTCGCGGTGAGCAGATCGCCGACCGGCGCCACGCGGCAATCTTCCACTTCGCCGCCGCGTTCGCGGATCGCCTTGAATAATTCGAGTGCCAATTGGGGCCGCGGCCGGCCGAGCACGGAGATCGACAACAGATTGTCGGATGAAGGTGTCACTGCAGGATTGTTCAAACGTCGGCTCGAAAAATAATGTGCCGGTCAGGGCTAAGGACATGCCGGCTTGGCTATAATCTCATTTTAACCAATCCTTACAAAACTCGAATGATTCAGGGCAGCATCGTCGCCTTGGTAACGCCGATGGCCGCAGACGGCGCGGTGGATTTCGCAGCCCTTGATCGTCTGGTCGAATGGCATCTGGCGGAAGGCACCGATGGCATCGTCGCCGTCGGCACCACCGGCGAATCCGCCACGCTGGATGTGGACGAGCATCTGGCCGTGATCCGCCGCGTGGTCGGCGTGGTCAAAGGCCGCATTCCGGTGATCGCCGGCACCGGCGCGAATTCCACCCGCGAGGCGATCGAACTCACCGCCGCTGGCCTGCAAGCCGGTGTGCAGGCCTGTCTGCTGGTCACACCTTATTACAATAAGCCGCCGCAAGAAGGGCTTTATCGTCATTACAAGGCGATTGCCGAAGCGGTGCCGGTACCGATCATTTTGTACAACGTGCCCGGCCGCACCGGCTGCGACATGCTGCCCGCAACCGTGGCGCGACTCGCTGCGATCGACAACATCATCGGCCTGAAAGAAGCCAAGGGTGAACTCGGTCGCATCCGCGAATTGCTGGATTTGCAGTTGAAGGATTTCAGCCTTTACTCCGGCGACGATGCCACGGCCTGCGAATCCATTCTGCTCGGCTGCCATGGCGATATTTCGGTCACTGCCAATGTCGCGCCAAGACTGATGCATCAAATGTGTGCCGCGGCGCAAAAAGGTGATCGCGCCAGCGCCGAACAACTGGATCGCATGCTCGCGCCGCTGCACAAGGATTTATTCATCGAGCCCAACCCAATTCCGGCAAAATGGGCGTTGAACCAGATGGGCTTGATCCCCGCCGGTATCCGCTTACCGCTGGTGCCGCTGGCAAACGAGTACCATGCCGTCGTACACGCAGCGCTGCGTGCATCAGGAGTAAGTTCGTGAAGTTTGCAAGCCAGGTTTTGACTGCGGTTGGCGTGTTGATGATGACCGGTTGCGCTGGCGGTGGCGGCTATTGTCTGAAAGCACAGCCTTACGACAAGGCGGAATCCATTGTGCCGATTACCGCCACCAGCGGCCTCAGCCTGCCGCAATCGGCAACTGCCTTGAATGTTCCCCCGGCGCCGAAAACGGAAGCGCCTTATGGCGTGCTATTGCCGGGCGGCCGCAAGGCCAACGAAGGCAAGCGCGTGCAATGCCTCGACGAACCGCCACCGTTGCCCGCTGCCGCCAAGCTGCCGTCATCCAGCTAAGCAGCGCCGCAGTCCTTGCTATAAAATGCGCTCGCTTCGTCGGCGATAAGCATTACGGCGAGCTTGCAAAAAGCAGCACAGCGGAATTCTGCGGAGAGATGTCCGAGCGGTTGAAGGAGCACGCCTGGAAAGCGTGTATACAGCTAAACCCTGTATCGCGGGTTCGAATCCCGCTCTCTCCGCCA
>CAJCJH010000029.1 GCA_903970615.1 Rhodospirillales bacterium
GCGTGGCTTCGTCAAGATCGACAAGCATTACAAGACCAGTACCGAAGGCGTTTACGCGGTGGGCGACGTGACCGGCGGGGCGATGCTCGCGCACAAGGCGATCGAGGAAGGCGTGGTGCTAGCCGAACAGCTCGCCGGCGAGAAGAGCGAAGTCAATTACAAGGCGGTGCCGTCGGTGATCTACACCTATCCGGAAGTAGCCTGGGTTGGTTTGTCCGAAGAGCAGGCGACCAAGGAGGGTTTCGAGGTGAAAACCGGTTCCAGCCCGTTCGCCGCCAATGGCCGCGCCCGCGCGATGGAAGCCACCACCGGCATGATCAAGTTTGTTTCCGATGCGAAGACCGACCGTGTGCTCGGCGTACACATGATCGGTCCGTATGTTTCAGAGTTGTTGGCAGAGGCTGTGCTCGCGCTCGAATTCGGCGCGACCACGGAAGATATCCAGCTGACCATGCACGGTCATCCCACACTTTCCGAAACCTTCCACGAAGCCGCACTGGCGGTGGATGGTCATGCGATTCATTCCGCCAACAAGCCGAAGAAAGCCAAGGCTTGATGAGTCGATGCAAGGGCAGGGGCTTCGATCGATGGATATTGCAATGAGGAAAATTCATCGTCTCGGCGTGATCTTGATTGCGGCTGTCGCCAGCCTCGGATTGCCGGCGCAGGCGGCTTCGGTCGATCTGGATTTCAACAACTACAGCTTCGCGGTAAATGGCGCAGCGAGCCTGGGGCCAGTGGCGCAGGAAGCGCAGGCCGAGGTCAACGGCGGCTATCTTTATGATGGCGACCGCAATGGCGATCACCTCGATTTCGGCCACATCGGTTTGCTCGCAACCGGGCAGGTCGGGCCGGAAGGCGTGGTCGCCGGAGTCGGTTTGCGCGGCTTTCTGGCCGATCGCGGCGGTAGTCACAACGATGGCGGCGGCGCGGCCCTCGGCGGCAGGCTCGGCTATCGCATTCCCGAGTTGAATGAGCGCCTCGGCGTAGGTGGTTATCTGTATTACGCGCCCGGCATTTTGACTTTCGGCGATTTCCAGCATTATCTGGAATACGGTTTCGATGTGGATTACCAGATCATCCGGCCGGCCTTTGTTTACGGCGGTTGGCGCCGATTGGAGCTGCCGCTGAGCGATCGCGCAGATCGGGCCGATCAGGGCTTTCATATCGGTTTGCGCGTCAACTTCTAAGTGGGCTGAACGGCTTTTAATGTGTTGCTGAACTGCACGGCAAAAAAGTAATCGGAGCGGCGCGAGTCATGGGTCGAGGTCCAAGCATCGAGGGACGCAAGAACGCCACCGACGCGGCGAAAGCGAAATCCTTCACCAAGTTTATCCGCGAGATCAACGCGGCCGCACGCGCGGGCGGCGGCGATCCCGCCGGCAATTCGCGCCTGCGATTGGCGATCGACAAGGCGCATGCGGCGAATGTCACCAAGGATACGATCGAGCGTGCGATCAAGCGCGGCTCCGGCGAACTTGGCGCCGATCAGGTGCAGGAAATTCGTTACGAAGGCTACGGCCCCGGCGGCGTTGCGGTGATGGTCGATTGCATGACGGATAACCCAACGCGCACCGTTGCCGATGTGCGCCACGCTTTCACCAAATTCGGCGGCAATCTCGGCACCAGCGGCTCGGTGGCGTTCCAGTTCACCGAAACCGGCGAGATCATTTTCGACATCCGCCCGAACCCGGCGCTGGAAGAGGAAATCATGATGGTTGCGGTGGAAGCCGGCGCCAGCGATGTGCAGACCGAAGACGGTTTTACCGATGTGCTGGTGTCGCCGGAAAATTTCCAGAGCCTGAAATCGAAACTCGAAGCTGCCGGCTTCCAGCCGATCGAAGCGGACGTGGTGATGCGGCCTGCCAATCGTATTGCGGTGACGGGTGAAGCGGCAGAATCGCTGCGGAAAATGCTGGAAAAACTCGAAGAACTGGATGACGTTCAGGACGTGCATCACAACGCCGATCTGCCGGTGACGGTCGCCTCGTGAAGCGTCATTGATATGGCGGCGGCGCGCCCGGTCGTGCGGATCATCGGCATCGACCCCGGCTCGCGCGTTACCGGCTATGGCGTCGTCGAAGTCGTGGGCACGCGCAGTCGCTGGATCGCGCACGGCCGCATCACCTGCGCCGCCGGCCCGCTGCCTCAGCGCCTGCTGCGCATCCTGCGCGAACTGCACGCGGTGATCGTCGAATATCGGCCGCATGAAGCGGCGATCGAGGAAGTCTTCGTCAAGACCAACGTCGCCACCGCGCTGATTCTCGGTCAGGCGCGCGGTGCCGCCATTTGCGCGCTGGCGAATGCCGGGCTTGATGTCGCCGAATATTCGTCGACCTCGGTGAAGTCCGCCATCGTCGGTTATGGCCGCGCCGAGAAAGCGCAGATCCAGCACATGGTTTCGCTGCTGTTGAATCTCGCAGAAGCGCCGCCGACCGATGCCGCGGATGCGTTAGCCATCGCCTTGTGTCATGCCCATCGGCGCAGCGCGCTGGTCGCACAAAAGCCAACGTCCCGCGCACGCCGCGCGACTTCGTGGCGGCAGATGCAGGTGGATGCCGAGGGTAAGCTGATCGGTCAGCTTGCAGACAAACAGGTGAAGCGATGATCGGCCGGCTCGCGGGAAAATTGCTCAGCAAACAGCCGCCGCAACTATTGATCGACGTCAATGGCGTCGGCTATGAAGTGGAAGCGCCGATGTCGACTTTCTTCAAACTGCCCGGCGTTGGCGAGTCGCTGATGCTGCACACGCATCTGGTGGTGCGTGAAGATGCGCAGCTGCTGTACGGGTTTGCAACGCTGATCGAAAAATCGCTGTTCCGCGAACTCATCAAGATCAGCGGCATCGGCCCCAAGGTCGCGCTGGCGGTGTTGTCCGGCATCAGCGTCGACGATTTCTGGAGCACCGTGCGCGCTGGCGAAACTGCGCGGCTGGTGAAGGTGCCCGGCATCGGCAAGAAAACCGCCGAGCGTATCGTCATCGAAATGCGCGACAAGGCCGGTGCCGGTTCTGGCGAAGGACTCCCCGGCATCGCGCCGGGTGTGGATGCAACACCTCTGGCCGAAGCGCGTGCCGCGCTCGAAGGGCTGGGCTACAAACCGGTCGAAGCGCAACGCTTGACCGATGCGATCAAACAGGATGGCATGACTACCGATCAAATCATCCGCGAAGCCTTGAAGCGCGCAGCGCGTTAAGCGCATGAGAAGTTGAGACGCAATCCGCGTCGATCAGTCTTCAATCGGTCTCCACTCGTCAGTGGGCATGGTTCGATAGAACTTTTCGCTTCTAACCATAGCTCTACAAAATATCGATTTCGACTATCTTGCCGCGAGTCGAAACCTTAGCATTCCGTCGTCGCTGGCCGAGTGAAGTAATGATATTTCATAACGCTTGAGCGACTTGGAATGCGCTTCGTTCTCCGACTCGTTTCGAGAGTCGCTTATGAAGTGTTTGCGAACCTTCTTGTATCAATCAATCTTCGAGTGCGGAGGGTGCGCAGTCGAACAGGGATTGATCGAACTTCAGGGAATGATTGATAGATGGCATCGGTATCCGCCGCAGTTTCGATGCGGACAACTTCCGTAGCGATAATAATGTCACCGTCGAAGCGTGCTGATGAAGCGCAAGGTTTCTATACTGGCAACCAACGTATTGCTGGCGCCTTCCTTGCCGCCGCGCTGACGGTGTCACTGCTGAGCGGCTGCAAGTTTTTCAAGTCAGGTCCGGAGACATTTTCGGCGCGCCTGGAAATCAGCCCGGTCGTCGGCGATCAGCCGTTTCAACTGGATGATGGCAGTGGTGCTGTGAGTTATCGCACCGCTTCCGGCGATCAATTTTCGGCGACGCGACTGCGTTACTACCTGAGTAATTTTCGACTGCGGCGTGCTGATGGCAGCTTCTATCAAGCGCCGCTGGATGCGAAATCCAGTGAAGGTTATTTTCTGGTGGATGTCGCGGTGCCGGCCTCGCAAACCTTCAAGTTCATCGACGCCCCGGCGGGGGATTATAGCGGCGTCGAATTTCTCGTCGGCGTCGACGACGCACGCAACAGCGCAGGCGTTCAGACCGGAGCGCTCGATCCGGCACGCGGCATGTTCTGGACCTGGCGTACCGGTTATATCTTTTTATCGCTCGAAGGCCAGTCCCCGCAATCCTCTGCGCCGCAGCATGCCTTGACCTTCCACGTCGGTGGCGGCGGCAAGGATTCGCTGGCGCGCCAGGTCTATTTGCCAGTGGGCGAAACGCCGCTGCATGTACGTGCCAATATCGAACCGCTGATCCATTTGCATATGGACGTCGCCGCACTGTTTCATGCCGCGCACGATATTCGACTGGCCGAAACCAACACGGTGATGGATTCCGCGCAGGGCGCAGTGATTGCCGATAACGCGGCCAGCATGTTTCGCATCGACCACATTCACAACGAACCGCGCAAGGCCAGCCACGCGCCATGAATGCGGTGCGGAAAGCAGTAGCGAAGGGATGGCTGAAATTGCCGGGGAAATTAAAATCGAAGCTCTGGTGGCTGGCGTTGCCGTTATCGCTATTCGTAATCAGCGAGAGTGGTGCTTACCTGCGGCTGCAAACTTTCATACGTCTGCATCAAACCCCGCAGCTGAACGTGCCGAATGGCTGGCCCGCACCGCACTATGATTTCGCCGATAACCGCGTCACGCCGGCCGGCTTCGAACTGGGCCGTCGCCTGTTTTATGATCCGATTTTATCGCGCGATAACACCATGGCTTGCGGCAGCTGCCATCAGCAGTTCGCTGCGTTCGCACATCTGGATCATCGCATCAGTCACGGCATTGGCGGCGTCAACGGCAAGCGCAACGCGCCGGGTCTGTTCAATCTCGCGTGGCAACCGAATTTCATGTGGGATGGTGCAGTTCATAACCTGGAACTACAGCCGATCGCGCCGATCGAGAACCCGATCGAGATGGATGAAAAAATTGTCCATGTGATCGAAAAGCTCAATACCGATCGGCGTTATCCCGCGCAGTTTCGCGCCGCGTTTGGAAGTAATGGTATCGATACTCAGCGTGTGTTCCGCGCGCTCACGCAGTTCATGGGCACAATGGTTTCGAGTGATTCGCGCTACGACCAATACCTCGCCGGTAATCAGTCATTTTCCGCAGCGGAAAAGCATGGCTTGCAGGTTTTTCGTGAACATTGCGCGAGCTGCCATCAAGAGCCGCTGTTCACCGACTACAGCTTTCGCAATAACGGCCTCGATCGATCGCCGCCGGATCGCGGCCGCGCCGATGTCACCCATGCTGCCGCCGACGAAGGCACCTTCCGGGTTCCGAGCTTGAGGAATATCGAACTCACCGCGCCTTACATGCACGATGGCCGCTACGCCACGCTGGAACAGGTGCTCGATCACTACATCAACGGCGTGCAGCCCTCAGCAACGCTTGATCCGCTGTTGGCTAAAGGCATCCAGCTGGATGCCGCCGAGCGCAGCGATCTCCTGCAATTCCTGAAAACACTCACTGATGAGACTTTCGTCAACGATCCACGTTTCGCCGAAACCGATGAATAGCGCTCGACGAAAGCCAGCCGGTTTTTCAGGCTTGCCCGGTTATGTGCTCGGCTGCATGCTTGCCACCGCCGCGCAGGCGCACGAAGGGCATGACCACGCCGCGAATCATGATGAAGACGCAACGCCGATCGCCGCACCCGCACCCATCGGAACGGCGTCCACGCCGCAAGTGGAAATGGTGGTTGCTCATGAAAGCAAGGATATCGTCATCTATATCGACGACTACGCCAGCAATGCACCGATCGATGGGCTGCAGGTTCAGATCCGCAATGGAAGCCAGCTTTTACAGGCTTCTGCGGCAGGTGATGGAATTTATCGTGTGCCGGCGGATTTGCTTGAAAAGTCCGACCAATCTGATAAGCCCGGCGAAGCGGCGGCAAATGTCCATATTCACGGCAAGAATCTCGATCTGAATCTGCAAAGCGTAATTCCGCCCGCGCCGCAAATTAGTGATATGCACCCAACCGCTTCGCAGCGTGCGATTCCATTACTCGTCGTACTGGCAGGCGCGCTGCTAGTGGCCGTGATTAGCTGGCTGAATCTGCGCCGGCGTCGGCAGCGCTTGTCTTGAGTTCCAATACGAACCCAAGGCTGTAATGTTCTCCCGCATCGTTGAATGGAGCCTGCGCAGCCGTGGCCTGGTACTGGCGCTGGCGCTTGTTTTTCTGATCGTCGGCGCTCGCGTCGCCCAGCAGTTGCCAGTGGACGTGCTGCCTGATCTCACTCGGCCGACGGTGATGGTGCAGGTCGAATCACCCGGATTCGCGCCGGAAGATATCGAGCCCTTGATTACCTATCCGATCGAAACCGCGCTCAGCGGACTACCGGACGTGCAAAGAGTGAGATCGGTTTCAAGCCCTGATCTGACTGTGGTCTACGCCGAATTCGATTGGGAAAGCGATCCCTATCGTGATCGTCAGTTGGTGGCAGAACGGCTCGAAGCCTTGCGCGGACAATTGCCCAACGGCGCGCAGCCGCTGATTGGTCCGATCACCTCGCTGATGGGCGAAATCCTGCTGCTGTCGCTGACTTCTGAGCACGACAGCATCACGCCGATGGCCTTGCGTGAAGTCGCGGACTGGACGCTGCGGCCAGCCTTGATGAGCATACCCGGCGTTGCGCAAGTCATCCCCATTGGCGGCGATGTGCGCCAGTTTGAAGTACAGCCCGATCTGGAACGTCTGCGTCTGCTGAATGTTCCATTGGGAAATTTGGTGCAGGCGGTGAGCGGTTTCGGCCGCAATCTGGGCGGCGGTTTTGCCGATGCAGGTGGACGCGAATATGCGATCCGCAGCATCGGGCGGCCGTTCAAAACCGAAGACCTTCGGCAGGTCGCGGTGCTGGATCGCAATGGCAACACGCTGCGCATGCATCAATTGGCCGATGTCGTTACCGGCGCGCGAATCAAGCGCGGCGAAGCCGGTTTGGATGGTCATCCCGCGGTGATTTTATCGGTCCAGAAACAGCCGGGTGCAGATACCTTGCAGCTGACGCAGGCAATCGAACAACGGCTGGCCGGACTCGATGCTGCACTGCCGGAAGGCGTGATTCGTGGCACTATTTTTCGGCAGGCCGATTTCATTCACGAATCGATCGACAACGTGCGCGGCGCGCTGTGGGGCGCGGCACTGATTACCGCGCTCGTGCTATTCGTATTCCTCAACAGTTCGCGCGCCATCGGCATTGCCCTGGCAGCGATTCCGCTCTCGATCGTCGCTGCCATCGTCGCGCTACATCTGCTTGGCTTGTCGATCAACACAATGACGCTCGGCGGTCTTGCGATTGCGATCGGCGAGCTGGTCGACGATGCCGTGGTCGGTATCGAGAACGTGTTGCGGCGTTTGCGCATGCGTGCCAACGACACCACAACGATAGCGCAAATCATCGCGCGCGCGACCATCGAAGTGCGCTCCGGCATTCTTTACGCGACGCTGATTATCGTGCTGGTATTCCTGCCGCTGTTCGCACTCGGTGGTATGGAAGGCCACCTATTTGAACCGCTCGGCATTGCCTATATCGTCGCCATTCTGGCGAGCCTGTTGGTGGCTATCACTTTGACTCCGGTGTTGTGTGCATTCGCGTTCAATAGCGCTTCTGCTGGATCCCATGATGAACGCCGATGGCTGCATCATTTGAAATCGCGTTATATCGCTGCCTTGCAAAACGTGCTCGATCACTCGGCCTTCTGTTTCGTCGCAGCCGCAATACTGGTAGTGCTTGCGATTGCGATGACGGCTGCGTTGCCGCGCAGTTTTCTGCCGCCGTTCAACGAACGCACGTTGACGATCAACCTGCTGCTCGAACCCGGCGTGTCGCTGACCGAATCGGATCGGCTGGGACGCATCGCCGAAAAAGTTTTGCTGCAAGTGCCGGAAGTGGAACACGTCGGCCGCCGCACCGGCCGTGGTGAACTCGATGAACATGCGGAAGGCGTGCATTATTCGGAAATCGAAGTGTCGCTTAAATCGGGCGGCCGCGCGCGAAATGCCGTAATTGCTGATATCCGCGCGCGTTTGTCGCCGTTGCCGGGCATGCTTTCCATCGGTGCGCCGATTTCGCATCGGCTCGATCATCTACTTTCGGGCGTACGCGCGCCATTGGTGTTCAAGATCATCGGCGACGACTTGCCGACCTTGCGCCATCTCGCCAGCCGTGTGCGCGAACAACTGCTGAGTATTCCCGGTCTCGCCGACGTGCAACTGGAAAAGCAGGTCGACGTGCCGCAGGTGCAGGCGCATGTGGATTCACGCGCAGCTGCGCAATACGGCGTGGAACCCGCCGCAGTGCAGGATGTGCTGAGCCAGTTGACCATCGGCCGGACGCTTTCGCAGATCGTCGAGGGCGAGCGCCGTTTCGATCTGGTGGTGCGCCTGCCGGAAGCGCAGCGCAGTCCCGCGGCTTTGGCGAACCTGTTGATCGATACGCCGGGCGGCGCGGTACCCTTGAGCTGGATCGCCCGATTCGATGAGGCGGGCGGGCCGAATCAGATCCTTCGCGAAGACTTGCGCCGCCGCCTGGTGGTTGCGGCGTATCCGGATCAAACGCACGGCGCTGCGAATTTCGATGTGGCGAGCGCGCAGGCGAGAAGCGCCGTCGACAGCCTTGCTCTGCCGCCGGGCTACGAGATTCATGCGGAAGGCGAACAGTCAGCCCAGCAACAGGCGTTCGTTCGGATTGGCGGCCTTGCGCTGCTGTCTCTACTGTTGATAGCGGTCGTACTACAAGGCCGCTATCGCTCGTGGCGCTTGAGTCTGATGATTCTGGGCAACGTGCCGTTCGCGTTGATCGGCGGTGTGGCCGCGCTCTGGCTGACGACGACCCCACTCTCTGCGGCGAGCCTGATCGGATTCATCACACTCACCGGTATCGCCTCACGCAATGGCATCCTGAAGATCAGTCACTTCATCCATCTGGCGCGCGATGAAGGCGAGAGCTTCGGCCGCGAGCTGGTGCTGCGCGGTTCAAGAGAGAGGCTCACTCCGGTGTTGATGACGGCCTTGATCGCCGCGCTCGCTTTAATGCCGTTGCTTTGGCAAGGCGCCGAGCCTGGCAAGGAGATTCTGCATCCGGTGGCACTGGTGATCTTCGGCGGACTCATCAGCAGCACGATTCTGGATAGCTTCATAACGCCAGCCCTGTTCATTCGATTCGGCCGCAAGCCGCTTCAGCATCACTTGGCGAGAAATGGAGTTCAGGAGTTGTTCTGATTCGATGCAGGCATGAAATATATCACTCTGGAATAAACTTATATCAAAAATAAAACTCGTCAATCATTTATTTGAATGACTCTGAATGCCAGTAATTGCATATCGATATGCAAGATATCGATAAATCAAAAATAAAGTCATACGGAGTCCGAAAATGATTCTTCAGTCGATTCAAATAGTGAATTAGAACTGTCAAAAATGTTCTAATTTCCTGGCGCCGAAATACCTTGATAAACCAGTATCCTTCCGTTGCAGAAAAAAGATCCATAGTAGGTTTTGGACGCGAAGGCTGTTTCGTTGTGAGGCATTCGATGATGTCGAATGGAGTTTATCTTCAAGGGTATTAATTCAAAGGAGTAGGGAGTGAAAAAAATGGTTTCTTACGGTAGGCGGCGCAGATGGACGCAGCTTTTGAATGGGGTTATCGCAGCGGGACTGATGGCTTCAGCCGCGTCGGTCGATGCGGATGGTCTGCTGGGGTCTTTGCTGACCAGCAGTTCGACGCCTGCGACCTCGACAGCGACCACGACAAGTAGCGACACGGATTCGTCTGGCGATAACACTGGCAGTCTGCTGGATGCTCTCAGCGGCACGGATGGCTCAACGAATTCGTCCAGCACGTCGAGTGCAGTGCTGAGCAGTTCGGGCACGAGCAGCGCCGCAAACACCGGCGCGACATCAAGCGCCCTCGGCGCGTTGCTGGGTAGTGCGGCGGGCAGCTCTTCCTCGGGAAGCACAACTACCACTCGCAGCGCCGCTACCAAAGCCTTGAGCTTGCTGAGCGGCACCACGACCTACCCGAGCGCGCAGCCGGCGGTCAACAAGTACACCGGTAAGGTCATCCCGAATGGCACGGTGCTGCTGGTCTGGACGGGCGACGGTTGCGCTTTGCCGACCTGCGATCCCACCACCAGTCAGGATTTTCTGGCGGTAATCGACGCCGAGCCGAATTCGACGACTTACGGCAACGTTATCAATACCGCGGAACTGCCAAACGTGCTGGGTTCCAACGTGGCAGGCAACATTCTCGGCGCGCTGGGTTCGGACTCGCATAACGATCCGCATCACATGCTGAGCTACACGTCTTACATTTCCGGTGGTGGCGATGGCCTTACCCAAGGTCACAAGTACACTTTTGCTGGCGGCGTGATCAGCAAGAATGCTTTCCGTTTCGATATCACCAGCGTGCGTAATATTCAGCAGGCACAGATCGCGGTGTGCGGTACGCAGCTGCGTCAATCATCGCTGACAGACGACTTCATCGTCATGCCATCGACTGGTGCCAACCACAAGATTCTTTACACCTACATGAGCAGCTACGCTTATGGACCGGGCGGTACGGTGACGGAAATCGATCCCGATCGCACTGCGCCGACCGTTGCGGGCGCTTGCCAACCCTCCGCACCTGCGGCAGTGCCGTTGCTCGCCAATGCGGCACAAGGCGGCATTCTGCCGAGCCTGCTGGCTGGCCAAAACGTGGCCGATGACGATGCCAGTCTGGGTCACAAGGGCATCACCGAATACACCAGCGTCGTCGTGGCCAATCAGCCACGTAATCCCACCGAGTACACCAGCTCGCCGGACCTACGCTTACAGCGTTCGTACAACGAAGGCGTGTTCTATTTCGGCAATAAAGACGTCGGTATCGAAGGCCTGCCGCACGGAATGGCGCTGACTTACGACGGCAAATATCTGGTGAACTCCGACTACGCCGTTGCCGCCAGTATCGGCGCTGCGGCCATCAATGGCGCGCTACGCGGACTGTGCAACCAGGAGCCCTTGGTTTCCGGTACCCAGAGCATCAGCGCCGGCCCGCTCGGGATCTGCGGCTCGACTTATGGCAGCTCGGTGCGCGTCTACCCGACCAACACTCAGTATGTTCATGGCAACACCAAGAACTCGCTGGCGGGCAA